>DAOTVZ010000094.1:0-22680 GCA_034436045.1 Ktedonobacteraceae bacterium | reverse complement strand
TTCGGACTCTCAAGGCTCATCGCTTGCATGCAGCTCCCCTTGAACGTTTCGCCGGTCTCCGCGTCCTTCTTCGGCCTTCAGCGCCCAGGCATCCACCTCGTACTCTGTGTAGCTTGTTCTGCGATCTCACATCATGGTTTCCATGTGTCGATCACAGCATATGCCTGTGGTCTTTGTTATCCTCTGTTACGTGCCGTCAGCACCGCTTATAGGTGTGGCTGACACCTATCGGCGGCTGGCTTGAACGGCAAAATTGAAGTAATCATGCTTATTCAGTTGTCAGTGTACTTTGCGTACCGCTTTTTCGCGGTGCTTGCATAATATGCCATATTTCCCTAAACTTGTCAACACCTTTTGGGACGAATTTTTGCAATTTTCCAAAATTCCAAAAGATTGTCTTCATGAGGAATTGTTACGGCTAATCTTCGATATCCGCTCGTCCCTCGACTGGAGGTAGCTCGCTACTCTGCTCAAGGGGTACGGCAGGAGGGGGTTGTTGCTGAGAATCAAGCTCCTCCGGTGTTGTCTTCTGGCCTACTATCTCTGCCTGTGGCGGCTCCGGCATTGTCTCTATTCGCTGTTCCTCCGGCTGAGTTGCATGTTGCTCCGACGCCCCAGATGTTTCCTCTGTCTGTACTACAGTTTTCTGAGCCTCTCCGGCGGGTTCTTCTACCTGACTTGATACTTCTGGTGTTGTGGCCACAGGCTCGCTTACTGGTTCCGAAACCTCCGGCGTGATCGTTGTAGGAACTTCGGGTTCCGGGAATTGTTCTTCGACCGGTACCATTTCAGAGGCGGGGGCGGTCTGAATGGGAATTGAAGGAGAAGTACGCAGTGCATGCAAACGCTCTTCAAGCTGTTGGAGCTGCTCTTTGCGTTTCTGCAATTTGCTCTGGGCCAGCGCGACTTTTTGCTCGGCCCGCTCAACATCACGCCTGGCCTGCTCGATCTTGAGCATCAATCTGGCCTCTTTTCTGGCAAGCTTCTTACGCTGCTTCTTTGATTGGTCTGTTCGCGCGGCTATCTGTACCATTGTCGTTCCACTACCTTCCTGTCCCTTTGCTGAAGTGTTTACCACCGTACTATGGAGTAGCTTCTATGTACGAAAAAAGTCAGGTATCTTTTATCGTGCAGAGGCTCCATTGGCGCTATCGCCTGATGATTTGAGAATATTCCTAATGGTACCACACAGGGCACAAACTCTACTAGCAGCCGGTACTATCATCCGCCTGCCGCAGGGACTATCACGCATACCTCGAACGACTGTGCGGAATCGCCTCTGGGGATGTGCAGTCGTTCGGGGATTGGGTATCCTGCTATGATCTATTTTTGTGGTACAGTGGAAGAAATTTCTTTATTGAGAAGGTGATCATTATGGAGTTGAACGATACCAGCGATTACCAGCGCTGTTTTGCCTGTGGCCTGCACAATCCCTTTGGCCTGCACATGACCTTTCGCGTGGAGAACAATAGCGTTGTCTCCGAACTGGTGCCTAAAGAGGAGCATCAGGGCTTTCCAGGTGTCATTCATGGCGGTATCGTCGCCACCATTTTAGATGAGGTACTGAATCGTACTTCGATGCTCACCGATGCGCCCGCGTGGAGCATGACGGGCCGCCTGGAACTGCGCTACCGCAGCCCCGTTCCCTATGGCCCCCGCCTGCGTGCCAGAGCCTGGCTGGAGAAACGGCGTGGGCGTATGGTACAGGCCTCCGGCGTTCTCACACTGGCCGACGACGAACAGGCCGTGCTGGCGGAAGCGCAAGGCACCTTTATGGTATTGACGCAGGAAACTCTGGACACGCTCATGAAAGACTATCCCGCCATGCGCAATCTACTCTCCTCCTCAAAATGATATCACCACCTGACATGAAGAGCCTGATATCCATAAGGAGCATCAGACCCTCCATGTCAGGTGTGTTCGCCCCATCCCCTTACCTATCATTCATGCACTTCGTCCGCTTGACTTTTCTCGTAACACAGGTTATATTGCTTGCATTCATGTAACAATAGTTACATATATCTCGCATGGGGGCGTGATTCATCACGCTCCCATGCGAGATGGCATACAGCGATGATTAAATTGATAGGTTGAATCGGTTATAGCGCTATAGTGTAACAGACATTACGGAAAGGTGAAGTGCGCATGAATTTTCAGATCTCGGTGGCCGGTCTGCTGGTCGGGATACTGGTTGGTTTGACCGGTATGGGGGGCGGGGCGCTGTTAGCGCCCATTATGATTCTCTTATTTCGTGTTCCCCCTATATGGGCGGTGGGCACCGATATCGCCTATGCGACGGTGACGAAAGCGGTCGGCTCGCTGGTGCATATCCGGCAGAAGGACGTGAATTTCAAGATCGCGCTTCTGCTGGCCTGCGGCAGTGTCCCGGCAACTCTGCTCAGCACTGTCCTTGTGCAGTATATTCATAAGCATTACGCATCGCTCATTAATGGCCTCATTCTCCACACTCTAGGAGTTGTGCTACTGCTCGTAGCGGTACTGCTGGTCATTAAACCATTCGTGTTGCGCCAGTTGGAACATCACAGCAAGAGCAAATATACCTCTCTCACACCCGCTGGCGAGGGGAAAAGCCGTTGGCAGCGTGTGGGACGCCCGGCAGCGACGGTTGCTGTAGGCGCAGGCGTCGGTTTTCTGGTTGGTCTGACCTCGGTTGGTAGCGGCACATTGATCGTGGTCTCTCTCGCCTTTATGTTCCCTCAGATGGGATCGAAAGAACTGGTCGGCACCGATATTTTTCAGGCTTTCCTGCTGCTGATGGCCGGGGTCATCGGCTATCTGAACGCCGGTACGATCAATTGGGGTATGGTGCTACTGCTCCTGCTTGGTTCTCTGCCGGGCGTCTATATCGGCAGTAAGATCAGTAAGTATATGCCCGACCGTTATATGCGCCCTCTGCTTGCCACCGTTCTCGCCATTTCCGGTTTCAAGCTGATTTAGCCCGGCTGCCAACCTTGCAGCCTGTAAATCTTCAATGTTTGCTGGTCGCCGGGGACGTAACTGACCATTGAATAGTTGGAGAAGCCGGTAAAGATGGTGGTCGCAGTGCGCAGTGTCAGACGTCCCAGTTCGCTGTGTTGTATTTGAAAGGTAAAAGAGGGAGCAGGCTTGCCGGAAGGATAGGTGGCGGTGGCAATACGCTTGAACTCAGGCAGGTCACGCAGGTGCTTGAGCAGGCTTTTGTACTCTGGCAGATGCGTCATCGTGCGCGTGTTGTACTGGAAATCGCTGACGAGGCGGCGGGCCAGATTCTCCCACCCCTGGAAGCGTTTGCGCTGCACCGGATCGAAGACGACCTCAAGTAAATGATGTAGCCCCCCTCTGGCAAGCTCTTCCTGCATCTCGAAGAGCCTGATAGCCGGTTCATTCCATGAACGCAGGTACCAGAGTCGGTCGAGCGAGTGCGCCGGATACGAGGTATTATGCACGAGCAGACTGGCCAGTTCACCCAGATCCAGCAGCGTACTCTCGCTGCTGATGTCATCGACAAACTGGCCGGTCATGGCGCGATAGGCTTCATACAGTTGCTCGCGCTCATCTCGTTGCAGCTCCAGTGCGCGCGCAATGCTCTGCACAACATGCGGCGAGGGGTTGTGACGCTGCCCGCTCTCCAGGTGATAGATATATGTGCGCGAGAGCCGGGTCGCCTGCGCCAGTTGTCCCTGTGACATGCCGTGTCGTAGCCGGAAGTGTGTCAACAGATGCGCAAAATCAGTCGTGTTTTCCGTAATCATCTTCTTTAGAGCAGGGCGAACACAAGGCAACACCTGTGCTGGTGGACTACCTTGCGCCCGCCCTGCTTGCTCGCCGTAAAATCAGATACTTAGCCTGTTTCGTTAGCTATATATTCATTATCGCGCAAAAATTGTTAGCTGGCAACATGTTCAATTGTACAGGAGTACCTTATACTTAGGAATAAGAGATACCTGATGCATGACCGTTTTGCTCGTTGTGGCGACCCAGCGCATACCTGGATACCCAAAGAGGGGCATCCCAACTGAGAGGAGCTACTGCTGCATGTCTGACTCATCGGTCATCAACGATGCGCAAAAACAACCAGATCCATCTATCCCATCGGGCAACGAACACGACGCGCTACTTGCCAGTCGTCCCTGGCTGCGTCATTATGAGCCGGGTGTTCCCGCTCTCCTCACGATTCCAGACCGCCCTCTTACCTGGTTGCTCGATGAGACCGCCAGCCGTTATCCTGGCTATACTGCGTTCATTTACTACGGCACAAAGATCACGTATGCTCAGTTTTCCAGCTATGCCAATCGCTTCGCCGTTGGGCTACAACGACTAGGGATACGCAAAGGTGATCGCGTCGCTATTGCTCTACCGAACATTCCACAATATCCGATTGCGTTCTATGGTGCGCTGCGGGTCGGCGCGGTCGTCGTACCGACAAATCCGCTCTATACAGAACGCGAAATGCAGCATCAACTCGCGGACTCTGACGCGAAGGTCATAGTGATGCTGGATACCTTCTATCCAACCGTGCGCAAGGTACGCGGCAACACAGCCTTAGAGCATATCATCATCACCAGCCCGGCAGATTTTTTGCCACCCATATTGCGCACCCTTTATCCGCTTAGCCAGCGCAAAGCCAGGCATCCAGAGCCGCCACTGACGCCGCAAGAGCTGCGAGAGGATCAAACACTGCATGTTATGAAAACTATGCTCGACACGCACAGCAAGGGCGGCATCGAGCTATTCAATCTGCCGGTGCCCGCTTCTGGCTCTGATCTGGCCGTGCTACAATATACCGGCGGCACCACCGGCCTTTCCAAAGGCGCGATGCTGACCCATTACAACCTGCTCTCCAATGCCATGCAGACGCGCTACTGGACACCAAAGGTGACGCTCGGTGGCGAGGTGACGATGTGTGTCGCGCCTTTCTTCCATTCCTACGGCCTGACCGTAGGGATGAATCTCTCCATTCTGGCGGCGGCAAGCATGGTGCTGGTGCCACAATTCAAGGCAAAGGATATTGTACGAGATATTCACCGCTACAAACCAACGCTCTTCCCCGGTATTCCAACAATGTATGTGGCGATCCTGCGCGAAGCGGGTCATCATACAGAGTATCTCAGTTCCATCAAATACTGCATCAGTGGGGCGGCCCCGCTACCGGCCAAAGTGCAGAACGATTTTGAACGGGCCTCCGGCGCGAAGCTCGTCGAGGGTTATGGCCTGAGTGAGGCCTCACCGGTTACGCACTGCAATCCCTTTACCGATGAACGCCGAGCAGGCAGTATTGGCCTGCCCCTGCCCAATGTCGAGGCGGCTATTCTCGACCCGCAAACCGGTAAGTTGTTACCGCCGGGCGAGGTGGGCGAGATCGTTGTGCGCGGCCCTAATATCATGCAAGGCTACTGGAAGCGCGAGGCCGAGACGAAGGCCATCTTTATCGATGGCTGGATGCGTACAGGCGACATCGGCAAGATGGACGAAGACGGATTCTTCTACATCGTTGATCGGGCCAAAGACCTGATCATCGCCAGTGGCTTCAATGTCTACCCACGCGAGGTCGAAGAGGTGCTATTCCAGCATCCCGCCGTTTCTGAAGCTGCTGTCGTCGGCGTGCCGGACGAATATCGCGGCGAAACCGTCGCGGCCTTTGTCACTCTCAAGCCTGGTTTTACACCTTCGGAACAAATGAAAGAAGAGATTCTGGCTTTTTGTAAGGAGCGACTCACTCCCTATAAAGTGCCCAAGAAACTGGAGTTCCGCGACTCCTTGCCTAAAACACTCGTTGGCAAAGTCTTACGGCGCGAGTTGCGCGCTCAGAACAAATAGAGGTCTGTGAGGCGAGGGGGTAGGGCAACCCTTGTGGCTGCCCTACTCCCATTCCCCTACGGCACTAAATTAAGGAGATTATCGATATCATGACCACTACCGCGAAACCAACCGAGAAAGGTACAGCTTTCCTGACCGCACCGGTCAGCGAAAGCGCTGATCGTATATTTACCCTGGAGCAGTGTGATGAGGAACAGCGCCTGATCGTTGAGTCCTGCGATACCTTCATGGCACGCGAGGTACTGCCCCATGTTGAGGCCATCGACCGCCAGGAGCCAGGCCTGATGCCATCACTGGTTAAGAAGGCCGGTGAGCAAGGCTTACTGATGATCGAGATTCCTGAAGCCTATGGTGGGGCCGAGCTTGGCCTCCTCACAAGCTGTTTAGTCATCTCGCACATTAATGAATCGTCGTTTGCTGTGGCCTACGGTGGTCATACCGGCATCGGTACGCTGCCTATCGTCTACTATGGCAACGAGGAGCAGAAACAGAAATACCTGCCTAAACTGGCAACCGGCGAGTGGATCGCCGCCTACGCGCTAACTGAGCCGGGCGTTGGCTCCGATGCCATGCATCTTAGCACACGCGCCGAACTCTCCGAGGATGGCAAATACTACATCCTCAACGGCACCAAGCAGTGGATATCCAACGCCGGTTTCGCCGATGTCATGATCGCTTTTGCCCGCATCGGCAACGAGCGGCCCTCCGCCTTCATTGTCGAAACCTCCTGGCCCGGCATCTCCACCGGCAAGGAAGAGAACAAGATGGGCATTAAGGGTTCCTCGACGCGCCAGGTCTACTTTGAGAATGTCAAGGTACCGGTTGAAAACGTGTTGGGCGAACTGCATAAGGGCTACAAGATCGCCTTCAACATCCTCAACCTCGGTCGCCTCAAACTAGGCGCGGGCAACGTTGGCGGCGCGCGCACCGCGCTGGGGCTGGCCGCCGCCTACACTACCGAGCGCAAAGCCTTCGGCAAATACCTGCATGAGTTTGGCATGATCCAGAAGAAGCTGGCACGTATGGCCGCCGAAACATACGCCGCCGAAAGCGAGGTCTTCCGTACCGCCGGTAACATCGACCGCGCCGAGCGCAGCACCGATAACACCGAGGCCATGTTCAAGGCGGTTGAAGAGTACGCCATCGAAGCTTCCATTGCTAAGGTACATGGTAGCGAGACACTGGCCTACGTTGTCGATGAGGGCGTGCAAATCTTTGGGGGCTACGGCTTCATGCATGAATATCCCATTGAGAAAGCCTACCGTGACGCCCGCATTCAGCGCATCTTTGAGGGTACCAACGAGATCAATCGTCTCGTCACTGCCGGTACGCTCTTCCGCCGCGTTCTCGCGGGTAAGCTCGACCTGATGAACCAGTTCCCTGTCATCGCCGCGCGCATCGCTGCTGGTCAGGCTGCAACAACCGCAGAAGAGAGCATACCGGATCAACTACGTGCCGCCGTCGCTGCGCTTGCCCGCGCGAAGGATGCCACTATCTATGCCGGTATGAAGACCGCCATGAAGCACATGCAAGGCCTGGAGAATGAAGAAGAATTCATCGAATATCTCGCCAACCTGTTGATCGAGGTCTACGCCATCGATAGCGCCCTGGCGCGCGCCATCCAGGCTGTGCGTCGTGGCGATGAGAACAGCGCCACACATGTCAGGCTGGCGCAACTGGCAACCTGGCTGGGCTTCGCGCGCATCCGCACCAACCTGGATCAACTCATCATGTCTTACATGGATGAGAGCGAGATGGCCGAAGAGCTACCGCGCCTGCGCAACTACCTGGGCGACTACCTGATCAACGGCGTAGCCTTGCAACGCGAAATTGCCGCGCAGGTCGTCGAGAAGCAAGGCTACCCACTCTAAATAGACAACCATCCTCTTCCCCTCGTGTGTGTTGGGAACGGCGGGCGGGTAGCAATGCTCGCTCGCCCGTATCCCTCTTCATTGAGGCACAGGAACGCAACATATCCGGCACCATGACCATGTCTTGTGGGGGAATAAACAAAAAATCAAGAACCCATATGCATGTAATCCTGTAAAGATCGATCATATACATTGACAACTGAAATGAGTAACACTCTGTAGGGACTCGATTTATCGCGTTCACTCGCAAGGAGATAGAAATACATGCCAGAAGCAGTGATTGTTAGCGCCGTGCGCACGCCGATTGGGCGAGCCAACAAGGGCGTATTGAAGGATGTGCGCGCCGACGACCTTGCCGCCTTTGCCGTCAAGGCCGCCCTGGATCGCGTGCCGGAGTTAGATCGTTCGTTAGTAGAAGATGTCATTCTTGGTTGCGCTTTCCCAGAGGGCGAGCAGGGCTTAAATATGGCGCGTCTCGTTGCCATCCTCTCCGGTCTGCCCGAAACGGTGGCCGGCGTCACCGTCAACCGCTTCTGCGCTTCCAGCCTGCAAGCCTTCAACATGGCAGCGCAGAACGTTATGCTCGGCCTGGGCGATGTCTTTGTGGCGGGGGGTGTCGAAAATATGTCGCGTGTACCGATGGGCGGATTTAATCCGTCGTTCAATCCACGCCTCGTCAAGCAGAAAGAGGGCGAGCCGTATTCTTCCCCTTATCCGCCCGCGTCGCAAGACTTCGCCACCGCCGCCTACATGCCGATGGGCATTACCGCCGAAAACCTGGCGCGCCAGTATAACATCAGCCGCGAGGAACAGGATCGCTTCGCCTTGCAGAGCCATCGGCGTGCCATCGCCGCTATCGATGATGGCACCTTCGCACGCGAGATCGCCCCCGTGCCACTGCCCGACGGTAACTTGATGACTACTGACGAGGGGCCGCGCCGCGACACCTCGCTCGAACGCTTAGCCACGCTAGAACCCGCCTTCCTTAAGGGTGGCACCGTCACGGCTGGCAATTCCAGTCCGTTGAACGATGGAGCCGCCGCACTTGTCGTCATGTCGGCGGAGAAGGCCCGTGAGCTTGGCATCAAGCCGCTGGCTAAAGTCCGCACGATGGCGGTCGCCGGCGTCAGGCCCGATATCATGGGGATCGGGCCTGTACCCGCGACGAAAAAAGCTCTCCAGCGCGCTGGCATGCAGTTGAGCGACATCGAGGTTATCGAACTGAACGAAGCCTTCGCCGCTCAGACCCTCGCCGTCATCAAAGAGCTGAATCTGAACGAAGAGATTCTCAACCCGCATGGCGGCGCGATTGCTCTGGGTCATCCGCAGGGCTGTAGCGGCGCGCGTATCGTCGTGACGTTGCTCAACGACTTACAGACGATGGATAAGACGATTGGTATGGCAACCCTGTGTGTCGGCGGCGGCCAGGGCGTCACCACCATTATCGAGAGGTTGGCCTAGCCATGACATATCAGATTCGCAAAGCCGCCGTGCTGGGGGCGGGCGTGATGGGAGCGGCCATCGCGGCCCACCTCGCCAACGTCGGTATCCCCAGCTTGCTGCTCGACATCGTGCCGCCAGGGGCGCAAGATCGCAACATTGTTGCCAAAACCGGTCTTGAGAGGGCGCTAAAAGCCAGACCCGCCGCCTTTTACAGCCAGCGCAGCGCCGCACTCATCACTGTCGGCAACGTCGAGGATGATCTGTCTAAACTTGCCGAGGTTGATTGGGTCATCGAAGCCGTCGTAGAGCGCCTGGACATCAAGCATAATCTGTATGAGAAGGTCGAGGCCGTTTTAAAGCCCGGCACGATCATCACCTCAAACACATCCGGCCTGCCCGCGCATCTACTGATCGAGGGGCGCAGCGCGGAGTTTCGCCGCCACTTCCTCATCACGCACTTCTTCAATCCGGTGCGCTACATGCGCCTGCTGGAACTGGTGCCGTGCGCGGATACCGACCCTGCGCTGTTGAGCTTTATGCAGCAGTTCGGCACAGAGGTACTGGGCAAGGGCGTGGTCCTGTGTAAGGACACGCCAAACTTCATTGCCAACCGCATCGGCGTCTACGGCTTCGTCTCCGCGCTGCGACACGCCCTGAACGAAGGCTATACCGTTAGCGAGGTAGACGCCATTCTCGGCCCCGCAATGGGACGCCCCAAGTCCGCCATGTTCCGTACTTCTGATCTCTCCGGCCTGGATACTACCGCGCATGTCGCCAGCAACCTCTATGAGAATGCACCCAACGACGAACAGCGCGAGAGCTTCCGTTTGCCGGAACTGGTGCAGGAGATGCTCAGGCGCAACATGCTGGGCGAGAAGAGTGGTCAGGGCTTCTATAAGCGCGTCAAAAACGCTGATGGCTCCTCTACCATCCTTGAACTGAACCTCAAAACGCTGGAATACGAGCCACAGCAGAAGGTGCGTTATCCCTCGCTCGGTGCCGCGCGCAACATCGATGATCCGGCAGAGCGTATCCTGACCGTCCTCAGCGGCGATGATCGCGCCAGCCAGTTCGCCCGCGAAACAACTGCCGATACACTCATCTATGCCGCCAACCGCGCGCCGGAGATCGCCGAGAGTATCGTTGACATCGATAACGCGCTGCGCTGGGGCTTCAACTTCGACCTGGGCAGTTTCGAGGTGTGGGACCTGCTCTTGCAACATCCCGCAACATTCGAGAAGGTCTTTGAGGGACGACAAATGCCAGAACTGGTCGAGCGCGTCAGAACGCAAGGCCAGGGTACGTTCTATGTGGGCGAGGCAGGACGACGCCAGTACTTTGATTTCAAGAGCGATAGCTACAAGCCTGTGCCGCAGCCGCAGGGTGTCATCTCTTTACCAGCTCTCAAAGCTAACAACCGGGTTGTGCGCGACAACGGTTCGGCGGCGCTGATCGACCTGGGTGACGGTATCGCTTGCGTCGAGTTCCACACCAAGATGAACTCGATTGACGAGGGCATCATTGAGATGATGCACTATGCTGTTACAGAGGGGCAGCGGCAGTTCCGAGCACTGGTACTTGGCAACGAGGCAGCAGACTTCTCCGCCGGTGCCAACCTCTTCCTGGTGTTGATGGGCGCACGGCAGGGCGAATGGCAGATGCTGGAGAATGCTATTAACGGTCTGCAACAGGCACACCTGATGCTCAAATATAGCCCTATTCCTGTCGTTGCGGCCCCGGCAGGGCGCGCACTCGGCGGTGGCTGCGAGATTATTATGCACAGCCAGCATGCCCGCGCAGCCGCTGAATCCTACATTGGACTCGTCGAGGTCGGCGTTGGCCTCATTCCGGCCGGCGGCGGCTGTAAAGAACTGCTCTTGCGACATGGTGCAGACGTGGAGACGCAAATGGCTCGTAAGACCGGTGGCCCCTTTACGCCGTCACGCAAAGCCTTTGAGATCATCTCCTTCGCCACCGTCTCGACCAGCGCCGCCGAGGCCCAGCAGTACCGCTTCTTGCGCAAGACCGATGCTATCACCGTCAACCGCGACCTGCTCTTGCGCGATGCTAAAGCAGACGCTATTAGACTGGCCGAAGCGAAAGCGGCGGGCCAGTGGCAACCGCCTGAGCCGCAGATGCTGCTGCTCCCCGGCTCAGGCGCACGCCTGGTGCTGGAACAGCAGATCGACAATATGCTGCTGCTGGGTAAGATCAGCGAGCATGATGCTGTCATCGGGCGCAAGCTGGCCTATGTCCTCACAGGGGGCGAAACCTCGCCCGTCACGCCACTCACTGAGCAACAGGTGCTTGACCTCGAACGCGAGGCCTTCCTGAGCCTGTGCGGCATGGAGAAAACGCAGGAGCGCATGCAATCCATCCTGATGACGGGCAAGCCACTAAGAAATTAACACTCTTCCTTTCTCCCCTGTTCACGAAAAAGAGAGTATCCCGTGCCGAGATACTCTCTTTTTTTATTTTTATATCTCACTTTACTTGAAGTACTACATACATGCCGCCTGACCCGGCGCGGCATAGGCACAGCCGCAAGGAGTGCTGTAGCCGAGGAAGGTCAGAGGAATACCAAAGAGTGTAGGATAATGCTCGACCAGACAGCCCCCATGAACCTGAACTAACGCATCATCGCTCAACTCGTGTATGAAGGGTGAATGTTCTTCATAAGATACTTCTGTGCTATCAGAAGCTACGTTCAGTATAGGAGTGTACCGTTCCGTCTGATTCATGCTACCGTTTCCTTTCTAAAATGTCTGATGATTTCGCCATTTATGATTTTGAATGACCAAAACAGTCATCGTGCTCTCGTAGGGGCGTGATTCATCATGCCCTGCGATGGCCTTGACGGGCATGCCGCGCGTGATCAATCACGCCCCTACGAGAACACCGAGGTCGATGATGAAAGTCCATCATCACGCCCTGCGATGGCCTTGACGGGCATGCCGCGCGTGATCAATCACGCCCCTACGAGAGCGCCAAGGTCGATAATGAAAATCCTTCATCACGCCTGTGAAGAGCTTGACGGGCAAGCAGGGCGTGATCAATCACGCCCCTACGAGAGCGCTGAGGTCGATGATGAAAATCCTTCATCACACCCTTTCTATCCGCCAAACCGCTCTCAGCGTGTAATGAATCACAAACCTGCAAATGTGCGGAAACTTTATGTTTATCTCCTCCGCCTATGTTCACGTGGCTCATCCCTCACTGGTTTCACCAATGCAGTTCTGAAACAATGCTCTAAGCCCATTCTTATATGGCTTAGAGCAGGCGAACGGAGCCTATCTTGACATTTGTACCTCTTTGTCGTACAGTGAGAGTAGCTCTTAGATGAGAATGATAATCATTACCTGGGACAAAAAGATGGAAGAAAAAACGTTGAATGCGAATGCGCGTGCAGTATTAGAGGCTTTGAAGATGGATAGCCATCATCCGACGGCGCTCGATCTGTACGAGAAGGTGCGGCTCCAGCGACCGCGTATCGGTCTGGCTACCGTCTATCGTATCTTGCATCAACTGTCGGAGCAAGGGCTGATCCGCGAAATCGGGCGCGATAGCGAGTGCCGCTACGATGCCAATATTAGCCGTCACGATCACGCGGTTTGTACTATGTGTGGCGCACTGCTGGACGTGCCGGTTGAGATCAGTGTCGCGCAGGACGCGCTCCAGACTGCCGCGCGGGCATCCGGTATTGAACTGCGTTCATACGAAGTCAGAATGTATGGGCTATGTCAAAAATGCCAAGAGAGCCAGCAATCTTAATCTGGTCGCGCTCATGGAACGGCAAGGGCCGCGCTAAGGGTAGGAGCAATTTTTCTGCTGGCTGCTGCTTGCAAGATATCATCTCTAAAGATATAATAAGTGCAGCGCTTTTGTCGAATATATGGCGGGGTTTTGTACTTTGAATAATAGCTATAGAGCGGGATCGGGCGATGCGGAATTTGGCAATGGGCACGCACCGCATGGGCGAAGAGAGCTGCGCTCAAGCGAGGTGACGGGCGCGTTGCCTGTGCTTGGGACAAAAATGAATGGCGACCGCGAGGCTTCCGGCTCATCTGAGCTAGAGGAGTTGCTGCAATCGTTGCGTACATTGTTCGAGCATGACCGTCAAGTTGCCAGTCAGCCCGATGCCACACGTTGCGGCATTTGCTATCAACACTTTCTGGTAAGTGAGCTTACTTACCGTGAAGAGGGTTTCTACATTTGTCCTCGCTGCGCGCAATCGCTCGGCAACCAGCCTCTTCCAATGCTGCGCAAACAGCAAAAAATGCCCTAGAGTAACGCGCAACAGGGCAACCGCGAGGCAGAGCTGCAAGGAGCATTATAGACATGTCCCTTACGGGTGCCCTGCCTCACTTGCTCGCTGGTCAACCTTATTCTGCTGCCACCGCTTCCACGATCTCTTCATCTTCGCCGACTACGCGCAGGTCTTCGGGTCGGTCGAGGCGGTCAATGAAGAGGATACCATCAAGATGGTCGATCTCATGCTGCAAGACGCGCGCGAACCAGCCCTCGGCATTCACACGCATAGGTTTGCCGCGTACATCCTGTCCTTTAACAACAACTTTCTCGGCGCGGCGGATGTTATCGCCCGCATAGCCAGGGATGCTCAGGCAACCCTCAGTGCCCAGCACCTCGCCTTCGGCCTTGATGATCTCCGGGTTGAACATAGCGACCTTGTGATCTTCGTACTCGGCGACGAAGAGGCGAATGGAGAGAGCAATCTGCGGAGCCGCCAGTCCTACACCATTAGCGGCGTGCATCGTCTCAAACATATCATCGACGAGCCGCTGTAGCGACGGGTCGAAACGGTGAACCTTTTTAGCTTTCTGCCGCAATATTGGATTTTCAGACGTAATAATCTTACGAATTGCCATTGCTTTGCTTATCCCCTGCACAACACTGAATCAGACGATATGCACCTCATCCCTGACCAGCGAGGTGGGAGACAGTGCTATAATTATGCCATTATTTATCATTATCGTATCACACTCAGCACAGCGAGGCAACTATGCATCAGAATGAGACAGAGCGAGCGCAAGAGTCACCCCTACCATACACGAAGAGGGTACGGGCAACCGCAAAGGTTGTCTTGCAGAATGAGGCCCTGCAAGCAAAAGTCGCCACCTTTATCGAGGAACATCGACTCTTGCCTGAACGCGGGCGTGTGGTGGTGGCTGTTTCGGGTGGGGCTGATTCGCTCTGCCTGCTGCATATCCTGCATACGCTCTGCGGCCCTGGTCGAAGCTATCCTCAAGTATACCTGCACGTGGCCCATCTCGACCACCAGTTGCGCCCGGAAGTGAGCGCACACGAGGCCGAACAGGTGGCGCAACTTGCAACCACGTGGGGATTGCCCGTTACAGTGGGCCGAACCAATGTACCGGCCTTAGCACGTGAAGAGCGGCTTTCCCTGGAAGAAGCTGCGCGGGTCGCGCGCTATCGCTTCCTGCGTTCGGTAGCTCAGGGTGATACCATCGCTGTGGCACACCACCAGGATGACCAGGTAGAGACGCTACTGTTACACTGGTTGCGCGGTGGCGGCATCACCAGCATGATCGGCCTGCAACCGCGACAGCACGACATCATTCGCCCATTGCTCTGCGCCACGCGGGCCGAGACACTGGCGTACTGTCAGCAACAGCAACTCACACCGATTGAGGATACCAGCAATCGTGACCCACGTTTCCTGCGCAATCGCATTCGTCACGAACTCTTGCCCCTGCTAGTCTCAATGAATAGCAACTTTCGCGCAACGTTGCTGCGCAACGCCGAGGTGTTGAGCGTGGACGCGGCCTGGATTGAGGAGCAGGTTAGCGCGTGCTGGCCTACAGTGGTCGCACGCGAGGAAGCGGGCGGCGTGGAGATCAAGCGGGATGCGTTGCTGGCGCTACCGCTCAGCCTGCAACGGCACCTGTTACGCCGTTGCGCCGAGCAACTCTGCGCAGGCCAGTCGCCGCTTGAATTGCGCCATTATCATCTGCTTGAGCATTTTTTGCAGAAAGAGCAACAAGGGGAGACACGCACCCTTCACTTGCCTGCCGGTTTGCGGGCCATCTACCGACGTGGTACACTCACTCTTAAGGTTAGAGCGACCCATTCATCGCACCATCCAGCAACCGATGAAGCACATCCGGGAACCACCGCGCCGGAAACAGTGTTAAGCCTGTCATCATTGCCGACACAGGTTGAGGTAGCCGGTCTACCCTGGTATGCACGGGCAGAGTGCTTGCCGCAGGATATATTGGATGCCGTTCGCGCTGCGCTGGTCGCAGAACGCTGGCAGGACGTGTGGCAGCTTTTACCCGTGAGCCGCTACGTAGTGTATATCGATGCTGATATGGTGCCAAACATGCTCTATATTCGCCCGCGTCGGCCCGGTGATCGCATCCGACCACTGGGCATGGCAGTAGAAAAAAAGGTCAAAGAGGTGCTGATCGACGCACATGTTCCACGCGAGGAACGAGAACTATTGCCGCTCTTTCTGGCCCATGCGCGTCCCGACGCGCAGGAACAGAGCGTGTGGTTAGCGGGAGTATGCCTGGATGATCGGGTACGCCTGACAAAGCAGACGCGGCGGATCGTGCGCCTTATGCTGCTACCAGGAGAACAGGAACAGCTAGAAAAAGCAGAAGCAGGAGTAGAATAACCCGTGACTATGCATGACGACATTGCCGAGGTGCTTATCACAGAGGAGCAGATACGCGCCAAGGTTGCCGAGTTGGGACAACAGATCACCCGTGACTACCTGGGCAAATATCTTTTGCTCTTAGGAACGCTCAAAGGCGCGGTCCCGTTTATCGCTGATCTGGCGCGCGCCATTGAATTGCCATTGGAGATCGACTATATGGCGGTGGCAAGCTATGGCAATAGTACCCAATCAAGTGGCGTGGTGCGTATCCTCAAAGACCTGGAAGGGCCGGTTGAACACAAACATATTCTCGTGGTCGAAGACATTATCGATAGCGGCCTGACCCTTCATTACCTGCTCGATATGCTTCAGCGGCGCAACCCGCTCAGCCTGCGCGTCTGCACACTGCTGGACAAAGAGCGTGAACGACTGAAAGTCATTAAGACAGACTACGTTGGCTTCCGCATCCCCGACAAATTCGTTGTGGGCTATGGCCTGGATTATGCGCAACGATACCGCAACCTGCCTTATATCGGCGTCCTCAAGCCTTCCGTCTATGAAAATATCTCCGCCAGACCAGAAGATTACCATAAAAGCGTGGTGGAATAATAACCTTCTCCGTCGAGAGCAAGCAAGGGCGTTCCTTTGTGGTTCCCCTTGCTTGCTCTCGTCATCGCTTATATTATGTTGATTATTAGCATGGCGGTGAGACAGTGGTGAAAGTTCCCAGATAGGTATAGCGACCGTCGATGCCGATAGAGGGCGACTGGCGCGCGAACCAGGAGAAGAAGGCTTCGTCCTGCAAATGGTAGTCACCTATGAAGAAGCCGACACCAACCAGTGGATCACCTACTTCCAGTATGTTGGTACAGCCATACTGTGGCTCGGAGGGCACGCTCCAGGCGGGTACAACGTTGTCTACGAACGGGTCATTGTACCACTCAGCAATCTCGTGGCTCAGCGCATCTGTATTAGTAAAGACCGTTGGATTGCCGGTAAAGAGCGGGAAATCGCTATATTCAGCGTAGATGTAGGTCTGCACGGCGGTATTATCCGCATTGGGCATGATGGAATGATAGCCACCGATGCAACAGACGGTACCACTTTGTAGGGTACCAAGCGTGTTAGCACTCAAGAAGATTGGCAATGTACGCGGGGAGATTTGGTACGCCGTCATGTAGTTCTCGAATTGCGTGTCCAGATAGTCAATATCTACGCCCGCCACCACATGGCCCGTCTTCAGGTGCAGGCTCTGCCCCATATCTGCGGGAACGCTCAGCGACAGGGTTGGATAGACGATAGGTCTGCTTAGCCAGACATGATAGAACATGCCGGGAGCCGAGACGTATCGCCAGAACTCCGCGCGCTGGATAGCATCGCCGTACTGCGTATCCCCACTGGCGAATTGTGCGCTCTGGAAGATTGGCGACTGGATAGTGGGATCAACTTTGTCTTCACCGTTATAGACCGTTCCATCGGCCAGCGTCAATTTCACGGGAACGATAATTGTGGGCACGACCGTAATCGAGGGGCCTTTCGTCGGGTCTTGTCCCACCATCGTATAGGGATAATTCTGCCCCTGATAGTCGAAAGAGGAACTCCAGGTTGATATGCTCACCGGTGTGCCAGCGGCATGATGTACCAGCGCCTGTGCCGCCAACGAAACGTGTGGATGCCAGTTAAGAGGTTTCAGCTCAGGGCTGGAAGCTACAGCCGCGTGCGCCATCGACGTACCTATGCCACAGGCACTTGCCAGCAGTATGAGCAACATTATCAGCAGGGCGCGTGGAGTCTTGCGCAGCAGATTGGTCTTCATTGACACGATGCATTGTCCCTTTCATAGAAAATACGCTTACTTGCTGTAAGAACTGTTTCATATTGAAACAGAACATTTTATGAATCAAAGTATCTCAAAAAGCCTCTCTGTTGTCCAGATTATAGTACTATCTAGTGATATATAATGTTATACAAAGGAATACGTATAATAATATATAATATATATCGAGATATTTTACAGAATAATATATAAGAAAGCATGGCACATGATATGCACAAAACATAATTTTTCAGGATATAATACCCACAAAGGGCGTCACTGCCTGTAGCAAATGCCTGCGACGGCGGAGGTCGCCAGCGCAGGTAGCGCAACATACAGGTAGTGACGCCCTTTGTGGATATCAGGGCCTGGATTCCAGGCTCCGGCTATCATGCCTACTTTTGATTAGATGAAGTTTGTTGACTGGGGGGTACGCGACGTTCACCGGGGAGGTGAGTGCGGAGGATAGTAAAGCCATCTGGACAGCGGCGGAGCATGCGCAGGCTGAGAATACGTTCGCCCTGTTTCTTGAGCCAGTCTTGAGCTTTCTGCTCAGCTTCTGCCTGTGAGCAGGCATAGAATGGGTAGCACTCGTCGGCATAGCCGAGATCGCCAATTGCCAGCCAGAGATATTCGGTATGGCATCTCTGCTCCATTGCGTTATCTCTATGACTATCGGATGTTTCCCGCATAGGTATTTACTCCTGATATACGCCAACCGTCCTACTTTGTATTACCGGCGGCCCATGTTTCGTATCACTAGTATGACAAAAAATAACGAGTTTGTCAACCTCTATTGACTGATATGACTACTCTTCTATGCCACAAGTTGTAAAAAAACATCGTCATTGCCACGTATCCTATATACAACTATGTCTTAGACAACGTGTACCATATGATACGGTTATGGCTAAACGTTCATATCACGATCCGGGCAGCCTGGAAGCATACCTGTGGAAGGTGATTGAGGAGCGCGGCGTCTCGATGACCGCGCTGGCAAAGGCCGCCGGATTATCCAAACAATCGTTACATAACTATTTGAACGGCACCCGTCCGACGCTGGAGAGTTGCCGCAAGCTGGCGTTTTATCTAAATGAGCCGTGGACGAAGATTATCAGCATGGCCTACCGGGACATTGACAATGCACGCCTGGAGTCATTGATCGAGATGTACCTGGCCCTGCCCGATAACCTGCGCCATACCGCCGAGGACATCCTGCAAGTCCTCGCTCGCCAGGCCGACCGCGACCAGGAAGGACGCCCGTAATCGCTATTTCGCCTCACCCGATGAAAGTCCCCCATCATCGGGTGATTTGTTGTGCCTTTTTACGGTGCGCCCCCATCACTGTCGAGCTTTCCCCTATTAGCACTTTGAGCATTCTGGTATAATGCTGGTATCAGTATAGCAATGGTTGGGGTATAAAGAAGCCGGGTGAGCCAGGAGAGGGAGACGATTATGAAGGTGACGGTAAAAAATTTAGGCGTAGTGAAAGCTGCTGAAATAGATTTAAAGCCTTTAACAATTCTTGTTGGAAGAAATAATACAGGAAAAACGTGGTTAGCTTGTACTGTAGCAGCAGCTTTAAGCTATTACGGCTGGCGTAGATATGTTAATGCCTATGCTTCTACTAAGCCGCCAGAAAGATATCGTGATCTTGAGAGAGTAGTAAAGCAGGTCATTGAACAAGGTGATGGCGTACTTGATATTGTGCAATTTGCTGATGAGTGTGGTGAGAGGTGTATTAATAATATTCTGCAATACACAAAAAACTGGATACGAGGATTTTTGAGTACAGATCGTGTAAGATTCGATAATCTTCAAATGCAAGCAGACCTGACTCCAATAAAGAATCAGTTGCTTCGCCATTTAGAAGGCATCACTATAGAAGATAGAATTGGCCGAGATGAAGATTCTGCCTTATTGAAAGCACTTAAGGAGGCTGGTGAGCGAAAGTTGTTTCTTTATCCTGGGGTAAATATTAAAGAGCGTCTCCCTAATAGAGAAGTAAAAAGATTTATTGCTAGTGTCGTCTTTCGTGAATTTTTGCAGTTCTTTTATCCTTCCACTTATTTTTTTCCTACGGAACGGACGAGCATCATTAATGATCAGTTTATACCATTGCCCGCAAGGAATCTTCTAGAAAATACTGCCAGAGCCGAGGTTGAAGAGCCTAAAGAACCATTGCCCAAGCCACGTCTCCAAAGCGGACCCATCAGTGGTTTTGTAGGCATGATGATAGAGCTTTACGTCAATGCTAATATCCTGGAAAGACAAGAGGAAGCTACAGAGGAACCTGCTATTCAGCGATATATGCAGCTAGCAGATATTTTGCAAGAGGATATTTTGGAAGGGCATCTGGATTTCTCCACACCAACCCCTGATCCACGAAGAGAAATCCTTTTTAAGCCGAGTAACTGTGTGGATGAAGAAAATGTGGAGATGGAGGTTTCAATTGCATCCTCTATGGTGAAGGAGTTGTCGGCCCTGGTACTCTACTTACGCTATCTAGCCCAACCTGGAGAGCTGCTGGTTATTGATGAGCCAGAAATGAATTT
This sequence comes from Ktedonobacteraceae bacterium, assembly GCA_034436045.1. Lineage (GTDB taxonomy): Bacteria > Chloroflexota > Ktedonobacteria > Ktedonobacterales > Ktedonobacteraceae > H111-94. The sequence goes on along the minus strand of DAOTVZ010000094.1, from coordinate 2,538 downwards.
GCATCCTGCCGCACAAGTGAAGATCATCGAGTTTCTAGTCATGCTAGTAAACGCAGGACTGCGTGTTTTGCTCACGACGCATAGCACATATGTTGTCGATCATCTTATCAATCTGATAGATGCCTATAAACATGAAAACAAAGAAGAGATAAAGAATATGTTTCTTCTAGAAAGTACAGATGCCTTTATCGATCAAAATAAAGTATCTGTGTATCAGTTCGACGAGGATGGTCAGGTCAAAAATATCCTGGAGAATGATGGAACTATTCACTGGCGCACTTTCAGCGAAGTCACAGAGTATGTTCAGCGGCTTCATTTTGAATTGTAGGAGAAGTACGTGCCTTTTAGTCGTTTATTGCTTTTAGCCATTAGCTCTAAGAAATATATAGCTGGCAAGGATAAGAGAGATAAACTCTGGGTAAAGCCTAAAGCTGCCCTTTCCGCGTCTTCTCTTGATACTTATGCTGGCGAGGTTGTTCTCTGTTTTCAGCTAGATGATCCTGACGATCAGGAAAGGCAAAGGCACATCGCGTATAGCCTGGGTATAGAAGATGAAAGCAAACGGTGCGATGGCTTAATTTTCTATGCGCGAGATGATGATGACCTTAAGGTGATTTGTCAGGCTGAGATGAAAAGCATAAATCTTGGAGAAGCCGATAAGCAACTTAAGTCAACACGACAAGCGATAGAGAACCTTTTAAAGAACGAGTGCGGAACATACTGTGCAGATGAATTAAAGCGTATTCAGTGGAAAGCATGCTTCTACCATAACTGCTCATCACCATCTGAAGTCGCAAAAGTAATGAAACGATTAAAAGATGCTGAATTTGATGATGTAGACAATTTTCAGAGCAGTAATTCTGATGTTGGCCCCTTTCTACGTGGCGAGACAGATTTGAGAAAGAGAGCGGAGAATTTGAGGGGAAAAAAGGGGAAAAGAGGAAGGTAGTTTCTAACCTTAATATTGCGCTCCTGTGTTACAATGGCCTTGATTGCTGACAATAACATAAGGCAGAACATAGATCATTTGATGACGGAGGAGAGCAACGGCATGGTTGCGGTTGGCGTGATCGGCAGCGGCGCGTGGGGCACAACGCTCGCACTGCTGCTGGCAAGCAAAGGGTATCAGACGACGCTGTGGGAGCATCGGCCAGAACGTGCATGCGAGATGCAGCAGAAGCGCGAAAATACTCTCTTTCTTCCCTCTTTTCCCTTTCCTTCAAACTTGCTGGTAACAAACGATATTGCTGAGGCCGTTCATGATAGGGATGTGCTGGTATTGGTGACACCCTCACAGCGCATGCGCGACAATGTGCGCCTGCTCGCTCCCCATGTAGCAGATCACACGCTCCTTGTCAACGCCAGTAAGGGCATCGAGATTGGTACACTCAAACGTATGACCGAGATCATTGCCGAAGAGTTGCCCGCCGCCAGCGCGCGGATCGCCGCCCTGAGCGGCCCCAATATCGCCCGCGAGGTGGCCGAGGGCAAGCCAACGGCGGCGGTCATCGCGGCCTACAACGACGAAGTCGGCATTTATCTGCGCACGCTCTTTACAACACAATGGTTTCGCGTTTATACAGCCGACGATGTGATCGGTGTGGAGCTGGGCGGCGCGCTCAAAAACATCATTGCCATTGGCGCAGGCTTCAGTGACGGCATGGGTTATGGTGAGAATGCCAAAGCCGCTTTTATGACGCGCGGGCTGGCCGAGATTTCGCGCCTGGGCGTCGCTGCCGGAGCCAAGCCCCTGACCTTCGCCGGTCTGGCCGGTATCGGCGATCTCATCGCTACCTGCGCCAGTCCACTCAGCCGCAATCAGCAGCTTGGGCGTCGTCTGGCCGGCGGAGAGAAGCTAGATGACATTCTCAAATCCACCCACTCCGTTGCCGAAGGCGTCTGGACAACCAGGGCCGCGCTGCAACTGGCCGAACGCTATCACGTCGAGATGCCCATTACGCGCCAGTTGAGCCGCGTTCTGTTCGAGAATCTCGACCCGCGTAAAGCAGTGCCACAACTGATGATGCGCGATCCGAAGGACGAGCTAGAAGGCATTGTGTGATTAGCGCTGCTGCTGATAACCGGCCTGATAGTGTGCTTGCGGCTGTTCTGCCCAGGACAACTCTTGTGGCTGGGAAATATCTGATGCCTGTGAATCGGCCAGAGGCTCATTTTTTGGCTGGCGATGTTCTAATTGCAAACGTAAGCGCAGTTCCTCATTACGTAACTCTTGCATTCTCTGACGTGCTTTGAGCGTAGTTTTGTAGAATTCCAACAAGATGCCAAGAACAATACTGACGATAGCAATAACAAAGATCAAGAACATGATTGCGAAACCGAAATTGCTGGCAAGCAACTGTATGAAGTCCATCGGTATTCCCTCGCAGTCTACAAAATTTTTCGCGCATACATAATAGCATCGCTCGTTTGCCTTTATTACGTGAGCAGGATAGCAAAGTTGCATGGTCAGGAAGACTGACCGATGCGATGAAAAATCCCCGCAAGTGGAAGAGTTTTCAAGCAGATATTTCCTTCTGA
>DAOTVZ010000093.1:0-17606 GCA_034436045.1 Ktedonobacteraceae bacterium | reverse complement strand
TCATTATCCTCCTCTTCCTCCTCAAAAGTCAGGCCCTGATAGATATCTTCCATCGCAAGCTGAATATTCAGGCTGGTTAGCTCCACTATTGCGTCAGGGCCATAGTAGAGACGACGGAGCCACGCATGGGGGTTGTCCGGGTGTTCCACATTACGCTGCCAGACCTCGACAGAGGGAAAGTATTGATTGACCAGGACTATTTCCTGAATAGTTGGGCAATGCTGATAGGCTTTGAATTTCACGCCTCGATCTTTGGTTTCGGTACCTGGAGATAAGACCTCCACAACCACACGCGGCGCTTCGATTAGCGTATTGTCACGCCGCTGATCAGCCGTGTTGCACGAAACCGTTGTGTCAGGAAAGACATAATGCGCTTTGCCATTCCTCTTTGTTCCCAGCAGAACCTGGACATCAACACCAAAAACCGCACATGGCCCTGAACGCAAAAGGCGATCCAGCGTTGACTCGATATTGCGTCTGATACGATCATGCCCCACAGTGCCTCCGCTCATCATATACACCTTGCCATAAATGTACTCATATTTGCGGTCAGGTGAGAGCTGTTCCAATTTGTGGTATTCTTCTACCGACATGTCCTTGCCGAACCAGCCCGGCTGCTCAACAAAGTCATCTTGCCGCGAAAACGTTGCCATGAAACCCTCCTCAGTATTCTCAACAGTGGCTTCTGTCTCGTTGCCAGTGTACCATATTTTACCAGGGGATATGAACGCATGAACGCAGCTTAAAACACACGCTCTGGCATAACATCTTCGTCACGAACGATGTGCTGGCGCTCGTGTCTCACAGGTTGCTGCAAGCGGCGTTTGTGCCATAAAGGCGCGAGCAGGCGCACTGGTAGATAGACGCCAAAGGAGAGCGCGGTGATAAAGAAGCTGGGCGGCCAGGTGCCGTTAGCTACAGCAATGGCAAGAAACATGCCGAACCAGACATAACATACCCCTAACAGCATAGCTAACAGAATAGCTCCCAGCGGACGCTTGATGAGCAGCATAGCGGTCGCTGCCGGGCCAACCAGCAGCGTAAAGACCAGCAGTACGCCGACCACCTGCACCGACATCGAAACCGTTATCGCCAGCAGCAGCAAAAAGCCAACGGAGAGCGCGCGCACCGGCACCCCGCGCGCCTCGGCAACCTGCGGATCGAACGAACTGAACAGCAATGGACGAAACAGCGCCAGCACCGCCAGCATGGTTAGCAGGCTAAAGATAGCGGTCGCAATAACATCGCCGCGACTGATACCTAGAATATCGCCGAACAGAATGGCATAGACGCGCTCCGCAAAGCCCTCATAAAGGGAAAGGAAAAGAATGCCCAGGCCGAGCGCGAAGGTTAATATAATACCGATAGCCAGGTCACGCTCACGCGATTCTTTGCTGAGCAGGCTGATACCGATGCCTGCTCCGGTTGTAAACACAAGCAGGCCAGCAAGCGGTGGCAAACCCAGCAAGACCGCTCCTGCCGCACCGGCAAAGCCTATGTGTGAAAGCGCGTGACCGGCGAAGGTTAGACGGCGCACCACCAGAAAGTAGCCGATGAAAGCGGAAACCAGGGCCACACACGTGCCCGTGAGCAGCGCATTCTGTACAAACGTAATAGAAAGCATGTCAAGCATGGTTGATAGTCCCTCGTTCCCCTACGTCTCTACGCCAACAACAAAAACACGATTGAGCGTGCGCACAACCTCAACCGGCGTACCGTAGAGCCGCGAAAGTGTCTGGCTTGTGATCACCTCATCCGGCGTTCCGATAGCACTCTGTCCATTAGCAATATATAACACACGATCTATAACAGACAGTAACGGGTTAATATCATGCGTCACCAGCATGACGGCAACATTGCGCTCACGACACACCCTGGCTACCAGGGCCACAATCTCTTGCTCACGGTTGAGGTCCAGATTTGCCAGTGGCTCATCTAAGAGCAGTAAGCGAGGATTAGTCAGCAGGGCCTGTGCAATTAACAGGCGCTGCTGCTCGCCGCCCGATAGTTCTCCGATGGGCACATCGGCCAGTTCTAACGCATCGACCTCGCGTAGCACATTGTCAATCAGAGCCTTACGCCGCGCATCAGGCCAGCCGATGCCCCAGCGATGACCGTCGAGACCGAAACCCACGACATCGCGTGCGCGCAACGCCAGGTCGCCCTCAAGTACGCGCTTCTGCGGCACATAGCCGATAGCAGGGTTGCCGCGCCGCGCCGGACGCCCCAGAATCGAGATCGTCCCGGCCTCCGGCTTAATCAAACCGAGCAAGCTCTTGAGCAGCGTGGACTTGCCCGCGCCGTTTGGCCCCAGCACGGCGACAAACTCGCCCGCGTATACCGTCAGGTTTATATCCTCCAGAATGATACGTCCCCCCAGACGGATACGCGCATGCTCAACTTTAACAATTGGTTCTGTAGTCACACTATGACCTCGTTATTTTCCTGTTCCTTGCTGCAAAGCCGCTTCCAGCACATTCAATTGATCCAGCATCCAGCTCTGATACGTCTTGCCCGCAGGCATCGTCTCTGTGATAGGCACAATCGGAATATGCTGCCGCTTCGCCTCATTCTGTACATTGGTGGTAATCGGTGTCACCGTCTGCTCGTTATAGATCAAAACCTTGACCTGCCTTTGATCGATCTCGTTATTGATGGCGACCACGCTATCAGCAGGGGGATCGATTCCCTCCGCGTTGGCCTTCATGAAAGCAAACGGCGTCAGCACATCTAACCCCTCCGGCGTGGCTTGATAAAGATAAATCGTCTCTGTCAATGCGACCGGTGTTCCATGATACTTCGCATAAATCTCTTGAATCTTTTGCTGCAAGGGCTGTAACGATTGCTCGAAGGCCGTTAGCCTGTGATCAAAGGTCGAAGCATCTGTCGGGTCTAGCTTCTTTAAAGCATTAGTAATTCCTTGTGCAATCGGTACCATATCGTTAATACTGTACCAGACATGCTCGTTTTCCGGCAAATGGTAGGTAGCCAGGTCAAAACCGGTGAGTACAATCCGCTTTGCATTGGGCGAAGCAGATAGCAACTTGTTCATCCAATCGTCGTAACCATCACCATTCTGAATTACCAGGTCTGCCTGACTCACCTTGAGCGCCGTCTGCACGTTCGAAGTATATTCATGCGGGTCCACGTTTGGGTCAGAGAGAATACTTGTCACATCGACATGGCTCCCTCCCAATTGATTAACGACATCGCCGTAAAAATTCTCTGCCGCGACCACCTTAATGACTTTTGAAGCTGAACCTCCGTTGCTACTGGTCAAGCCACCACAGGAGCTTAACAGTAAGACACAAATAAGTACTACTGGCACAAACCAGAGTGCCTGTCGTATCCTCAGTATCATAACATAATTCCTCCCTCAAACCTGTCAAGCCAGCAGGGCCTGTATGGCACCGTCTCATAGTAGAGCATGCCCCATAGTTAACTCAGGGTACCCCTGGCGGTCGCCCTGTTACCGCCTACCTTGACTTTCTTACTGATACGTTGTATCTTTTAAGAGCATAGCACACCGATTGCTTTCTGTCAATGAGATAATGTCTCATTTAGCTAAAGAGAGTGAGTTGGTAACAAGAGAGCAGAAACGTAAAGGGAGTATATAATGTTTATTACACTATTGCAGCAGGAATTCATACGCAATGCTTTTCTAGCAGGGACGGTAGTTGCCCTGGTCACAGGAATCATAGGTTACTTTGTTGTGTTACGCACAGAAGCATTTGCCAGCGACTCGCTCTCGCACATTGGCTTTGCCGGAGCGACCGGTGGCCCGCTCTTCGGCCTCAGTTCGCTGGTCGGCATGCTCATCTTGACGCTCTTGAGCGCATTGGGCATCGGCATCCTGGGCGAGCGGGTGCGTGGGCGCGACGTGGAGACAGGGATGGTACTGGCTTTCGCGCTCGGCCTGGGCGTGCTGTTTACCGGCCTGTACGCCTCCGGCTCTAACGCCAGCGCGACGGTCAACGCGCTTTTCGGGTCGATTCTCAGCGTGACGCCAGGTGCGATAGCGATCACCAGCGTCGTTGGAGCGCTGGTACTGGTGGCGCTGGTCATCGTGTTTCGACCGTTGCTGTTTGCCTCGATTGACCCGGAAGTCGCCCAGGCGCGTGGTGTTCCCACCCGTTTGCTTTCAATCCTGTTTCTGCTGCTGCTGGCAATCACCATTGCCATTGCAATCCAGGTCGTGGGCGCATTACTGGTCTTTGCGCTGCTAATCGCACCCGCCGCCAGCGCTATGCGTTTCACGCACCGCCCACTTACCAGCATCACTCTCTCCGTCATCTTTGGACTGGCAATCACCTGGACGGGCCTTTTATTGACCGTTGTTGGCACAGGCCGTTACCTACCTGCCAGCTTCTATATCGCTACACTGGCAACGCTCCTCTACGTGGCCTCCGCCCTTGCTCATCATTGGCAGACAAACAAAAGGGGGTACAAGGAAATAAGTTTTAGAGCGCAGTAGCTGTAGCTTATGCATCTCAGAGTAGCTATCAGGTGCGATATCGTCCATCCTGTGATACAATATTCCATATATAGCGGAAGAGATCAGAAACCAGGCTCAAGCCTTCGCGCTCAGGCATATGCAAGCAGATAGGAAGAAGAGAGATGATGATTGCGGAGAAAATCTACGCTGCTTTTGATGAAGTAAGTCAGCGCAATACGCGACCACGACGACTCATCGCCGAACGATTAATTGAACTGGCGAACAGCAATGCCGATTTTACCACCGATGAACTGTGGCAAGAATTACGCAAGGTTGAGCCACGTTTGGGACGAGCCACCGTTTTTCGCTCCATTGAGAAGCTGGTCGCCATGGGTGTGCTGGATCGCGTTGAGTTTGCCGATGGCACGCATCACTACCGTGTGTGTGGCGGAACGCATCATCATCATCTCACCTGTACGAAGTGCCACCGCGTCGTTGATATCGACGCCTGCCTGCCCAAAGAACAGATTGTGGCCATTGAACGCCAGACCGGTTTCGCTATTGAGGGCCATTCGCTCTCTCTCTTCGGCCTCTGCCGCGCCTGCCGCTGCTAGCTGCTAGCTGAGCAACTACAAGGTCTTATATAAACAGACTTTTAAGCTACTCCTTATGAATAACAAAGCATTATCATGTCTCTACACAGGCAAAAGCCGTGTCTCTAGCGTTACCCACGGGGCGCGTTGCAATGTCTCGCGCATCACCGCCTCATCGCTGAAGGTCTCGTTGAGATAGCGGCCCTCATAGGTCAGTATCACCTCGTTGGCACTAAAGGGCCAGGGAGTGACGGTGAATTGAGTGGCTTCGTCATTGCGTGGAGTAATGGTTAACGTAGTGGGAGTGATAGCAGTAGGAACCTGCTGTATGATTTGTGCTTGCTGACGCGCAAAACAGATGTAGAGTGACAACGCATCCCATAACTGAATGAGCCGCCGATTATGCACGATCATCTCATCGGTGGCATAGGGCGCGTAAAATGCGTCGGAGCGCAGACTTGTGATCAACTCTTGCTGAAAGGCGCGTTCCTGGGTCAGATACGCCTCAACAGTCTGGGCATTTTCGGGCGTATCTTTTGCCGGATCGTAGCTCTCGTACAGCACTGTGCCATGCAGCGAAACGAGCAGCGCGGCGTACCGGCCCTGCGGTAACACCATGCGCGCCGCCACAGACCACAATTGCACGTGCCATTGCCGAGGCATTTCATAGAAACTATAGGGCAGGCCGGTACGCTCGTTCAATCGAGGCATCTGCTCCCAGGGAATATGCCCAATATCGTGCTGTTCCGCCGCCAGACACACCGCCTCTCTCGGCCTTACCTCACCAAACTGCTGATTGCCCCACGCACGCGCCAATTGGCCCGAAACCCAGGCGTGCATCGGTTGCGTAATAGCAATCCTTCCCTCCGCACTTTCACGATATAACATGACAAACCCCTTATCGCCTTGTCAACGTCATAAGATTCCCATATCTCGCCATAAATATTTCGGCTCCGGTGAAGCCGCGCTCCACGAGATCTTTGATTAGCTCATAACCAACCTGCCCACTCCCACCGGTAACAACTATCTTCTCTATACAAGAAACGCTCCCTCTAAAGGATAGACAAAAATAATATCTTCAAGATTGAAAGGCGCTATTATAAAATTTCCCCACCTCATTACCGCTTTCGGTGGGGAAATTCACGATCACGCCCCGATAGAGATCACAGCACGTCCGCGCATGCCACCTTTGAGAATGGTTGCCAGCGCGTTAGGTAGCTCATCAAACGGCGTTTCGTGTCCGATGCTGGCGAGTGCGGCAGGGCGATAATCGCTGGCGAGATGCTCCCATAGTTCGCGGCGCAAAGGCATCGGACAATTGACCGAATCGATGCCGAGCAGGCTAACACCACGCAGAATGAAAGGAAAAACGGTCGTGCTGAAATTGGGGCCGCCGGTATTGCCACACGCCGCAATGGAGCCACCGGTCTTCGTTGTGCGAATCAGGTAGGCCAGCGTACTGCCGCCAACGGCATCGACGCTACCCGCCCACTGCTCCTTTTCTAAGGGGCGATTGCTCTCAGCCGAAGTCACGGCACGACTGATGATGTCGTCGGCTCCCAATTGCCTGAGATACTCATGCTCGGACTCTTTGCCCGTGCTGGCAACAACAGTATAGCCACGTCGCTTGAGGATGCCGATAGCGATGCTGCCCACACCGCCGGTCGCACCGGTAATCAGCACCGGCCCGTTGGCAGGTTTCAGCCCCATATGTTCCAGTTGATGCACAGAAAGCGCCGCCGTGAAGCCCGCCGTCCCATAGGTCATGGCCTCTTTCAGCGTCAGGGCCTTCGGTAGCGGCACCAGCCAGGCCGATTTGACGCGCGCGTACTCGCTAAAACCGCCATAATGCGATACGCCCAGTTCATAGCCCGTCACCAGCACCTCATCGCCTTCCTTATAGTTGGGATCGCTCGATTCAACCACCGTTCCGGCAAGATCAATCCCTGGCACAAAGGGATACGTGCGCACAATCTTTCCGTCCGGTATCGACGCCAGCCCATCCTTATAGTTCACGCTCGAATACGCCACCCGTACCAGCACCTCACCGGCAGGCAGGTCGGCCTGGGTCAACTCTTGAAAGCCAGCCGTAAAACCATCATTGGTCTTATTTACAACGAAGGCGCGAAACGTCGCGGCCATAGTTCTCCTCCTTAACATCGAAATAGTTTTTCTCATTATACGTCATTCGTGAGGGTACAATGCACAGGCAAGATGCGCTCAATCACGCCCCTACGACCTGGGAATGTCATCAGGCCAGTTTGTCCCAGCGTATTATCTGCTCCAGAATGATTGCCAGTAGGATGCCCATGACCAAGCCGTTTTGCAGTAAGGGGCGCACAATTGCCGGGATCGATGTAAAGGCTGTCGCCGGTATCGTCATCAGTGTAATACCGAACAGCACCGGCAACGCAACCCGATAGATGGTCTTAAAAGAGAACTTTATGCCCTCAATAGCATTGAGACCCGCGCCAAAGAGTTGTAGATAGGCCACAAACAGCACTGCATCACCAACGCTGAGGGGTAGCGATGCGAAGAGTTGTCCCAGCACGGGTATGATACCGAGCAGCATAAAAAGGATAGAGGCCAGCAGGAAGGGCAAACGATCATAGATGCGCGTAGCACGTAGGAAACCTAACGATGATGTGTATGGCGCGTAAGGCACCAGGCCAAGAACGCCCGACACAAGCGAGCTAAAGCCCGTAATCAGTAGCGAGCGGCGATAGATCGGCGGTGTCACCGGCTCGTGATACAGCGGCTCGACTCCCTCCAGCGTAGCATACGTGTTGCTCATACTCATCAGGCCCGCCAGCACCGTCGCAGTAATCACACCGACATTCCAGGCCAGATTACCCCAGGGGAAAAGCGCGAAAAAGGCGCTACCCGCCGGGGCCATCGCGCTGGTTCGACCGGGAAAGATCAGGCGAAAGCCAACCCAACCCACAATAATCCCGATCAGCAATGCCAGATTGCTGATGACACCTCTCCCGCGTATGCTAATGAACATGACCAGGATCACCAGCACAAACGAGAAGAGGGCGGTAGGAATTTGAATAATTGCACTGCTAGAGAGACCTACCATGCCTTTAAAGAAGGTCGCGCACAGTTGCACGCCAAGTAGAAAATAAAATGTGCTGTTCACAACTGGCGTGAAAAGACGGCGCAGCCACCAGCCCACACCAAACAACCCAATCAGCATTACCAGCACACCGGCAATCAAAATACCCGTCTCCAGGCTTCCTCCAACATCAACCAGAGACTCTCCAGTAGCAGCAGCACTGCTGACGAGACTGAGAATAAAGCCCCACCAGAGACCCGCAGGCCCCTCCATGAATGCGAAACGATGACCGATCAGCACCTGGAGCAGACAGGCCAGACCGGTGTAAATAAAGGCGCGCTCCAATGAGGCCGTGATGACCGCCGGTGGCAAATGAAAGGCATCGCCGACGGAGATAGGGATGACGACGACGTTGGCGAACATGAAAAATAGCCATTGAATGCCCGCTAACGTCGTCGTCACCGGATTGGTAGTGGCGCTACCACGCAGTATTTGCACTGTGTTTCATCCTTTCTGGTCAGGGAAATTTCTCTTCCTTCACTATACCTCATAGCGAGCAGAAATTCCACCAGACGGATGATTTATTCCGGCAGACTAAAAACGCCGTCGTCGATCCTCCACGCGACGCGCCTTCAGTTCAAAGCGTGGCAAGGTTCCCAGGTCAACAGCCTCGATGGGCACGCGCAAGTTGAACGCAACACGCAATTCTTCCTGCAACTGAGGAATCAGCGCCGGGGGACACTCCACTTGCAGCGCAATCTCATCCATCGTTCCTTCTTTTGTGACAATAATACGATATTCAGTGATTTCGGGGAAGCGGTGCAACACATTTGCCAGCGCCGAAGGATAGACGTTGACGCCCCGAACAATCAGCATATCGTCTGCGCGTCCAAGCACGCCATCGGGCAAAAAAAGCAGGCTGCGTCCGCAAGGACAGCAATAGCCGCCGTGCCGCACAAGATCGCCCGTGCGATAGCGGATCGCCGGACTGCCCCAACGGCCCAGGTTGGTCAACACCAGTTCGCCAACCTCACCCTCCGCGACCGGCTCGCACGTGCGCGGATGCAATATCTCCGCGACAAACTCGGCTTCATTGACATGCACGCCGCGTTGTTGTGAACAGGAGAAGCCATACGCGCCCATCTCGGTCATGCCCGTGTGGTCATAGGCGCGCGCGCCCCATGCCTGTTCGATGCGCTGGCGCGTTGCCGGAATCGATGCCCCTGGCTCGCCCGCATGAATAGTGATACGCACACTGGATTTGCTCAAATCGATGCCATGCTCCTGCGCCACTTCAGCCAGCCTTAGCGCATAGCTCGGCGTGCAGACCAGCACCGTCGCGCCCACGTCCTGCATGGCATACAGCCGCTGCATCGAGTCCATGCCTCCCCCTGGCACCGTCAGCGCGCCCAGGCGTTTCGCGCCTTCATAGGCCGACCAGAAACCAATAAAGGGGCCGAAGCTAAAGGCCAGAAAGACAATATCGTCGCGTGTCACACCGGCGGCGCGGTAGACAGCAGTCCAGCACTCGGCCCACCAGTCCCAACTCTCCTGCGTATCCAGAATTTTGAGCGGACGCCCCGTCGTGCCAGAAGTCTGGTGCAAGCGAATATACTGGCTCAACGGGTAGGTCAGATTATGCCCAAAGGGGGGATGCGCCTCCTGATCGGCAACCAGTTCCTGCTTCGTCGTGAAGGGCAAACGAGTCAGATCATGCAAACTCCCCAAATTTATCATAGGGTAGGGGCGACCTTTGTGGTCGCCCTGCTGCTCGCCCTGGAAAATAGAAGAGAGTTTTGCTTGATAGAAGGGATTGTGGGCCAACACCTCTGTCAGCCCCTGCTGCAAACGTGCTAACTGATGAGCCTCGATCTGAGAGCGAGAGGCCGTTTCCAGGTCAGACATAACGCATTATCCCTCTTTTCTTTCTTAGCGCATCATTATGCCTTCACAAATTGCGCTAGCGCGCGTCGCACATACACGGGCGTGACCTGTTTGCGGTAGTTGATGGTCAGATCAGCGTTATCCAGCGGTTTCGCGCGTTTGGCCGCCAGCGTCGCAACCTGCGAGATCACATCAGGTGCGAGGCGTTGACCCACCAGCAACGATGCCTCCGATACCTCTACCGGATGCGAAGCCACCGCACCCAGCACCAGTCGCGCCTCCTGCACCGTCTGATCTTCCGCCAGACGCAGCGCCGCCGCCACGCCCAGAATGGGAAAATCAAAGGAGCCACGCCGTCGCAGCTTCATGTACACGCTCTGCCAGCCATCGGCAGGCGGCAACAATACCTCCACCAGTATCTCATCCTGCTGCCTCGTATAGGGACGCATGCCATCGTCGCGGAAAAGTTCCCGTACCGGAATTATGCGCTCACCCCGCTCACTCACCAGACGCACCTGTGCATTGAGGCTGACCAGCACGGGGGCGCTATCGGCGGACGAAATGGCCCAGCAGCGCGGGCTACCGGGGGCGACGAGGCAAATCTCTCCGTCCTTCTTCATGCAATAGCCGATAGAGTGCCGCCAGAACTCGGTCTGGTCGTAATAGTTGCAGCGCGTATCCAGCAGCAGATTTCCGCCAATCGTGCCCATATTGCGCAATTGCGGCGTGGAGATAGAGTTGGCAGCGGTAGACAGCGCAGTATAGTATTGCTGAATCATGGGATGCTCAGCCAGTGTGGTCAATGTGACCATCGCGCCGATACGTAACCCTTGCTCCGGCGTGCCACTGATATGCTTGAGGCGGGCAATACCGCGCAAACCGATCAGCACCGGCGGCGTGAATTGGCGTCGCTTCATGTTGGGATAGAGGTCTGTCCCGCCCGCGACCAGCATGGCCCGCTCACCCTCTTCGGCCAGCAGATGGGCTGCCTCCCTTAGACTGGTCGGGGCGAGATAGCGAAATGGGGGCAAGCGTAACATCAGCCATTCCTCCCTTCACTCACATTCTCATCCGCGCGCGGCTGCCACTTGACTAATCGCGTCGGCCATGGCTCCGGTGCCGCCACCGGTTTCACGCCCGTATATTGACCGGACTTACCATGCACAGCATTGAGCGCGCGCAGTACCTTATCCGGCGTTAGCGGTGTTTCATCGATACGCACACCGATAGCATCATAGACAGCATTGGCAATCGCCGGAATGACGGGATTGAGGGGTCCCTGACCGGCCTCCTTCGCGCCAAATGGCCCCTCGCGGTCAGGTGCCTCCACCAGAATCGTCTCAATCTCTGGTGTATCCAGCGTGGTCGGCAGCTTGTAGTCGAGCAGCGAAGGTATCTTATGTCGTCCCTTGCGGAAGATTTGCTGCTCCATCACTGCTTCGCTAAAGCCCATATACGCGCCGCCTTCGACCTGTCCGGCCACCAGCAGAGGATTGATGGCCTGACCAACATCGTGCGCCAGCCACAGTTTCTCAACCGTAATCTCGCCCGTCTCCTCATCGACAGCGACCTGCGCTACGCAGGCCGAGTAGGAGTAAGCCGGTGAAGGGCCGACGCCCGCGCCCTTGTAATTGCCACCCAGGTCCTCCGGTGGCTTGTATGAACCGGCAGCTACCAGCGCACCATAGCGTTCCTCCGCCAGTTGTATCGCTCTGGCAAACGGTAGTGTCAGCCCAGGATCGTCGCCGTCATAGATCACACCCTCAGCCGCCTCCAGGCGCTCCACCGGCACCTTGAGAAACTCAGCCGCAACAGTGAAAAGCTTCTCTTTTAACTGTTTTGCAGCCGCGATAGCCGCGTTGCCCGCCATAAATGTTACGCGGCTGGAATAGGAGCCGAGATCAACGGGAGTGAGTGTAGTGTCAGCCGTCTCAAGATGTATGATCTCCGGCGCGATACCCAGTTCCTCGGCCACTACGTAGGCCAGCACAGAGGTTGAGCCTTGTCCTATATCGGTCGAGCCACAATATACAGTGACGCCACCACCACGATCTAAGCGTATCTGCACCGCAGAGTGCGGCATATCATTCCAGTAAATCGGCTTGCCCGCGCCACAAATGTAGCTCGAAGCGGCTATTCCCATGCCGCGCTTGACCGATCCCTGTGACGCCGTAAGAAGTTTCGTCTGCCGGAACTCGCGCCAGCCTGAGCGTTCTACTACCTTGTGCAGACATTCGTCCAGCGCACAACTGGTAATGCGTAATCCGTTCACCGTGCGTGTGTATGGTTCAATCAGATTGTGCAGGCGAAATGCTACGGGGTCCATCTCAAGGTCATGCGCGAGCTTATCCATGTGTACCTCGACGGCGTAGCGCGGCTGCGTCGTGCCATGCCCGCGCTTGGGGCCACACGGCGGCTTGTTGGTGAAGATACGCATACCCTCGAACTTGTAGCAGGGAACTTTATAGGTGACAGTCTGCAAAGCACCGGTATAATAGGTCGTTGCTATACCGTAGGAGCCATACGCGCCGCCATCCAGAAACGAGCGGAAATGCATAGCTGTAATTGTGCCGTCGCGCTTGACACCTGTCTTAATCCACATTTTGACGGGATGGCGTCCACGATGCAGCAGGAAGACCTCTTCGCGCGTGCAGGTGATCTTGACGGGCCGTCCCAGGCGACGCGAGAGTTCGCAGGCACAGATTTCGTGCGAGAAAGGATCGGTCTTGCCGCCAAAGCCGCCGCCGACGTTGGGCGCGATGACGCGAACATGCGAAGGTGGCACATTCAGTACCTTGCTCACTTCCCGATGCACGTAATGCGGCGTCTGCGTCGAGGACCAGAGGGTCAGCTTGCCCCCCACCGGGTCGCTCGGATTCGGCTCCCACGAGGCCACACAGGCATGAGCCTCCATCGGCGCATGATTGTTGCCTTCGTAGTAAAACCAGTCCTCGCGCACGTAATCCGCTGCGGCAAAGCCAGCCTCCATGTCGCCAAACTCATACGAGACAGCCTTGTGAATATTGCCGATGCGCGCCTCATCATTGATCTTAACTTCGGGGTGTGCCAGCGCCTCATCAATCGACATCAATGCCGGTAGCACTTCGTATTCGACCTCGATCAGCTTGAGCGCCTCGTCCAGAATGTCCGGGTCAAGCGCAGCTACGGCGGCAACGGGATCGCCAACGTAGCGCACCTTCTCAACGGCCAGCGCGTATTCGTCCTGGCTGGATGGCAGAATACCGTAGCGACGCGGCAGGTCCTCACCGGTCAGCACCGCCAGCACGCCCGGTAGCTCTAAAGCGCGGCGGGCGTTGATCGAGAGGATGCGCGCGTGCGGATGAGGTGAGCGCAGGATGCGACCGTAGACCATGCGTGGCAGCATAATGTCATCAGCATAGAGAGCGCGCCCGGTCACTTTGTTATAGGCATCGACTTTGGGACGCGGCGTGCCGACCACGCGATACTGTTGTTTTTTGGGGGTATCCAGCGAAATCGTCATAGCTTACCTCCACGCTGCATCCGTGCAGCCGCTTCCTCTACCGCTTCATAAATCTTGGTGTAGCCCGTACAACGACACAGATTACCCGCCAGCGCCTCTTTGATCTGCTCGCGTGTCGGCACGGATGTTGTTTCAAGCAGAGCCGCACCGGAGAGCAACATACCGGGCGTGCAGTAGCCGCATTGTGCCGCGCCCAGTTCGGCAAAGGTCTCTTGCAGGGGATGTAATTTGCCGTTGCGTTCCAGTCCTTCAACTGTCACAATTTCATGGCCCTGAGCCTCAATTGCCAGCGTGAGGCAGGACAGCACGGGCATTCCATCTAGCAGCACGGTACAGGCCCCACATTCGCCCAGTTCACAGCCGTGCTTGGTGCCGATCAGACCCATATCCTCGCGCAGCACCTCCAGCAGCGTGTGATGCGGAATGATCGCCACATCATGCTGTTCGCCATTCACATGCAGCGTGATAAGTTCGCGCATCAAGCATAGCCTCCTTCCCGCCATAACAACGTCCATACGTCATCAGTGCAGCAGCAGCGTCAGCGCATTCCAAGCAGCCGCGAGATTTCCAGAGCCTCAGCCCGCAAGTGTTGCGCAGCACGCTGCATTGCCTCGTCATCGAAGCGTGAAGCAAAACCAACTATCCATAAAAGGGCGACTAAAGCCTTGCCCACACCATAGATCGGTGCAGCAACGGCATTGACGCCTGTTAGATACTCTTCGTGATCAATACCAACACCTGACTGCTCTGTCTCAGCAACGGCCTCCAGAAATGCCACCGGATCAGTAATTGAATGCACCGTAAATTGTGGCAAGGTTCTCTCGCGCAGGAATGCACTGCGCTGCTCCGGCGACCAGCAGGCCAGCACAACGCGCCCGATAGCTCCCGCCAACAACGGCACGCGCGTCCCACGCGGAGCCGTGATGTGGAACAGGGGAGAATCGCCGCCAGCTTCGACACTTTCAATAATGCGTACATGCTCCTGCTCAATACGCCCTAGAAAAACTGTTTCACAACATATGCCGGCTAAGCGTTCCATCGCCGGTAATGCAAAACGCCGCAGACCGGCATGCTGCATCGCTGCTCGCGCCAGGTCATAGAGATGCGGCCCCAGCACATAGCGCCGCTCCTCCGCCTGCTCAATCACGCTATTATTCTCCAACGTCCTGAGCAGGCCATGTACACTACTCTTGCTCATCTCCAAAGCCCGTGCCAACTCCGAAAGTGTCAGGCCCTCCTCAGAGAGGCTCAGCAGATCAAGCAGGCGAAAAGCGCGCTCTACCATCGGAGCCGGAGTGGATATAGCCTGGCCCATCGGTTCCTGTTCATTCTGTTGAACATTTCGTCCTACCATAAGAACAGTATGCCTGATTTTCCACACGTCTGTCAAGTACCTCTTGACATTATATAACCTGATCAGGCATACTTGTTCCAAAGAGAGAACAGCTTGTTCTCTCTGACGAACCTTTCCTTTATGCGGATAGAGTATGGCACTCTATCTGCAACGCGCGGCATACATGCTACCTGGCAACCTGTAAACATTGCCTCATGTTTTGAAAGGAGTATCGTATGGCATCAGGAGGTTCTTCCATTCCCCTCTCTGGGGCCGGTTCGCGCAGTTCCGCTGCCGCTATTATTGCACGGCAGGATCGCATCCCGGTCTGGTCGCTTCCCTATCTGTACATCGGCATCATTGGCGTGGGTTTCCTGTTCACCTTTTTCGACATCTTTGACATCAATGTCTCGTTCATCCAAACCTGTACGCAGATCATCAATGGCTGCACACCGCTCAACGCGGCAAACTATCTCGGTCTGCCTGTTCTGCTGAACCTGGTGGGCTATGTCATCGGCACGCTCGTCCTCAGTCCACTGGCCGACAGGTTTGGCAGACGCGACATGCTGCTGGTGACGATGCTTCTCACCGGTATCGGCTCGCTGTATACAGCACTGGTAGGAGACTATACCAATTTTGTCATTGCACGCACCATCACCGGCATCGGCATCGGCGCAGACCTGGCCCTCGTCAATACCTATATCAATGAGGTTGCTCCGCACACAGGTCGCGCCAGGTATACTTCGATGGTCTTTATTATGTCTTCGCTGGGAGCCTTTTTCGGCATCTGGCTCGGCCTCTTTTTGACAACCCCCCCAACTCCATTCCCCGACGGATTACCATTCGCCATAGCAGGGCCTGGTTTTACTTATGGATGGAAAGTCATGTATGCCATTGGCGCGCTTCTGGCTCTAATCGGCATTCTGCTACGTGTACAACTGCCCGAATCGCCGCGCTGGCTCATCACGCGCGGGCGTATTGATGAGGCAGACCGGGTCGTCACCGAGATGGAACGCCACGCCACTCGCCGCACCACCCTGCCACCACCCGCCGCAGAGATACCGGTGCAGGTAGAAAGCGAGAAGATGTCCTACGCGGAGATTTTCAGCAATGGCCTCTATCTGCGACGTACCATCCTGCTGCTCTTCGTCTGGCTCATCGGCTACATTACCGTCTACGCTATCGCCGCCGGCCTGACAAGCCTGCTGGCCGGTCTGAAGTATCCTCCCCCCGAAGCCGGCCTGATTGCAGCTATCGGTACACTGGGTTTCATTCTCTGTGCAATTGTCGCCTACGCGATTGGCGAGAACATGGAGCGTAAATACTGGCTACCAATCTCTGCCGTGCTGACGCTGATCGGCGGTATCATGATCGCCCTGAGTGGCACCGGCAACTTTGCAATTGCCGCCATCGGCTCCATTATTCTGTTCTTCGGCTTCAACCTCTGGGTGCCTATGTCCTACACCTGGTCTACCGAGAATTATCCTACCCGCGCCCGCGCCACCGGCTTCGCGCTGGTTGATGGTATCGGGCATGTCGGCGGTGGCATCGGCATCCTGGTCATCGCGCCGCTCATCCCCGTCCTCGGTACCCTGACCACCTTCCTGATTATCGGCGGTTGCCTCGTCGTCTCAGCCATCATCGCCCAATTCGGCGTCGCCACACGTAACAAACGTCTGGATGAAGTATCGCCGTAATAACAGATGATAGCATAAAATATATGGAATAGTATATTTTATAATACTATTCCATATATTTTATGCTATCATGTATAATATACACTACCTCATTACTTATATTCCAAAGCTGGAGTATTGCCGAAGACCCGCTCGGCTCCTGGGATGGGAGCGGCCCAGCGTACCGCATTGCTGATAACGCGCTGCACGTCGGGATGATAATACGTGGGCAACGTCTCGTGACCGGGGCGGAAATAGAAGATTTTGCCACGCCCGCGTGTGTAGCAGCAACCGCTACGGAAGACCTCGCCGCCGGTAAACCAGCTTACAAAGACCAGCGTCTCCGGCGCAGGAATATCAAAATGCTCGCCATACATCTCTTCATGGTCAATCTCGATATACTCACCCAATCCCTCGGTGATCGGATGACCCGGCGCGACCACCCACAACCGCTCGCGGTCGCCGCTCTCGCGCCATTTGAGGTTGCAGGTTGTCCCCATCAACTTCCTGAAAATCTTTGAGAAATGCCCGGAATGCAGCACAATCAGCCCCATGCCATCCAGCACACGCTGATAGACACGCTCGACAATCTCATCACTGACATCTTTATGGTACATGTGTCCCCACCATGTCAGCACATCGGTCGTATTCAGCACGTCTTGCGTCAATCCATGTTCCGGCTCATCCAGCGTAGCCGTCCGCACGTCATAGCCAGACTGCCGTAAAGCGTTGGCAATAGTCGTGTGGATGCCTTCGGGGTAAATATCAGCGACCTCTTTATGCATCCTCTCATGCCGATATTCGTTCCATACCGTTACGCGCAAAGGTGTTGTCATTGCTTCCCTACTTTTTCTAGTCAGCTTCGCGTTTGCCCACCACAGGCAACGCAGTTTGCTCACCTTTTCTTTATATCACCTCACACGGCCCTTGCCAAAGCCAGCTACTTGCACAACATCTCATAATCTATCAGAAAGCACCCGATAGGCAAACTCTCATACGTCCTTTCGTAGGGGCGTGATTCATCACGCCCTTACGCCCGTCGCACGGCTCTCAGGGCGTGATGAATCACGCCCCTACGGCACGATGCCATTGCCGGTTTCAGGGAGAAATTTCTTCATCACGCCC
>DAOTVZ010000092.1:0-4104 GCA_034436045.1 Ktedonobacteraceae bacterium | reverse complement strand
TCACGTCCTGAGAAGGGAGCGGCGATCATGTAGGGGCGTGATTGATCACGTCCTGAGAAGGGAGCGGCGATCATGTAGGGGCGTGATTGATCACGTCCTGAGAACGGATCGACGGGCGAGCAGGGCGTGATCAATCACGCCCCTACGGTATTTACGAGGAGAGAGGAATTATGCAACTTCCCGCGACCGGAGATGAGGTCGGAGCGTCCTCTATTGGAACAGCGCAGGCGAAGAGCAGGAGGAGGGACAAAATTCGCTGGAGCTATACGCTGACGAGCTGGCTTGGGCTGCTGCCTTTCCTGCTCTTCTGCCTGCTGTTTGAAATCTTGCCTGCCGTCATCATTCTTGAAGGTAGTTTTGTCGATAGCAATACCAATGCGCCCACACTGAATAATTATCAGCGCCTGCTTTCGGTGCCGAGCAATATCCATGCCTTTCAGAACAGTGTTGCGCTCTCAGCGGTAACGGCTCTACTCGGTTCGATTATTGGCTTTTTGGCGGCTTATGGTATCTATCGCCTGCGTTCCAACTGGTTGCGTAATTTCTTGATAGGTTTTTCAAGCATCGCGGCTAATTTCGCGGGTGTGCCACTGGCCTTTGCTTTCGTTGCAACGCTAGGCGTAACCGGCTTCGTAACGGTCTTTCTGAAAAATATGCTGCACCTCGACCTCTATAATCTCGGTTTCAGTATCTATACCTTCTGGGGTCTGGTGCTGGTGTATCTTTACTTCCAGTTGCCGCTCATGATTCTGGTATCTGTCCCGGCGCTGGCGGTGTTGCGACCAGAATGGCGTGAGGCCGCGACGAATCTGGGAGCTTCTGGAACTACCTATTGGCGGCGTATTGCCTTGCCGGTGTTGTTGCCCTCGTTGATTGCCGCTGCTCTATTGCTCTTTGCCAATGCGTTCGGGGCCTATGCCACAGCATATGCGCTGGCACAGGGCAACATTAATATCGTGCCAATTCTGATCAGTTTTGTCGTTGCGGGCAACGTAGGGATAGATGTCGGCCTGGGCAATGCGCTGGCGGTCGGCATGATGGTGGTACTGGTTGTTGCCGTATTCATTTATACGGCTATGCTGCGGCGAGTTAGCGTCTGGCAGGGGAGGTAACGAGTGTATGAGTGCTGTGCAACAGAAGAGTCGGGCGCGTGCTTTCATTGTTAGCCTGGATGCTCTGTTTTTGCTGCTGGTGGTGATCTATCTGGTTGTGCCACTGATAGCTACGCTGGTTTTTGGCCTGCAAGGTGGCAAGGGCCTGGATGTACACAGTTATCAGGAGATTTTTACGGATAAAAATTTTGGTCAGACTTTGCAGCTTTCACTAGAACTGGCATTGGCGACAACGTTGCTGGCGGTTATCCTGGTGACGCCGACGGTGTATTGGGTGCAGATGCGTCTGCCTGGAGTGCGCATTGTGCTGGATATTCTCTCTCTCATCCCATTCGCGGTGCCCCCAATCATTATGTCGCTGGGCTTGCTTGAGGTGTATGGTAGCTCCAACCTGCTGATCAATGTGCTTTCGCTGGGGCTGGTACCCATTCTGAGCAATAATCCGTTTAATATCGTGAATACACCGCAATTGCTGGTATGTGCGTATGTCATTGTGGCTCTACCCTATGTGTATCGTCCGATAGATAACAGCATGCGTGCTATTAATACCACTGTGTTGACGGAGGCGGCCTATAGCCTGGGCAGTGGCTGGTGGCGTACCTTCCTGCGCATCATCATGCCTAATATCTGGCCCGGCATCATCAGCGCGGCCCTGCTCACTTTCTCGACGGTGATGGGCGAGTTCACGCTGGCCTCGCTTTTTGGCATTTTTACCTTCCCGATCTATCTGAATGAGGTGGGGCAGAGCGATGCCCATAAAGCGGCCTCACTGGCGGTTTTGAGCTTCCTGTTGACATTGCTTTGTGTGCTGGGCATCATCCTGCTGGTTCGGCGTCGTCCCGGTCAACAGGTTGAAATTGCGGCGGCGCGCTAACGAGGAGTGTTACACGTATGGCATATCTGGCGATAGAGAATCTGGCGAAATATTTCGGTAGTGTCACTGCCGTCGATCATGTTTCCCTGGAGATAGAGCGCGGTGAATTTCTGACGCTGCTGGGGCCGAGTGGCTGTGGCAAAACCACTATTTTGCGCATGATTGCCGGCTTTGAGATACCGAGTGAGGGACGCATCTTGCTGGAGGATGAAGATATTACCAATCGCCCCGCCAATAAACGCCCGATGGGCATGGTTTTCCAGTCTTACGCGCTTTTTCCGCATATGACCGCAGAGCAAAACATCGCCTTTGGCATGGAGATCAAGCGCTTGCCCAAAGAGCAGGTAAAACGTCGCTGCGCCGAGCTACTGGAACTGGTCGGGCTGGCCGATGCTGGACGACGCTATCCGCATCAGCTTTCAGGTGGTCAGCAGCAGCGTGTTGCGCTGGCGCGCGCGCTGGCTATTGAACCAAAGGTGTTGCTGCTAGACGAGCCGCTTTCGGCGCTGGATGCCAAAGTGCGCGTCAATTTGCGCAATGAGATACGGCGCATTCAGCAGCAGCTCAAGATGACGGCCATCTATGTGACGCACGACCAGGAAGAGGCGTTGGCAATCTCGGATCGCATTGCCGTCATGGCAAGGGGTCATATTGAGCAGCTTGATCGCCCCGAAGAAATTTATAGCAATCCCCACACGGTTTTTGCAGCTACTTTTGTTGGCAGTAGCAACCAGTTTCACGCGATAGTTGAGTCGCCAGCAGAGGGCATCTGTCGGGTCGGTGAGATGCAACTGCGGGTGCCACCTCTGCGAGAGCGACGGAAAGGTGATCGCGTTCTACTGGTGATTCGCCCGGAAGAGGTAACACTCCGTAATGTTGAAGAGATGGGTGCGAATGGCTCTCCTGGTATAGATACGAATATGCTGAGTGGGTACATTGAGCTGCGCACCTTCCTGGGGCCGTTCACCCGTTTTCTTGTACGTAGTAGTCTGGGAATGCTCACGGCGGACGTACACAGCCAGTCGGCGCGCGGCTACGAGGTTGGGCAGCAGGTCTATGCAGTTTTTCCCGCCTCTGCCAGCCAGGCGCTGTTACTGGACGCCGCCGAAGCGGAATTAGTTCAGATGGTCGATGCTGAACGTATCTAGCCGAGAACTATGCGAAGTGTGGTCAAGGACGCGGCTGCCATCAACCGCGTCCCTGGTCACTAGCTAATGTGCTGCTGCTGGCTCTGATAGCCCAGTTCTTTGGCGCGCTGAAACGCTTGTTGCGCCTGTTTATAGAGTCCCAGATATTTTAAGGCATCGCTTAAGTTTTTGTAGTAGACGGCTGAACATGGTTCAAGGGCGATAGCCCGATTATAGGCCGCGCGCGCTTTGTGATAGCGTCCAAGATCATAGAGCAGGTTGCCCATGCTGTTATGCGCGTAGGCGTTATCCGGCTCTAACTCGATGGCCTGCTGATAGGCTTCTTGAGCTTCATCATAGCGCTTGAGTTCCTTCAATGCTATGCCTTTGTGGATATAGTAGATAGCCTTGTGTGGCTGGTGCTGTATCGCACTGTCATAGGCACTGATGGCTTCGTGATAATTGTTCAAGGCGAGGTGTGCGTTGCCTTTGCCGTAATAGGCATCGGCATTATCGGGTGCAAGCTGGATAGCATGTTCATAAGCCTGGATTGCCTCATTGTTGCGGCTGAGCCGCCATAAGACATCGCCGAGATGGCAATAAATGTGCGTATCTTTATAACCAAGCCGCATTGCCTGCTCGAAAGCCGCTAAAGCCTCCTTATTATGCTGTAACTTGTAGAGTATTTTCCCGTAATGGTAATGGTAGAGTGCCTTATTGCCATCGTAGCTGATCGCCTGTTTATATGCCTCTAGTGCCTCCTGAAGTTTACCGAGCATGGAGTATATGTTGCCCCGACCGTAATAGGCGGGCGCATAAGCAAGGTTGAAGTCTATGGCACGCTGATATGCCTCAAGAGCTTCTTCATAGCGTTTAAGCTGATAAAGCGTGTTGCCGCGTCCATTATGCGCCTGAGTTGAAGTGGGTGATTGGAGCAGTGCGTCTTCAAAGGCCTCAAGTGCTTCCTGATAGCGTGCTAAGGCATAGAGCG
>DAOTVZ010000091.1:0-22738 GCA_034436045.1 Ktedonobacteraceae bacterium | reverse complement strand
GCCCTGCTCGCCCGTCAAGCCTCTCTCAGGGCGTGATGATCTATTTTACCTAGCCAAATCGGCCATCCCGTCGGGGCGTGATTCATCACGCCCTGCTCGCCCGTCAAGCCTCTCTCAGAGCATGATGATCTATTTTCACCACCGACATCGCCGCTCCCGTAGGGGCGTGATTCATCACGCCCTGCTCGCCCGTCAAGCCTCTCTCAGAGCATGATGATCTATTTTACCTAGCCAAATCGGCCATCCCGTAGGAGCGTGATGAATCACGCCCTGCTCACCCGTCAAGCCTCTCTCAGGGCGTGATGAATCACGCCCCTACAAGAAGACACATACAAAGGCCAACAGACAACCGTATCATACATAGTACGGTTGGCAAAAGCCCAACGAATACAGTGCTTCTGGCGGGAGCAGCAAAGAGGCAATATAATGAGAGCAATAGAAAGGCTGCTCGCTACCAACCCTGGAGAAAGGAAAGCCATGTCCATGCCATCCTTGTTGTCCGCAGTCCCATATGATGTTACTGTGATCGGTGCCAGTTTTGCGGGATTGAGCTTTGCCGGTGTGGCCGCCGCGCTCGGCTTGCGCGTGCTGGTCATCGAGCGCGATAGCCAGGTTGGCGGCATTGTGCGCACAACCGGTGTCCTCTTTAATGACGTGCTGGATATCCTTGACGTACCACAGCGCTATCTTATGAACGCAGTACGGCGTATCCATGTACAGCCGCCACAGCAAATGCCCATCGAGATCAGCTCGCGCGTCTATCGCTTCTTCATGGCCGACGTTCCCGGCATGTTGCGCTGGATGGCAGCGCAGGCAGAGCAGCGGGGCGTCGAACTGCGTACCCACACGAGCTTTCTCGCCGCCAACCATGCCCAGGATAATCTGATGCACATTACACTCGGCATTGAGGAAAAGACGCGCAGAGACGTGATTGACCACACCTCTACCCATCAACAGCCGCACACCCGTTCTCATCCACAGCAACACATCACTATCAGCACACGTATGTTAATCGGGGCCGATGGCACGCGCTCACAGGTGGCGCAATCTATGGGACTAGAGCAAAACACCCGCTACCTGGCAGGAGCAGAATGGTTGATTGAGAACGTACCACTGGACGGTGAAACCTTCTATCTGGTCATGAATCACGAACTGGCTCCCGGCTACTGCGTCTGGCTGGCTCCGCACGGCGAGATCACCGCCCTCGGCGTCGCCGGTCATCCACACGCCTTCAGCCCTGGCAAGACACTCCACCAGGCCGCCCAGGTCTTCAAACATATCGCTGACCTCAGCAAGATGCGCGTCGTCGAGCGCAAAGCGGGCGTGATTCCCACCGGCGGTCGCCTGCGCCGTGTCTATCGCAACGATGAACACGGACATGTCTTGCTCATCGGCGACGCCGCCGGTCTTTGCGGTGCCGCGACCGGCGGTGGAATCTACCCCGCGCTTATCAGCGGTCGTCTGGCCGCGCACGCCGTCGCCCACACACTCCTGGACAGCGATAGCGAAGCCATCAAAGCCTACCAGCGCAATCTGGCCCAGGCCAACCGACTCGGCCATTATCTGCGCATCGAAGACTGGCTGCGCTGGGTGCTGGACAACATGAAATCAAACGCCGACGTAGCAATGCTCTATGGCCTTTTCAATACCGACGAAGGCCGCAAGGTGCTACAACATGCCTTACTAGAGACTCCTATCATCGGCATGGATAGCAACTTCTTTAACCTGCTACGCAGTTTGCTCAGCCGTCACCCGCGCATCTATCGCTCGGCCTTTCAAGCGGTGTGGCAACGTGTCACGGGAACATAGCTACAAATCGACTTTTCTTCCTCTTGACAGCGCCTCTCTCCATCAGTATACTTATCCATGTAAACGTTACCGAAAACGTTACCGGAATAATTTTGTCGTTCTTCGCTGTACGAAACAGCCGAGTGAGAAGAGGGCGGGTATGGCCGAGAAGCTGACTATTCATGATATTGCACGACTGGCAGGCGTTTCCAATGCTACCGTTTCGCGCGTGTTAAACGGCAAGCCGGATGTGAACCCGGAGACACGCGAGCGCGTGCTGCGTATCATGGAAGAGCAGGGCTTCTCCCCCAGCCTGGCAGCGGCGGCCCTGGCGGGACGCCATAGCAAACTGATTGCCGTGCTAGTTCCCTCGCTCAACTATCCCTTTATTGCGGAGATTATCCGAGGGGTCGCGGCAGAGTCTGAGGCACAGGGCTACGAAATCGTTCTCTACACCGTGTTGCAACAACAGGATCGTACCGACATCATCAATCGGATTCTAGCAACCAGGTTGACTGCCGGTTTGCTGGCGATCCAGGTCGGTCATTCCTCGGCCTACCTGACCGAACTCTATGAGAAGGGTTTTCCAGTCGTCATCATCACCGATCAGGTTGAACCAACATCTGCTCCCTGGGTGCTGACGGATAACCGACGCGGTGCCTATAACGCCGTCAAACACCTGATTAAGCTGGGCCATCGACGCATAGCCCACATTCATGGCCGTCAAACATTTCGCTCATCCTTCGAGCGCTATGACGGCTATTGCGATGCCTTACGCGAAGCGGGCATTCCCATCGATCCGGCCCTGGTCGTCTATGGCGATTTCGAGCCGCCGAGTGGGCGTGCCTGTGCGCGCCAGCTCTTCTCTTTGCCGGAAGACCGTCGCCCCACCGCCATCTTTTCTAGCAACGATCTGATGTCCTACGGCGTTCTCGCGGCGGCGGAAGAGTTTGGACTGCGTATCCCCAAAGACATCGCGCTGGTCAGTTTCGATGATATTCCTGCTTCGGCGCACCTCAGCCCGGCACTGACGACGGTGCGCCAGCCGTTCTTTGAGATGGGGCAGCGGGGCACGGAACTGCTGCTGCACTTGATTGAAGAAACACATTTCCCGGAGAAGTACGGTGGCATGAAAAAAGTGATCGCCCCCACACAGCGAGAACCTATTCGTATCGAAATTCCTACCAGTCTCGTCATACGCGAATCGTGTGGCAGCTTGTCTCAGACATTATCTTCGTTGCAAGTGTTCTCATAGTCCATCACCTGTATCGTCCGGTTAGCTCTGGCATAGTTTGCTCATGGGAAAGGAGAAAGGAATCACCCACGTAAGTATGTTTTGTCATGCTAATGAAACATGGTCCTTGTAATCCTATCTGGTCATGCTCATTGATGAGCAGGAGGTTTGTATGTTACACCCATCTCATACGTTGCGCCAGCATCCACGATGGATACTTTTTAGCTCCCTTGCTATACTTTTCGTCATGCTACTGGCAGCTTGCGGTGGCACGACCACAACGCAACAAAATAGCAGCCAGAACTCTGTTCTGACAATTGTACCCAGTCCCATCGGCGATTTCACGCGCAATTTCAGTCCCTTTGCGGCTAATAACGACTACGGCACAGACGGTTTGATTTATGAAACGCTGCTCTTCTTCAACCGCGAGGATGGCAGCATCCATCCCTGGCTGGCTTCCAGCTATCAGTTCTCCCCAGATGGCAAGACGCTGACCTTTACTTTACACTCAAATGTGCAGTGGTCTGATGGTCAACCGTTTACCAGTGATGATGTTGTCTTCACGTTAGACTTAATGCATCAGTATCCCGATGCCGATGGCAATGGTCTCTGGCAAGACATCGCCAGCGTCGCCAATCCAGACGCACATACCGTCATTGTCACCCTTAAGCATCCTGCTTCACCTGATCTGTGGTACCTGGCCGGTCAGACCTACATCGTTCCTAAGCACCTATGGTCAAATGTCGGCGATCCGGCTAAATACGCCAACCCCAATCCCGTCGGCACCGGCCCCTATCTGCTGAAATCCTTCACACCACAGCTCATTGACTACACGCGCAATCCACACTACTGGCAGGCCGAGCCAGCCGTGCAGGAGGTACGCTATCCGGCTTTCGACTCCAACACCAGCGCTGAACTCCTGCTCTCGCAAGGCAACGTGGACTGGACTGGCCTGTATACGCCGAATATTCAGCAGACCTTTGTCAGCCGCGACCCGGCCCATAATCACTACTGGTTCCCGGCAGCCAGCGTCCAGACACTCTATCTGAACACGGCTGAATACCCGTTCAACCTGCTGCCAATCCGCCAGGCTATCAGTATGGCAATTGATCGTGACCAACTCTACAAGGTCGGAGAGAACGGCTACGAGCCACCTGCCAGCCCGACTGATCTGGTGTTGCCTGCACAACAGAGCTATCTGGCCCCCAACTATGCTAACCTCACCTTCACAGTCAACGACGCGCAGGCAAATTCGCTGATCCAGAGCCAGGGCTTCCACAAAGGTTCTGATGGCATCTACGTCGATAGCAAGGGCAAACGCCTCTCCTTCCAGCTCAACGTCGTCACCGGTTGGACGGACTGGGTATCTGACTGCCAGATCATTCAGCAAGAACTCAAGCAGATCGGCATAGACGTTCAAGTCAACGCCATCTCGTTCAACTCCTACTACAGCGCCATGCAACTTGGTAAATTCGATATGGTCATGTCCTGGACTGATCCTGGCCCCACGCCCTACTATCTGTACAACGCCATGCTGAATAGCAACAACACAGCCCCCATTGGACAGGCAGCCACCTCGAACTTCGAGCGTTGGAGTGATAAACAAACAGATGCGCTGCTTAAGCAGTATGCCACTTCGGTAGATCCCAATGTCCAAAAGCAGGCCATCGAGGGGCTGGAGCAGATCATGGTCAATAAACTGCCGACCATCCCTCTGGTCTACAACGCAACATGGTACGAGTATAGCACGGCACACTTCACAGGATGGCCTGATCAGAACCACGCCTACGCTGTCCCATCGCCCTATAGCTTTCCAGACGCAGAGGTGGTCATTCTAAATCTCAAACCGACTGCCTAGACAATCTCCTCCTGTTCGTGTACCGATGATTGGAGCCGATAGACACCATCATGGTGTGTACCGACTCCAATCTTTTTCCCCAGATTATCGTAGCCCACAATAGAGATTAGAATGAGCCTGAGCTTATTGGGCATACAAGACCCTATCATGGCAAGAAAGAAAATGTTATAATGTATGTTTAAGAAAAATAAGATATTGAGATAAAATAGTAGAGAATAATATATACTAAAAGTAGAGATTATTCTTCGTCAAAGAATGAGGGGAAGATGTTTTCAGACCAGAATAGTGATTATAATAACCTGCCAGCAGATAATGCAGAATATCCTATACAACAAGAACATCCTACACCTGTGGAGAATGAAGCAAGACAATCTCTTAGTACGTTCGGCAACTACATGAAATGTGCCTTCCTTATCCTGGATGAACGGAGATGTATTACTTCCATCTATTACACAGCAGAATCTTCATGGAGGGAAAAACGCGAGGAATTGATCGGGAAACACATCCTCGCGGTATTTCCTGAAATGGCCAACTCTGAGATTTATCAGCATTACCTCTCTATGAAAGAGATAGACGTTCCTTTTGAAGGTGAAGAATACTACCACACCTGGAAGAAGTGGATTAAATTTCACGGCTATCCCTCTGAGGACGGAGTATGCTTGTTCTTGCAGGATGCCACGCTGATCAAGGATAATTGGTACCTGGCAAAGAACCAGTTGGAAGCGATTTTACAGGGAGTTGCCGACAGTATTCTGATTCTGGACACGGCTGGTAAAGTCATCTATGCGAATAAAGCCGCTGCTCAGCTTATGGATTGTGAATCAGTAGAGCAACTGTTGCAGGTTTCTCTGGCAGACGTTATAAGCAATTTTGTCATCGCTGATGAGATCGGGCAAGTACTCCCGGCATCGGAGTATCCAGGGTATCGGGCACTCTTGGAGGCGAAAGCATCGCAAGCGTGCGTGCGTTTTGTGAATAAAAGAACAGGTGAGCAACGTTGGGGAATAGTGCAATCGCTGCCTGTTATGAGAGAGCAAGGAAAGGTGACGCAAGTAGTCAGTATCTTCCATGACATTACCGAGTTCAAGGATCTGGAAGAACGGAAAGATGCCTTTATTCGTAGAGCAAGCCATGAACTCAGGACACCCTTAACCAGTCTTGGCGTCTTAACCCAGATTATGCGCAAACAATGCATGGCGCGACAAGATAAACAGTTGCTTCTGCTCCTTGATAGGATAGAACATCAACTGGAACGCTTAGCATACCTCGTCGATGATCTGCTTGATCTATCCGCCTTCCAGGCGGGAACTGTGATACTGCATATGGAAACCTTTGATTTCAGCGCGATACTTCACGAGATTGTGGATACGCTGCAACATGCCACATCTACACACAAACTGATTCTTGAATGTCCGCCAGGAATTTCGGTGATTGGTGATAAACGCCGCATCAGGCAAGTCGGGTTCAATCTGCTCACGAACGCGATCAAATATTCTCGCGACGCCAATCAGGTGATAGTGCGTGTTATGACAACGCCAGATTGGATACAAGTAAGCGTTCAGGATTTTGGCATTGGAATTGCCGAATATGATTTGCCCCACGTGTTTGAACGCTTCTACCAGATGGCCGAGCCGATAGAAAAAACGTTCCCCGGACTCGGCATAGGTTTATATATGTGCAGCGAGATTCTTAAGCAGCATCATGGATACATCTGGGTAGAGAGTAAGAAGAACCAGGGTTCGACGTTTAGTTTTTCCTTACCGACAACCATATTCGTTGAGAATAACTATTGCTCTACGGCTGTGCCGTAATTCTCTGATGTAAAAAGCGGTAAGGCAAACCAGAAGGTAGCACCCTGGCCTGGTTGGCTTTCTACGCCAACACGCCCGCCCTGCCGCTCAATAAAGGTACGGCAGAGGTAAAGCCCTAATCCCAGGTTCACACCTCCTCCGCTTAGCGCTTTAGCACCCGGCACCCGGTAAAAACGCTGCCAGATGCGCTTTTGTGCTTCCGCAGTTAATCCCGGCCCCTGATCGATCACCGAAACTCTGACCTCACGAACATTTTGAGGATCAAAGGCTATACGCACCTGCACGGCTTCCGTCGGAGGGGAATACTTGAGCGCATTAGAGAGATAGTTATTGACTACCTGTGCAGTACGCCCTGCATCGGCCAGCACAAAGAGATCTTCCGGCACTTGCGACTCCACGATGATCGTGCGCTCAGCCATGTGTAAGCGCTGCTCCCGCACTTCCTGACGCACCAACTCCACAAGGCGGCAAGGCTGCTGATGCAACTCCAATCGCTCAGCCTGAATACGTGTTGCCTCGGCCAGATCATCGATGAGCCGTTTTTGTCGCATGCCCTGTTGCTCAATCCAGCCCAGAATCTCTGCAAGCCTGGTCGCAGTTTTCTTCCAGGCATCGCGCTGCTCTTGAGAGCCGGACGGTTCAGGCTGGCCCTCTTGCTGAGCGATCTCATGTTTGAGCAGGTGGAGGCCTAGCTGGGCATTCATCAGCGTCGCACTAAGCGGTGTGCGCAGTTCATGCACTGCAATACCTAGAAAGGCGTCCATCTGCTGAGCCGCTTCCTGCAACGCCAGTTCACGCGCCTTTGCCTCTAACTTCTCCTCCTGCTGCGCGTGACGCAAAGCAGTAATATCCTGGACAACGGAAACAATACCTTCAAGCTGATGCTGCTCACTATAGAATGGGACTGCACTCATCAAGCTTACCCACTCTTCGGTTGGGGAAACACGACTCACAATCTCCATATTGTTGACCGCTTCCCCGCGCAAAGCCCGTGTAATCGGCCAGTCTTCTGCCGTCAACGGGATACCTGCTTTTGTGAAGCAAGCGGTTGGTGCTTCCACACCATCCCCGATAAAGAACGGATGATGTTCGCGCTGCATTTGCTCTCCTTGAGCATTGCGTTGCACAATTTTGCCCTTCTGATCATGAATCGAGACGATAGAGGGTATGGCATACAGAATAGTTTCCTGGCGAGTACACTGTAACGCAAGCTGATGAACCAGAGACGCTACAACACGACGGGCACGTTCAAGAGAAACCGTTGCCAGGCAAATAATGCCTCCCACACAAACAAAAAGGAGCAAGGAGATGAGGTCGGCTAGGCCCAAAGCCCTGGGGAGGACCGGGGAATACTTCAGAGCAATAGGGGGAATACTCAAAATCAGTGCGAAGACCCCAGGCCCAACACCGAAGAGCAGCGAAATCAGAGCTACACCGAAAGCTTCAAGCAATATCGGTATACGAAAGGTAGGAAACGCCTGCTGCAACAGAAAGTTGACACATGTAAAGCATGTTTGCACTATCAATGCCAAAAGATATGCAAACAGAGGATGCCAGCGATGGGCGGGAACACCGGGCGGAATAAATGTATGGGCACCTAACCAGGAGCGGAAAGTATGCCACCGGATATGCCTCCACACGGATAGCACTGCCCTTTCGATGGATAACGTCAGCTTTTCACGAGGCCCATGTTGTTGCGTCACAGTCATTCCTCATTATCAATCCAGCCATAACAACTTCTATGGTATGCTTCCAGAACGAATTACTTTGCCTACAGATATTCTTAACATCGTATCGCTACCACTTTTTGTCACATGCGTTTTCTCTCCCAGCGATGATTTTCTGCACAAAATAGCACAAGTTCTCTACTGAGAGCCTATCCCTAATAATCTCACAGGAAATCACGGGATGAGAAACCACACTCACAAACTGCTCTCAGGTATGACGCTCTCTACATATTATCCGGGCACATACACCTCAGCGGATATTTGAAGTGTACATATCATGTCGCACAATGCAGATTGCCGCCCACAGCAATGCCGACTGTAGATGCGCCCTGGCACGCAACAACGCTGTTTCGACCTCAGATTTGTTGAGTGTACCAGAACGCATATAGCCCTGCATCAGATGCACCACCTGTTTGCCATTTGTTCCAGAACGACAGAGGTTTCGTAACAAGAGCCGGTAGTAAGAGCGATGGAGCTGTTGGAGGGGATCATCTGACGACCGCCCATAAGCGTTGGCACCAGTCACCAGTGCGTTAATAAGTAGAGCGAGAGTTTCCATATTTCTTCATTTCTCTTTTCACTACAAAACATGATCATATTTTAGTCAAGAAATATAGTAACACATTACTCTCACAAAAAGATCACACTGATACCCTAAAAATTAAAATAGTCATATGGAGCAGCGATCCGTAGATAGATGGAAGTATTTCGTGCTATTATAGCAACGGCTATTCTACGAAGGAGGAGAATAATGATTGCGCATCAACCTAACACCGATATTGAGCGCTTTGATCGCTGGTCTAAAACTTATGAGAACTCGCCACTGCAAAACTGGCTTTTTGACCGCGTGCATCGAGGCATTATCCAGATAGCCGCACAGGTGCTTTCTACAGAGCCAACAGTTATTGCGGATATTGGTTGCGGCACCGGGCGGCTGCTACGCGCAGCGGCGGAGCGCTGGCCTAACGCACGCTTGATTGGCGTAGACCCTGCGGAGGGTATGGTTGAGGAGGCCAAACAGCGGCATCCCGATGCGACCTTCTACGTTGCTACCGCCGAGGCGCTTCCACTGCCCGACTATAGCGTAGACCTGGCACTTAGCACACTTTCCTTTCATCACTGGCAGGATCACGCCGCCGCGCTCCACGAAATAGCGCGCGTTCTGCGTCCTGGTGGCTATTTCATTCTCGGCGATATCAGCGCACCCAGATGGTTAGCACGCATCATTAAGCATGCCAACACCTTCAACCAGGAAAGTATGTACCGCCTCTTCCGCGACGCTGGTCTGGCAGTCGAGGGACAGCGACCACTCTACACACGCTTTGTAAAGGCCACTATTGGGAAACGTCCCCTGATCAAATAAGGTGTAGATATGCCTAAAGAACAATATCCTGTCACAGCGGCAATCCGCTTTCTACGAGAGAAACGGATTGCCTTTGTCCCCCATCTCTACCCCTACGAGGAACACGGCGGCACCCATCACGCTGCCGCTATGCTCAACGTACCCGAACATGCCGTCATCAAGACGCTGGTTATGGAAACCGACACACATGCACCTTTGCTCGTCCTCATGCACGGCGACCGCGAGGTTTCAACACGCCAGCTTGCGCGCAGCATTGGCGCACGCCACGTCGAACCTTGTCCCATAGCGACGGCCCAGAAATATACCGGCTATCTCGTGGGTGGCATCAGTCCCTTCGGCACACGGACAAAACTACCCATCTATGTCGAGGCCACTATCTTCATGCTCGCCCGCATCTACATCAACGGAGGCAAACGAGGTTTTTTGATTGAGCTTGCCCCCCAGGACCTGCGCACCGCGCTTGCTGTGCAAGAAGTCAACGTCGCTCTTGAGCCATCATAGGCTATGGCACTGAGCCAGATCACGTTGACAACTTGCACAAGTTAATTAGCTTTGCAATCGGTCCTCACAAGCCCATCCTTAGCGCTGTGGTGGATAGTTTGGTTGCGGTGGATAAGGTTGTTGCGTCGGCTGACCCCAGCCCTGCTGAGATTGTTGAGGCCACTGGGATGGCTGAGCTTGTGGATACAGGGAGTACGGTGCCTGCTGTCCTG
Organism: Ktedonobacteraceae bacterium; assembly: GCA_034436045.1. Lineage (GTDB taxonomy): Bacteria > Chloroflexota > Ktedonobacteria > Ktedonobacterales > Ktedonobacteraceae > H111-94. The sequence goes on along the minus strand of DAOTVZ010000091.1, from coordinate 12,244 downwards.
TAGGTGCCGAGGGAGGCATCTGTCCCCATTGGCTCCATTGTTGCGCTGGTTGCTGAGAAGGCGCGGGCGCAAACTGCGAAGGCGGCGGCGAAGCCGGTGGTTGAGGTGCCCACTGTCCACCATGTTGCGGCATAAACTGTTGTGGTGGTAGCGGCGATTGTGGAGGGGCGGATTGTCCCCACTGCTGCGGCATACCGGCGGCACCGAACTGCCCGGCTTGCCCTGGCAACTGGCCCCAGGACTGTCCCCCGTTGTTAAAAGGTATCGGCTGCTGCACGCTCTGAGCGGCGGCTTGAGCGGCGTGTTCCTCACGTGCCCTGCGATCATTGCGCACGTGTCGCCAGATGTAGAGTGCCACCAGAGCAACAATTGCCAGCAAGATGACTACATCCAGGTCGTGGAAGATGGGAGCCAGGACGTTGAGGTGATCGCCCAGGATAACCCCTACGTAGGCTAAACCCAGGCTCCAGGGAAACGAGCCGAGGAAGGTATAGATGCAGAAGCGTGCGAAAGGCATCTTTGCAATACCTGCCGGTAAGGAGATGTAAGTTCGTACAACCGGAAGTAAGCGGGAGAAAAAAGCCGTAGCGCTACCCCAACGCTGGAAAAAAGCGTCTGCTTTATCAGCGTCATGTTGCGAGATCAAGACATAACGGCCATACTTTAGCATAAGAGGGCGTCCGCCAGCGTAGCCAATCCAATAGGCCCCGGTCGAACCGATTAAACACCCCAATGAACCGGCCAACGCGACCAGCACGAGGGCCAGCGGTGTACTGATGCCATGCAAAATTTTTCCACTGGCAATCATAATACCCGCCAGTGGCATCACAATCTCACTTGGAAGAGGTATACAACAGCTTTCAATGGCCATCGCCAGGACAATTCCTAGCAGACCGGTCGAGACATAAAGATTGGTAATAACTTGAGTCAGAATATCAGTTATATGTGACAAGAAACAGCCTCCTTCGCAAACCGACACATTTGCCAAACCCAGCCAACTATAACACACTTTGCCCCAGGAGGCTAGCTGCTATAGTACGAAGGGCACGGTCAGTTCACCACTTTCACGCTATTGATAGCAGTCGCACATGAGAGGAACATGAGAAAGCGTGGCCCAACTGACCTTTTTGTCCGTCAAGCCACGCCTTTGTCGCAAAGAAGGCTATTGAGCCTGCAATTCACCTAACGTAACATTGACGGTGAGTTGTTGCGTGCCGCGCACCACTTTGACAGGCACCGTCTGCCCGACGCTATAGTTGAGAAGCGCATCAGCCAGAGTGCTTGTGTCTGTCACTTGCGTGTTGCCGATCTGCACAATTACATCGCCGACCTGGAGACCGGCTTTCGCAGCGCCACCGCCGGACTGCACACCCACAATCAGCACGCCCTGGTTGACACTCAGATTATCTTGTAGAGCAACCATCGGCGTCACATCCGTCACCTCCACACCTAGCGCGGCGCGTCCGGTATGTAAAACACGGCCATACTGAATAATCTGCTTGACGATAAAGCTGACGCGGTTGGACGGAATGGCGAAACCAACTCCACTCGCCGGTGTATTGAACTCAGGGTCAATAGCCGTCAACGTTGGAATGCCGATGAGTTGCCCCTGTAAGTTCACTAGCGCGCCACCGCTATTGCCTGGGTTGATCGGCGCATCAGTCTGAATCGCGCCCGGAATAGTCGCGCCACCCTGACCCTCATTGACGGTACGGTTGAGCGCGCTAATGATGCCACTCGTGACCGTCTGCGTAATGCCAAGCGGGTTGCCAATCGCCAGCACATCCTGGCCCACTTTCAACTGCGAGGAGTCGCCGATAGATATCACAACCATGTTAGCTGGTGGATTGACCTTCACAACCGCCAGGTCATCAGCAGCATCAGTACCCACAACAGTGGCATTTTCCGTGTGACCATTGCTGAAAACAACCTGTACCTGCCGCGCCCCGGCAACCACATGGTTGTTTGTCACGATGTAGCCACGCTTATCGATGATAACACCGGAGCCAATCGCCCCTCCTTGCGCGGTCTGCACGTTAATCTCTACGACAGCAGGGCTGACATTTGCAATCACCGCCTCACGCACGGCTTCAATATTATTGCTGCTTAGCGGAGGGATCGTCGCAACCGGCGTCTGCTGCCCCTGCTGCAATGGGGCCGGATTCTGAGTCGTTGCTGTGCCGCTGCGTCCAAATTCCCAGCCAGCCGCAAAGACGACCACGCCAAAGAGGAGCGCCACCAGCATCGTAACTAGCACCGCCAGCCACGTGCGGGGCGTGCGGCGACCGGGGCCAGGAGGGGTCGGTGGAACATTACTATTGTAATAAGAGCCGCCCGGTAGCATCGGTGGCACGGGCGAATTGTCCGCGATTGTCGGTTGATTATTAGTATCTTGTGGATCATTATTCACGTAGTACATTTGGAGCCTCCCCTGTCTATATGCCTCAGTATAACTGCTTATTACACGAGTGACCTTTGTCTGTGTATACCATAGCGCACTATCCTCAAATTTCTTTACGACATTTGTAAAATCTTTGTATGAGATTGCCTGCTAGCCCTTGTCCGTTCAGCCCAATAATGAGATAATGTACATCATAAATAGAGAACGGAAGAGCGCAAAATAATGAAAATCAACGAACAGCCATCTTGTGTCGAGGATATGGTAATATCCACCCACAGGAACCAGCACATGCAGATAGATGAACAATCAGCACAGGATATCTCACAAGTGGAGTACGAACAGTTGATACAACGCGCACAACAATACTTACAGGAGAAACAGTGGTCAATGGCGGCGGAGATCTTTACCCAACTGGCAGAGAGAGACGAGGAGAACGAGGAGGTCTATCTCGGCCTCGCCACCGCGCAAGATGCCCTCAACCAGTTCGAGCAACTGGAACATACCGCGCGCCATCTCCTGGAACTCAATCCAGGTTCGGCCCAGGCGCTGGCTTTCAAGGCACGCGCCCTCCAGAAGCTGGAGCGCATCTCGGAAGCTACTATTGCCAACGATCAGGCCCTGCTGCTCGATACCAACCTGCCCCTGGCCTGGATTAACCGCAGTGGGCTACATCTCTTGCAACAAAAGTTTCCTGAAGCCTTGCGCAGCTCACAACGCGCTATAGAACTGGCCTCTCACGACGCTCGCGCCTGGGCCAATCGCGGGGTCGCCCTGCTCAACTTTGAGCGCCTCGGTGAAGCGCTGGACGCCTTTGAGCGTAGTCTGCAATACGATCCGGCTTCTTTATTCGCATTCCAGATGAAAGGCGAGATTCTCTGCAAAATGGGGCGTATGCAGGATGTCATCCCAAATGCCCGCCGCGCCCTGACGCTTCATCCGGGCGATGTCACCTTGCTCACACAGGCCATCATAGCACTGCGCTCGCTGGAACAGTATGAGGCGCTCCAAGAGGTGGCGCAGGAACTGATCAAGATTACACCCGATAGTCTCTTCGCCTGGGAACACTATATGCGTGGCCTACGCGGCATGGGACGTTTCGAGGAAGCCCGCGATGCCCTTGAGCGCCTGCTTGAGTTTGACCCCTCCAACGTGCGCTTTATGACCATGAAGGCTGATACGCTGTACCGCCTGGAACGCTATCGCGAAGCCGTCGCGGTTGCCGCTCGTGCGCTCAAACTTGATAGCGACTATCTGCCCGCCCGCCGCATCCATGAAAAAGCCATCCGCTTGATGTACCAGCGCAAGAAGTAGCCTCATACCAGGCGTTCAATGAGGGGGATAAGCAGATCATCGCGGCGTTCGAGCAGCACCGGGCGTAGCCGCTCGGAAACCACTACGCGAATACGCCGCTGATGCTGCTCATAGCGTGCGAGATCATCGGGCTGTAGACCGGTCGCCTCCACCCAGGTCATTAGAGGCTCCATGCCAACAGGTGGATGCGCGAAGGAGATCCATACATCCATCCCCCATTTTTCTGGGCGCGGAATATCAAGGAGAAGCTCGTAATCCGCAATCTCCATCTCAAGCACATCGGCAAGCTCAGCCGCCAGTGCCTGCTCAATACGCCGTCGTCGCTGTGCATCCCAGAAAAGCGCTTCAAGGCGCTGGAAGAGACGGCCTGCCGCGCTGCTTACCTCTACCACCACCTTATGCGGTTGACGCAATTCTAAGGCGGTTGCCAGCGCGCGTACTCCGGCAGGCATGGTTTCCCCGGCTAGCAACATCAACAATGAGGTATCGTTCAGGCCAGGCAACTGTTCGGCACGCAATGTCTCACTCAGCAATGCCTCCTGCACTGCACGTGTGAGCATAACTTGCATAGAGCGCACGGTATGATGCCAGTAGATATTATCAAACATTTCCTGTCTTGCATGCAACAATGAATGCAGTGGACTGATGCCCTTATGTGTGACTACAATTTGACGTTGCCCATGCACTTCCTGCACCCGCAATGCACCTAACAGGCGCGCGACATCCACTCCGCCATAGGGCACATTACACGCGCGCGCGTCACGTGGCAGGTAATCCAGCTTATCGATATCCAGCGCTCCGCTCAGCAAGTGGCTCAACAGTTCGTCATCAGGTGAGAGGGGACGATTCCTGGGCGGATCGATAAAGTCCGCCACCCGTTCTGGCGAAAGCCGATAGTCTCGCTCCAGAATGGTCGCAATCTCGCTCTGCTCAATAATTGTGCGTCCCACCTGTTCATGCAGCACAACAGGCGTGCCCAATCCCTCTATCGTATGAGAGAACGGGTAATGACCGATATCGTGCAGGAGCGCCGCCACCACCAACGTCTGCATACTACTCACTGAGACACCCTCAAGGCCACCATCCGCTCCACGCTGCAAAAGCGCACGCAAGGCGCGCACAGCAAGATGATAACAACCCAGACTATGTTCATAGCGTGTGTGAGTGGCTCCAGGCCAGATACGATAGACGAACCCCAGTTGCTTGATCCCTTGCAACCGCAAAAACGCCGCTGTACCGATCAACTTCACTTCACGTGGCCCCAACGGAATGAGATCATACAAACTATCGCGTACCGTGCTGCAAGGACACTCATCAGGCAGCAAGGGAAAACCATCTACCACAGGCACAGCGGCATATGCATGATAGGGCTGGGTATTACTAGAAGCATCGTGATTGCCGCGCATGCGGCGTTTCGTCCGCGCATTATATGTGTTATCAGATCGTACTTCTTTCATGTTCATACCTGGATTGTATCAGAGGTCTAGGAATTTTGTCTATACGGAGCAGGTAAAGTTATCCTCATCAACATGCCTCGTTGTACAATTCAAACAGAACAGCACACTTCTCAATATATACACAACACCGCACAATTTAACTTGCTTTTAATATTTGCCATCCAATATATCTTATTAGATGACAATAGTACTATATAATGGTAATTTCCATTCTAGAAACACAATAATGATTTTCACATTATTGTGAAAGGAGACGAAGATTTTCAATGAAAGAGCGTTTCTGGGGGACGAAACAATCGTCACGCATCATGAGCATTGTTATACGTCTCGGATTAGCTACCGCTGCCATCGCGGGCAGCATCCTGTTGGGATGGCTTCTCATTAGCAGCACACACCATGCACAAGCTGCTAACCCGAAAGCCACATCAACATCAACCCCGCTACAGGTCGGGCCGGTCAATACAGCCTGGTATCTTGCTGAGGGGCGCGTCGGCAAGAGCTTCCGCGAATATTTGACCATCGGCAACCCGACGCCCAACGCCTGTGCGGTCAACATTCAGTATAACTACGTCATGGACGGCAGTACAACGCCACTTAATAAAACCGTTGCGGTGCAGGTCGCGGCTGCCAGCCGCCTCACCGAATCGGTCAATGGCGATCTTGGCATTGCCGATTCATCGACCAGCGCTGCCTCAGTGGCAACGGTTGTAACGGTGAACAAGACCAGCACACCAAACTGCCAGGGTATCGTAGTCGAGCGACCAATGTACTTCACCAACTTCCAGGGCATCGCCAGCGGTACCGACGTTTTCGGAGCAACGAAACTGGGCACCAAATTCTATTTTGCCGATGTGCCTTCAGGTAGTGTCAATGGTTCTAACTTCACCTCATATATCACCATTCTGAACCCCAACAATACGCCTGCCAATGTCCAGGTCATCTACCCACAACCGTTCGCAGCCCTACAACAGACGTTGACCGTACCGGCTCACGCGCGCGGCACGATTGCGCCTTCACTGGCAGGCTATACCGGCCATATGCCTGCCATTGTCACTTCCACCAACAACGTACCGATTATGGTAGAGCGCCCAACATACTTCTCTAACGTCAATAACGCCAGTGGCGCTTATGATGTCGTCGGTCAACCTGCCCTCGCCAACGACTGGTTCTTCGCGGAAGGCTATACCGGCCCTGGTTTCCAGGAATATCTGACCATCGCTAACCTCGACCCCACCAGCCTGACGGGCAGTGCCAATGTGACGATCCTCTTAAAATCTCAAACAGGGGTAGTGAAGCAATTCACCCTCACCCTGCATAACAACATGCAGCAAATCTGGGACGTCAATGCCAATAACACCTTCGCCGGGTCCACACCGCAAGTCTCGGCAGAGGTGCAATCTACTGGTCAGCAGATCATTGTGCAACGTGAAATCTACTTCACCTACAAACACACCCTGCCAACAGCAGCCATCGGTGGCACCGATACCATTGGGCAGGTCGGTCCGGCCACTCATAGCATCTACAGTTTCGCCGAGGGGTATGCCGCGCGTGGTTACAACGAATGGCTTACCATTCAGAATCCCACCCAGGCCACCGAGAGTATCACGGTTACGCTGCTGAACGGCAATGGACAAACATTCAGTCAAAGCTTTAATGTTGTGGCCAACAGCCGCTATACGCTGGACATCGCCGCGCTGGTACAAACGGCCTTCAATCCCGGCACCAGCAGCACCGCTAACTCGGTTTCTATGACCGTGCAAACGCTCAACGGCCAGCCCTTCATCGCGGAGCGCCCAATGTACTTTAATACCAACGGCGTCTCCAGTTTCGGCGTGCAGGGAGGTAGCAGCTTGCTCGGCTACGTCGGTGGCTAAACCGACCAGCAACCATCAGAGCAGAGGCAACAGCAGGATTTGCATCAATTTCCTGCTGTTGCACCCTGACTTGATAGTTCTTTCAGGAAGCTAATAGCTACCTGCACCTGTGGCTTCCCGCATCCTGGACAATATGCTCCTCCAGAGGGAATATTCAACCAGTATCCGCTCACGGTATCTTGCGTCGCTAATACGGCCCGATACAATTCGTCGGCGGTCACCTTTTTCCCATCTGGATTCGTACTCAATCCCGCCAGCACCTCCACATGTGGATTCGCCGCCTTCGCCTGCATAACTGCTTCTTTCACAAATGTCTTATATTGCTCCAGATTCATCTCAGAACCTTGTGCTTGTATCTCATATATATCAGCATAACGGGCGGCTGCCGCAACAAACCCTAGCTGCAAAAATCGTTGATATATTGTCCCTTGCGTAGATGCCTGCAACTGCACCAGGTCAGTTGCAGGCGTAGCGATAAAAAGGAGATGATGCTGATGCACAAGCTGAGCAGCAAGCCGGTAGTACAACGCGGGATCACGTTGCTCCTGTACAGGAGTAAAACGCCACGATTCATTATCATAAACAACTGCTTTTACCATAGGACTGATCATTTCTCGCTCAAAAGCCCGTTGCAAGGTCGCGTAACTGGTGAAACTGATTGTTGGCACACTCAACCAGTCTGGCGGCTCACCTGTCGTACTCGCTCCTAAGAGATAGGTATCAGGATTGTCAAAATACGTTTTAGCAAGGGTACCTGACGGATCAGTTTGCTCAAGTAATCTGAGAGCTGCATTCGAGATGAGCCATATATACTTGTGTGGGGTTGGTGTGAGCGAAGTAGCAGATGATAGGCTACTACCTTGATTTATACAAGCTGCCAATAAAAAAGCTACCAAGCAAAGAGCCATCAGCCAGCATAACAGGCATTTTGCCTCTACATGTTTCATGTTCCTCTCTCCTTCAACATTTTGACCTCTATCATTTTACTCCTATCGGTATAGTGGCAATAGAGCAGGTAATCATACCTGTATGCGTTTGTCCAGTTCCCGTGAGGATGTGAAAAACCTATGCAGAGTCTCTCTCACCAACCTGATGCTGACAGGAACACCCCAACGGCGTCAGTACGATCACTCGGCTTGTTTATACGCATGAGTATCGCGTCGCTGGCGATCCTCGCCAGTGGTATATTAGGCTGGAACATTCTCTTTACCCCTCATGCCTACGCGATCAGCTATACCCAGGCCGCAACAGCAACCAATCCCTGGGCAATTACCTTTGATACTGCGGGCCATCTCTGGGTTGCGGAACCAGCTTGTGATGCCTCGCCCGTCTGTGGCACACCCCCGCCAGGTGTGATCGGCGAATATAGTGTCGCCAGTGATACCCTGGTACAGAATTTCAATCCGCCGGTCAACGTCATCTATAACCCCGTCTTCCTCGTCGTTGATAATAATGGCAACGTCTGGTTCACTGACCCGACACACAATGCTATTGGTGAACTGGTACCCTCGACCAATACCTGGACAGAGTGGACAGCCCCGACGCCTAATGCCGCACCGTATGATCTGCTCTTGAACGGCGGCAACCTCTGGTTCACCGAAATTCAAGGCAACAAGATTGGCTTCTTTAACACCACCAGCCACGCTTTCGTCGAGAACGCCATTCCCACCGCCGGAGCCAATCCCTACGGCATCACGCAGGCTCCCAACGGGCACATCTGGTTCACCGAAAACGGCACGAACAAACTCGGCGAATTTAACCCGACCAGCACCGGCACAATCACGATTACCGAACATACCATCGCCAATCCCGGCCCCCACCTCTTAACAGTCGATAGCCAGGGCAATGTCTGGTTTACAGAGGGGTTCCTGGGCCAGATCGGCAAATTCAATCCCTCGACCAACCAGGATATTGAGTACCAGGTTTCTATCGGCGTTTGCCCGACGGCAACACCCGGCACAACACCAACACCGTGCGCCGGTACCCATATCTCCGGCATTCAGCTTGATAGCAGCGGCAACGTCTGGTTCGACGACTCGCTCGACAACCGTGTCGGTGTTCTCAACCCGTCCACCAGCACCTATCAAGCTATCAGCCTGATTACGCCGACCGATGCAAACCCGCATCCCCACGATGGTTTCTTGCTAGACGGGCAGGGTAATGTCTGGATCAGCGAACAGTTCGGCTTCATGATAGACAAGATTCCTACGAGCCTGATCGCTCCCTCATCCACTGCAACACCAACCACGACCAGCACGACCACGCCCTCGCCAACTGGCACGCCACCACTCAACCCACCCGTCGCGCCGGTCAATAAGATATGGTACTTCGCCGAGGGGCACGTCGGTAAGCAGTTTCAGGAATATCTGACGCTCGATAATCCCGATCCTGTCAACTCCTGTGCCGTCTCAATTCAATACCTGTATACCTTTGACAACACAACCGCATTAAATAAGAAAACGGTCAACGTCACTATCCCACCTACCTCACGTCTAACCGAGCCGGTTAATGCCGACCTGGGCATTCAGCCCTGGCAGACTGCGGCGGCGGATGTCTCAACGATTGTCACGGTAAACAGCACCAGCACACCAGCTTGCACCGGTATCGTGGCTGAACGCCCGATGTACTTCAACTATCACAATGTCCTTAGCGGTAGTGATACGCTGGGCGCGACGCACCTGAACACCAGTTTCGTCTTTGCCGATGTGCAGACTCAGACCGGCTCCAACTCGTTTATTAACTCATACTTCACTATTCTCAATCCACCCACAGGTCAGGCAGCCACAGTCACAGCGAGCTACTACGCTGGCGGGCATATCGTCGGCACACAGAGCATCCAGGTTCCCGCCGGTGCCCGCCGTACCCTGACACCCGATCCCCTGAATCTGCCTCAGCACGTCATCGCCGTCGTCACCTCGACCCAACCCGTCGTTATCGAGCGTCCAAGCTACTTCTATAATATCAATGAGGGTAACGCCGGTACAATCTCTGGTGCCGCCAGCGTTGTTGGCGCGCAGACAACCGCTAGCGACTGGCTCTTCGCTGAGGGCTACACAGGTGGACGGTTTCAGGAATATCTCGTGCTCGGCAATACCGGCAGCAGTGCGGTCAATGCGCTCATCAAGCTGGAGTATCAGGGTGGTCACACGCAAACAATTCAGGTGACGGTCGCGGCCCAGAGCCAATACATCATGAACGTCAACCAGTTCTATAGCCATCCGAGCGGTACCTGTGATACCACACCCTGTAAGCTCACACCAGAAGTTTCGGCGGAAATCAGAAGCAACACACCCATCGTCGCACAACGCGAACTCTTCTTCCAATACCAACATAACACGCTGTCAACTGTGGGCCTGACGGACGTGATGGGGCAAAGCGGGCCAGCCACCTTCACCGCCTATAGCTTCGCCGAGGGCTACAGCAATCGTGGTTACAACGAGTGGCTCACGCTCCAGAATCCCACAGCGAGCAACGAAACCATTACCATCAAGCTGATGAACGGATATGGACGCACCTACACACAGACGTTATCGGTCGCGGCCCAGAGTCGCTCCACCATCGACATCACCGCCCTGGTGCTGCAATATCTCGTACACAGCGGCGACGACCATCGCGGCTACGAGGTTTCGATGACCGTCAGCGCTGCCACCGGCTCCCCTTTTGTGGCCGAGCGCCCGATGTACTGGAACACGAGCGGCGGCAGTTTCCCCACACGAGGCGGTAGCGACATTCTCGGCTATGTCGGGAACTAAGCAGCGGACTAGAGAGGACTAGAAGCGGCTCTGTGAGTCAGAGATGGCTTGCAGAGTCGTTCCTAATATTTATATTATAATTTCTAATCTATTGAGATTAAATTTTGAATTAATGCATACATGGAAATATTCTCTTAAAGAGGTTAGCGCTCTTCCCTTTTTGGCCCAAGAGTAGTATAGTACATGCACAGTTCCAACCTGACTACAAATCAATACTAATTGTGAGCCTTAAAGGTGGACGGAATCGTATGATTGCAGAGTCTCTAGTAAATCACCAATACAGTATTGCCGATATTTTTTACTCTTATATCAGAAATAATGAGACAACACCTCTATTTCTGGTAGGAGACGCTCTTTCCGTTCTTAAACAAATTCCTTCGGACTCCATTGACATGTGTATGACCAGCCCGCCATACTGGCAAAAACGTCAATACGACAATGGCGGCGTTGGCTTAGAAAACAACTATCAGGACTATATTATCAACATTCTCGCCATTACGAAAGAGATCAAAAGGATACTAAAACCTACAGGTTCATTTTGGCTTAACATAGGTGATAGTTATCTCAACAAGAATCTGATGGGTATTCCCTGGCGTATTGCCCTTCGCCTTACCGACGAGCAACAATGGGTTTTGCGCAACAGCATTATCTGGAATAAAGTAAAGGGCGGGCTTGATAATACAACAGATCGCTTAGCAAATACGCATGAAAATCTCTTTCACTTTGTTAAGAGTGCTAAAGGCTACTATTATGATAGCGACCAGCTTCGCTCAGATCCCCGGAAATCTAGAGTCGTTAATGGAGCCGTCGTCTCTGCAACTGGCGTCAGCGGGATCAGGTATAAACGTCAAATAGAGCTTTCTACTGCTTTAACACCTGCTGAAAAGGATGAGGCACTGAAAGCACTCAATGAGGTGCTAAGAAAAGTTAGTGAACATGAGATAGATGATTTCAGAATGATTATCCGGGGACAGCAACGCACTACTCATTCCAATTCAGAAAAACTCTCAGGAAGAGCAAAAGAGCTAAAAGAGAAAGGGTTCTATTTTTTACTCTATCATCCAAAGGGTAGCAAACCCGGCGATGTATGGGAGATCATCCCCGAAGACCGACAGGCTCGATTTGAGCATTTTGCCCCTTATCCAGAAGACCTATGCAAAATCCCTATTCTGGCCACCTGTCCGACCAATGGAATAGTGATTGATCCTTTTTGTGGTACAGGCACAACCAACTATGTAGCCAGGACACTCCAGAGAAAATCCATCGGCATAGATATTTCAAAAGAATACGTGCAGTTTGCTGAGGAAAGGTGTTCAATATTGCTATGACAAAAATCCTTGAAATGTATGGTGTCTCAACACGATCAAACAAAGTTGTTGACTGGGAAAATATCGTGCTGCAAGAATACTGTCCTTATTTAAACAGAAGATGTTATAAAACAAGGAAGAG
>DAOTVZ010000090.1:0-40476 GCA_034436045.1 Ktedonobacteraceae bacterium | reverse complement strand
TCGATGGCCGAATTGCCCGCCGTGATCGTTGACGCTCAACGTGCCGGTCCCAGCACAGGTATGCCGACCAAGATGGAGCAGTCCGATCTGAGCTTTGCGCTCAGTGCCGGTCATGGTGATACGCCCCGTATCGTTGTGGCACCCGCTAATGTCGCTGATTGCTACACGCTGATCATCCAGGCTTTTAACATGGCCGAACGCTATCAGATGCCGGTATTATTCCTGACCGATCAGTCGCTGACGGCGCGCGTAGAGAGCGTGGATCGTGCTGTTTTCCAGCCGATGCAGCTTGAGAAGCGCGTGATATATAGCAACGGCAATGTGACCAGCAACGGGCATAGCCAGGAGCGTAAGGTACCTGTTGGGGCAGCGGCATTGGCGGAGAGTTTTGCTCGTTACGCCATTACCGCCAGTGGCATTTCCCCTACCTCTGTTCCAGGCGCGGGGGCGTATACCTATGTGGCAACCGGCCTTGAGCACAACGAACTTGGGCACCCCGATTATGAGCCGGAAGATCATACTGTCATGCTTCAGAAGCGCTTCCGCAAACTGGAGACGGCGGCTAAAGAGTTGCCTCAACCACAACGTTATGGTGATGAAGAGGCGACGGTTGGCCTGATCGGTTGGGGATCAACGGAGGGTGCGATTCAAGAGGCGGTAGATCGCGCACGCGCGCTCGGCTATAAAGTGGCCTCTTTACATCTGCGCATTCTGTCGCCGTTGCCAGACGAGAGCATCAAGGCATTTGCCTCTTCCGTGCAGAAATTGATTGTGGCCGAGTGCAACTATTCGGGCCAGCTTGCCAATCTGCTCGGTGCAAAATATGCTTTACAGCCCATTCGAGTCAACAAATTCGGTGGCATTCCGTTTACTGCGGGTGAGTTACTGAAAGCCATCGAGGAGGTCAGTCAGTCATGACACAAGTGGTTATCAATCCCAATCCTACGCCCAAAGATTATCGCAGTGAAGTGAAGCCAACGTGGTGCCCTGGGTGCGGCGATTTTGGCGTGCTGAACGCCACTTATCGTAGCATGGCGTCCTTGAAGCTGGCCCCCGATCAGACCGTAGTGGTGTCTGGTATCGGTTGCTCCAGCCGTTTTCCACACTTCATGAAGACCTTTGGGTTCCATAGCGTGCATGGGCGTGCCCTGCCCGTCGCACAAGGTTTGAAAATGGCCCGTCCCGACCTGACTGTTGTTGCAGTCGGCGGCGACGGCGACTTCTTCAGCATCGGTGCGGGGCACCTGATTCATGCCGCGTTGCGCAACATCGATATCACCGTTATAGTCATGGACAACGAGATTTATGGGCTGACCAAAGGGCAAACCTCACCGACCTCTCCACACGGCCATGTGACGAAATCTACACCCTACGGCCTGCTCGCCTCACAGTTCAACCCGATTGCGACGGCACTCAGCCTCAACGTGAGCTTTGTGGCGCGCGGCTATTCTGCCAAACCGAAGGAATTGGCCACATTAATCGAGCAGGGCATTCAGCACAAGGGCTTTGCTTTTATCCATGCCATGAGTCCTTGCCCGACGTTCTACCACACCTTCGACGCCTGGGACGCGGCGGTCACTCCTATTCCAGCCGATCACGACCCGCATGATCGCATGCAGGCGATGAAGCTGGCGATGGAGACGGAGAAGCCTTTCATTGGCCTCTTCTATCAGGAGGAGCGACCTACGATGGATGAAGCGGCTCATCATCTGGTGAAGCAGTCCAAGCCATTCGACATCCAGAGCTATATCCAGCGTTACGCATAAACGCCGGTAGAGGCCAGTTTATCACATCCAGGCGAAGCGGTGGGCAGCGGTGGTGAGCCGGTCTCTGTGCCGACAATAGCAGAGCAGTAAAAGAACACAAGAGAAGAACCCTGCGTGAAGAGAAGGTTCTTCTCTTGCTATTATCTCTACCAGATGGCGCTTAGCATCTCGCTTCATGCGTGAATGCAGATGCATAGGTATCCTGTGCGCAACCTAGCGGAATGTTTCAATTTCAGGCATGGCGACGTTGAGCGAATTGATCACAGCTTGCGTGAACTTTTCTCCGCAGGAGCGGCAGAAGGTACCCCCATCGTTGTGGAAGCGTCCACCGATAGCAGTGAGTTGTTGCTCTGCCGGCTGACCGCACCACTCGCAACGACTGCCACGTGGAGCAGAATCGACAGAGATAGGTCGCCGAAATTCATTAAGGAATGTGGACATAAAAGCCTCCTGGGTGGTGCTGATCAGGTGTAACTGTTCATACACACGTTAATTGCTTGCGCGCTATTTGTTCAACAGTACACGGGAAGGATGTTCGTACCTGGTGGTGTGTCGTTTTGCGACAGGAAACCACGACGCTACGGTATCCACTGGACTGGACACGCATCATCGCCCTGGAGCAGCGTTGCTCAGCATGTAATATCTGCTAGGAGAAGGTTGGTATTACCTGCGTGTTTCTACTATACCATAATTGACATAAAAATGCCAGTGGTCTCTAAGGTGCGTTCAGGAACCTGAAGCAAGCAGGATGAATGCACGGCAGAGCAGATTGCATACATTAAGGCAGGCGAGAAAAAGAAGAAGTTCAACCTGTAGCTGCTGGCCTCTCTGCCGAGAGAGAATGCGTCGGAGCGAAGGCAAGGCCAGCGGTGCGGGGCCTGGGTGTAAGATGAGTTTCTCAGCTTACCGCTTTCTTCACAAGTGCGCTGATCCTCGCCTCGCAGTCTTCGGTCAGTTCCGTCAGCGCGAAAGAAGTAGGCCACATGCAGCCTTCGTCGAGGTTCGCCTTGTCGCTGAAGCCGAGCGTCGCGTACCTCGTCTTGAATTTTTGTGCGCTTTGGAAGAAGCAAACGACATTGCCGTCCCTGGCATAGGCGGGCATCCCGTACCAGAGTCTCGGCGAGAGGGATGGTGCGCTGGTTGTGATGATCTCATGGAGTCGCTGGGCCATAGTGCGATCTGGTTCCGGCATCTCGGCGATCTTTGCGAGTACGTCGCTTTCCCCTTCCGCTTTATTCTTGTTAGCGCGCGCCTCTGCCTTCAGCTCTTTGGCGCGTTCTTTCATCGCGGCTCGTTCCTCGTCTGTGAATCCCCCGGACTTCTTGTTGATTGCGGCACTCCTGGCGGACTCCTGCGTGTCCTTCTTTTCAGGTTGGTTCATAAAAACCTCGTCATGTTATTGATATAATTTCTACAAAGAGTTCCTGCTCATTTGTCTGGTGCTATGGCTTCTGTCTCTTCTTCGAGCGCCGGGAAACGCGAGGTAAGACGGTCGCCGATGATCCAGCCAATGATCCCTAAACCTACAGTCAGGCCGAGCCAGGTGAGCAGAATCGTGTTTAACGCGACACCGAAGCGAGCCGCCAGCACTCCGCCCAGCACGATACCTATAATGAGTCCCGTCGTGATCCCGATTAAACAGCCGGGATGAGCCAGGTTACGCCCACGAAGTTTCTTTAACATACGACTTCAGATAGCCTTTACTCTCTACTTGCAAAATCAGTCCCATATGCAATGCTATATGAATGATAGCGTGCCTGCCCCCGACCGTCAACCTCACAGGCGGGGCGTGATAATAAATTTTTCACCCGCAGCATTGGCAATCTCGTAGGGGCGTGATTCATCACGCCCTGCTCAACCACGCCCTGCGAGCAGCTCGACGGGTGAGCAGATCAGCGGGTGAGCAGGGCGTGATGAATCACGCCCCTACGGTAGTACAGGTTTATTCAGCAAGCAGGGTTCTCAGTTTCTCCTCAATCGTCTGTGCTGTTGGGAAGAAGGCAGACTCCTCCGGTTCGTTATAGGGCGCGGCGGGCGCTTTGAGCGCACCTATAAAGGCAGGTGTGCTGTCCAGATCATAGAAGCACTGCTCGACAATCCACGAGTGGATGTGTCGGCCGTAGCTGGTCAGATCAGGCTCTTCGGTTACGACCAGCACGCGATTCGCCTCGTGGACGGCAGCCTTAACTGCTGCTTCGTCGAATGGTTCCAGGGTACGCAAATCGACCACCTCAATTGCACCACCTTTTGCGTTGACGATGTTGGAAGCAGCAATGCAGGCTTCAAGCACCATTGTTCCCCAGGCGATGATGGCGACGCTGGGCCGCCCGTCGCCGATTTTCAGGCGACGGGCTTTGCCAATGGGCAAGGTGTAATAGCCATCCGGTACTTGCCAGTATTCACTCAGGGCGGCGATAGTCTTGCCACTGCCGTCTTTCGGTGGCTCCGCGCGATACAGGCGACCGCGTTCCAGAAAGGTGACGGGGGATTGGGCGCGTGCTGCTTCCAGCAACAACCCTTTCGCGTCATATGGCGTGGCGGGACAAATGGTAATCATACCGGGGATATTGGTAAACCATTGTTCACCCGCGTTGGAATGGCCGAAGGCACCACCACCGGCCCCACCACTAGAGATGGGACCGCCGCCCCCACTACCGGATTTCGTGCGGATCAGCAATGGCACCGTCCAGTGGCCATAGTTCTGATAGGAGAAACGCGCGGCCAGGCGGATGGTTTGCGCTGCGGATTGATGGTAGTCTACAAATTGTATTTCAGCGCAGCGGGCCTTGCCATCACGCATACCCGCGCCCGCAGCGATACCGATGATTAGTTGCTCGTTGAGTGGGCTACTGATAGCGTGTCCGGGGAATTCTGAGACGAGCGCAGCGGTAGCGCCGAAGACGCCCCCCTTTGGACTGCCAACATCCTGGCCGTAGACGAAGAAATCGGGGTCGCGCTGCACCAGTTCGACCAGCGCCTCGTTGATTGCTGCCAGCATCGTCTTTGGACGCTTCTGACCGCGTGGAATGTTCTCATGCCATTCAGGAACATAGAGGACGTGATCTAGCGCGCGGTCGCCGGTGGGAAGCGGTTCTTGCAATACCTCCTGCTCAATGCGCTCTAGCTCCGCGCGTACCTCTTTGCGAATGCGCTCCAGATCGCTTTCTTGCAGGTAATCGTGTTCAACGAGCCAGCGCCCGAAGTTCTTCACGGGGTCTTTGAGGGCAGTGGTGAGTTCGATTTCTTCCTTCTTACGATATGTGCGAATATCGGTGCTGCTAGAGTGGGGATCCAGCAGGCCGAGGTGCAGATGCATTAGCACCGGCCCTTGCCCGGAACGTACATGCTCGGCCAGACGGCGCGTGGCCTGGTACGTGGCAATGACATCGGTGCCATCAACATCTTCGGCGTAGACGCCGCCGCCTTTGGCCCATTCGACCAGATCTCCAGCCCATTGGATGGATGATTCGGCGGTAATGGCCCAGCCATTGTTCTCAATCACCATCAAAACGGGCAACTGATGCACCGCTGCTTGCCGAAAGAGAACGTTGAAGTCATTGGTAGCGGCCCCACCATCGCCGGTGGAACACATTACAATCTGACCCTGTAATTCGCTATGCCGCTTAATTGAGAAGGCAACACCGCCCGCAAACGGTGTGTGGCCAGCCACTTCGCTGACCGCAGGCAGAATATGATGCTGTTTGCTACTGTAGTGAGAGGGCATGTTTCGACCGGCGCACATCGGTCCCGTTGTGCGCGAGTAAGCTTCGCGAATAGGGCCATAAGCGTCTTTGGTACGCTGGAGCCAGGCAGCCATATCGCGGTAGTAGAGGGCGAGCCAGTCGTGTTCTTCGAGCGCCGCTACCACTGCCGCCATACTTTCGTGTCCGGCGCAGCCAATGTAAAAGGGAAAACGTCCTTGTGTCTTGCGTGTTTTCAGGAGATCGTTGGTCACTCTCGCGGTCACCATTGTGCGATAAAGTGCGATGACATCCAGCGTCATTGCCGGTGTATCGGCTTTCGTAGCGCGAATATTGATTGTCATACTACTATTGCCTCCATAGATGCTGCATCCTTCCTCCTTGATGTTGCCTTCAAAGGGTCAAACATGCCAGAATCATTATAGGTTTTCTACAGGCGAATTGCAATGTCACTTGTTTCCCCTCCTACCTTTGTCTCGAAACAGTTGCTTCTTACGAAGGGTGAGGCGTATAATGTCAATGTTTGCGGAGGGGATGGTAGAGAACAATAACCTTTGTTCTTACCTGTTGTTTAAACGAGCTTATGAGCTGAAAATAACTGAATCTTATGTGGGAAAGACAAGATAACTGGCATACTGCTATGAATACAACAAATCTCTCAGTGCCTTTGTTGCGTAAGCTCTATGCCCGTATGCTCTTAACTAGAATGGTCGATGAGCATCTTGTTCGTCTGCATACTCACGGCTATGGTGAGGAGGTTGCAAGCTGTCGGGGCCATGAAGCGACCCAGGTCGGCAGTGCTATCTGTATTGAGGTTGGCCAGGATTTCACCCTGCCCTACTACCGCGATCTAGGTGTTGTTTTAACTATCGGTATGACCCCTTATGAAATCTTCCGCACGTATCTACAGGCTCAAGCTCCCGATTCACTGCCCTGTGAGCAGGGGCAATCTGCCGACTGCTCGCAGCGTCTGCCTGTTACCCATATGGCGTTGCCGCACTGGGGGTATCAGAAGCGCAATGCGATTATGGGTACAGCGACTGGCGCGACCCATATTTTGCACGCCGCCGGCATCGCCTTCGCCTGCAAGTTACGCAAAGCCCCGGTTGTAACGGTGGCGTATTGCGGCGATGGCGTGACCGGCGAACCTGATTTCTGGGAAGGCATCCGTTTTGCTGCCCAGCACCGGCTACCGGCGATCTTTATTTGTGAACACGATTGTAGCGTGTGTGTAGATGAACGGGAACAGATGCTTTCGTGTTTGCAACAATCGGCGCTACCAGAGGGTTTAACCCATAGACTGCTGGACGGTACCGATGTGGCGGCGGTCTATAGCTCCATGCAGCAAGCTATTGCTCAGGCGCGGGCCGGGCATGGACCCGTGCTACTAGAGATGGAGATCGTCCGCCCGAATGCTCTCTCCGACCCATCCCCCCATGACCCGCTTGTGCGTTGTCAGCAGTTGCTTGAGCAACAAGGGGCCTGGGATCAGCAGTGGGCCGACGCACTCTATCACCGACTTCTGGAAGAGGTCGAGCAGGCCCTACACAATGCCTTGCAAGACACGCTGTCTGTGACACTGCTGCCGGAGCATCCGGCATCCATTTCTCCCGCTTAACTGCTTTCTCCTCAACTCATGCCCCTACAGGGTGAAATTTATTCTTCCAGAGGTAATCTTTGATCTTCCTCCGAAGCAGCGCGCTGATCGCGTAGTACCGCATAGGGCAGATTGAGCAGCGCATCCTCAACACGTTGTCGGTGTTTGGGAAGTGTATTGCGTGGCATAGCATTGGGCGCGAAGAAACGGCACTCCCGCGACTCCTCGGTCGCACTGAGTGTGCCGCCGGTGATGTGGCAACGCAGAGCCAGCACGACTTCATTCTTTTGCGGCTTAGAGTAGACGCCGACCAGCCTTTCGACGGCAACTTCCAGTCCTGTCTCCTCGCGTACCTCGCGGATCAGCGCCTCCTCAACTGTCTCACCCGCTTCCATGCCGCCGCCAGGAAGGTTCCACCAATCAATGTCGTTGCGATGAGCTAACAGCACTTTTCCTTCCTCAATAATAACCGCGTAGACGCTGACGCGAAATGGGGTAGAGTTTCCTGTCCAGAGATATTCAGGCATACGCTCCTCCTTATCTGCCGCTGCATGCTACGACAGGTGAAATGAGACTATAATTGGTAGACGGCATAGGCGTTGTCTCTCAGGATAAGACGCGCCAGGTGGTACGCTTGCTCTTCATCCAGTTCATCGGATTCAATCATCTCTTGCAGCACCTGAGCGATGATGCGTCGCCCACGCACCGCGCCTGCCCAATGCATCTCTGGAACGTGAATGCCGTCTGTGCTGAAAAGCAATTTGCTGGCGGGTGCCACGCTCAATGCTTGCCGCGTGAAGGCCAGCATCTCTAAGTGTTCTACGAACGGGATGGTGTATGAGATGTCGAAGTAGACGTGTGGATAGACGGCGGCCAGGTAAGCACCAAGCTGACTGTACGGATAACTTTCATGCAACAGGATAATCGGCATACTGCGGTATTCACGCTTTTCCAGCACATCCCGCAGGTGAAGCGGATTGCCAAGCCGCATATCGGTATCACTATCGCCATAGCCGGTATGGAACTGAATGGGTAGACCCTGTTGCGCTGCCTGCTGGAATGCGATGTGCAGCAAATAATCGATCAACGGCTTGTGGGAGATGCGTAGCTTGCCTGTTCGGACCGCCTCGGCGCGCGCCTCTTGAAAGGAAGCAGCCGCCTGATCCTTGCTCCACTCGGCGATTTGTAGCCCTGTGCGATACGCTACGATGCTCTTAAGGCTGCAATAGCCGTTGGCGCGCGCGTTGCGTACTATTTGCCTGAAGCGTTCCACCACCTCATCAAACTCACCGCAGGCGACGATAAGCTTCTGCATCTCCGTTTCCAGGCGCAACATTTTAGCGACACCACACTTGCCAAGCTTCCCCATCTGCTCCGGCGTAAAGCATTCCTCCGGTAGCGGATAAGCCGGGTCTAAAATGAGCGTGTCAATAGGGGTAGCTTGCAATGCGTGGCTGAGCAGGGCATCAGGTGTGAAGGCGTTTCTGGCGGCGATGATAGCCGCTTCATCGCGCGCGCAGCCATAGAGTTCTGCTAATTGACGCAGCATCCAAAGGTAATAGACCGTATATTGCACATGTTTTTCGGTAAAACTGGTATCCGTTGCTTCGGTAAAATAGCCGCGAAATTCCTGTACCGACATCTGCTGGCGTATCAATACAGGGTGACAATGTTCATCAACGACGGCGATGGTGCTTAGATCAAGCATGATAGCTCCTCAATTTGCTAAGAATCTTGATGTTAGCATACAATATGGGGAGGCTGCTCTGCCAAATAAGTGAGCAGAGTAGAATGGGATTGGGAAATCGGGAGAGCATGAGCGTATCCCTGTTATATAGACGCCTGAGGAGCATACTGGGCAATCAATTGGGCCACCTCGCTATTTTGCCAGTTCTGCACGTAGAAGCTGACGGGAATCAGGTTGGAGATCATGGTTTCGTAGCCTCGCATCGAAGCATTGACACTACTTGGAGAGCGTGCTACAAGTATGGCCAGTGCAGGTAGCGTTTTGTACACAAGTTGCGACCAGCGAGAGTGTTCCAGTGTCGGTCGCTGCTGCCTCATGCCCTCTGCTAGGCTTAAACCTTCCCTGGCAGGTTGCGCTAACAGCAGACCACTTATCTGTTGCATGCCAGACAGCATACTCCCATGACCGCGAATGTTCCACCAAGGATTATAGACGCGATACCCATTGCCGTAAAGTATGATCCCTTCAGGTGCAATGATCAGGCGTGCCGCCCATAGGTCGTGAGTCCAGCAAGCGGTGACCGGAACAAGCATAAGCAAGAACAAGCTAAATGAGAGCATAAACAAATCTTCCCAGAGAGAATCCGTTCCTAGCGCTGCCCCAATTGGCACGGTAAGGAGGAAAAACAGTCCCCCGAACAACGTAGAGAAGCACACAAATGAGCTGAAGAGTACCCAGAGCAGGCGATGGTGTGCATGGTAGACTTTCCGCTCCGAGGTTTTTGCTTTTCGTGTGGGGTATGCTATTGGTTGGGGAGGCAGCATCAGTTGCTTTTTGTGCTGGTCAAGGGTTTCGGCCCGGCCAAAATCGGCGGCAGCCCACTGGTAATAGCCGAGAGCTGCGTAAGCTTGCCCCCGGTGTCGGTAAGCGGCCTCGTACTCAGAATCCAGTTCCAGGGCACGGTTATAGTTAGAGATTGCTCGCTGATACTCCTGAAGCTGCAAATAGACGTTTCCCCGCCGCTCATAGGCAACTACATTAGTAGGATTCTCCGCAATCTCTCGATCCAGTTCAGCGACTAGTCGCCGGAGAGAGTCTTCTGATTTGTTTAGTTCGTCTGAGTCACGCGAGTTGATTGTCATACGCTCACTTCTATTCTTGATGCTTCGTATGGCGATGATTTTGAACCTGTTTAATGATGGCACTTGCACTCTAGTATATAATATAAGGGCAAGCGAGCTACTTTGCTGACGAAACTACCAACAAAAGGACTCACATGTCTATACGTAGCTCTTACTAACTTTTTGCATACGGTCTTAGCTTGGCTTTGTACAATTTGGGGGCAAGCTCGCGCATACGCGGTTAGGGACTGGCGCAATCTGTACTCAACGCATGGAACATCGTGGCAAATGACCAGTTGAGCATGAACCCGCACGGAATACTCAGATGTGCAGAAATTCTTTCGCGTCTCACCGTTTGATGCTCAGCCCTATCCTGTTTGCGCTCCTGTTCCCTTGCGGACAGTGCTGCTTCAGTTGTTCCAGATGGATTCCAGACGCCAGATATCGAGCGAGTTGATTTTAACGCTGCCAGCACGGGCAAACAAATCCAGTTCCAGACTATCCGGGCGCTGGGGGTAGATGCGAGTTGCCAGATAGTAACGATTGTTTACAAAGACCTCTAGCACCGAGCGGTCAAGAAAAATGTGTAACGTCAGTGGCTTACCTGACGCAAGCTCTACTGCGATGGAGCAATTTTCGTGATCTACATCTGAATTGATGCTTGATTGATCGCGTTCAATAGATAGTTGTTGCGATGCCGCTTGATACACAATGCGTGTCTGTTCCTGACCATCGGGGGAGCAGCGCAAACGGAGGCCGAAGGTGCAATGTTGCCCTGGCTCGCATGTCAGCAGAATTTCGAGACAATCGCCCTGGCTGTCAGCGTATGGGCGCTGGCTTGCTTTACTCAACACAAAGTTTCCGTCGTGCCAGTGTTTTTCACGCAGGATTGCCAGTTCGGAAGCCGGTTCCAGACTCAATCTGTCTTCAGGGGAAAGAGATAGGATGATAGGTAACGACATGACTCCTGCCCACCCGGCTTGCTGGCAGAGGGACTGACTGCGTTCTTCTTGTAGCCATCCCCACATGATGGCACGTCCCTGGGCGTCATAGAAGGCTTGGGGAGCATAAAAGGAGCCGCCATGCGCCAGTATAGCCTGCGTGCGAGCCGAAAATTGTTCATCCTGGAAAGCACCGATGACGTAGATCGGGTATAGTAGGTGCCCCTCTGCTGTTTGACCCGAAAAAAAGAGTAGACGTCGATCACCAAAGGTGAGCAGATTGGGACATTCCCACATGGCCCCCGTCCAGGTCGGCTGGAGCTTGCTGGCATCGGCAACGAGTAAGGGGTGGCGATACTCCCAGGTTATCAGGTCGTGTGAGCGATAGAGGAGGATCATGCCACCTTTGCCCACCCTTCTGGTACCTATGAGCATGTACCAGTAGTGACCCTCTTTCCAGACAAATGGGTCGCGGAACTCACCCTGAATGTCTTCTTGTAGTACTGGCGGCGGGCCAGCAATGACCGGATTGCCGGAGTAGTATTGCCAGGTGAGCAGGTCGTCGCTACTGGTTGCCAGGCAGACGACCTGGGGACGTATGCCGGTATAGAGTAGGATTGGCGTACCATGATTATCAACGGCGCACCCTGACCAGCACCCGTCGGCATCGGCTCTGCCAGGGGTTGGGGTCAGAGCGATAGGGAGATGCGTCCAATGCACCAGATCTGTGCTGACGGCGTGGCCCCAGTGAATGTTTCCATGCATAGGGGCGTCTGGATTGTACTGGTAGAAGAGGTGATACTGCCCCTTCCATTGGATGAGGCCATTCGGGTCATTCATCCAGTTTGCCTGAGGCAAGAAGTGATAGTGTGGTCGATGTGGGTCGCTAAACATTGTCTGAACCTGTTCCTTACTAACTAAACTGACTTCCAAGTTCTCTTGCAACTTATGGTAGCACGCGGTAAATCTTACTCCAATCGTCGGGAGGGATTGTGCCCTGGCCGTTATCGACGATGCCGACGATAAGTGGGGTGCGCAGGAAGGTATTCGTCATCTGTTCCATTGGCAGCCAGGCCACGTCGTTGACCAGTTGCTGCTCGCTCTGTTGATAGAGTTGAAGACGTGTGGCCTGCTGCATGGTAGCATCGGCTTTTTCTAATTGCTGTTGCACGGCCTGTTGCTGGATTGCATCAGTACTTTGATTCTGGCCGTAATTCATATTGTTATTCGGTGAGGCTTTGTCGAACTGGAGCGTCAGCCAGTTGTGCGGGTCGGGATATTCGCCGATCCAGGACAGGCCCCAGAACTGAATGCCTTGCGGATTATTCGTAGCCGCCGTCACATTATCCAGCAGGGTGTTGTAATCTACGGGATTAGTCTGAACGGTGACACCAAGTACCTTTTTCCAGCGTGCCACCAGCGCGGCGACCTCCTGTGTGAACTCTGTGTTGCCCGACGCATAGGTCAGCGTGATAGTCGGCAATTGTGCGATGCTGCTGTAGCCTTCTTCATGTAATCCCTGTTTGAAAAGTGCCTGTGCTTTCGCCGGATCGCCGCTCAAGCTCTTTGTATTGTCCGGCCCCGTCAGATGGGGATTGTAGCCAGGGAGGCCCTGCGGCACAATATGATTGGTGGGAATTGCGGTGCCGTGCCATATTTGCGTGGCGATAGCCTGCTTATCGATAGCCAGCGCGAAGGCCTGTCGAATGTGAATATTGTCAAAGGGTTTGGTCAGGTAGTTCATGGTGTAGTAGTTAATCCATTGCAGTGGTACCTGGTGAAAGTCACTGCGGTTTCTGGCGGCGGCGAGCGCCGAGAGTGGTATTTCGGTCATATCGACTTTGTTGGCCTGGTAGGCGAGGAAGGCATCGCTGGCTTTAGCGTAGAATACGAAATAGACCTGTTGTAGCTGAGGTTTGGCATCATAATAGTGCTGATTAGGAATAAATTCGATCTCGTGGCCAGGGACATAGCGAGCCAGGCGGAAGGGGCCGGAACTGCCGCCCTGTGAGAGATGGTCGGTAAAGGTTTTGCCGTAGGTGTTCACCATGCTCTTTTCGACCACATCCGCGCATGTGCAGGTGAGTAAAGCAGGAAAATACGCCACCGGTTTGCTGGTCTGGATAACGACCGTGCTGGGGTCAGGCGTAGTAATACTATCGCCGATCAGCGTCGTAATGGTGCCTCCAATAAGCTGGTTAGCGTCTTTGATGACGTTCAGATAGAGTGGGGCTATCGTGGATTGAGTGGTCGGTTGCAAGGCGCGATCAAGACTGTAGGCGACATCGGTTGAGGTGAGCGGGTTGCCGTCACTGAAGTTCAGATGTGGCTTGAGGTGGAACGTCCATGTCAGGCCATCAGTGCTGACATTCCATGAAGCTGCAAGCTGCCCTTGCAGTTGCAGTTGATCGTTATAGGAAACCAGGCCTGTGAAGAGCATCTGAACTGCGTTCATCGAAGCCGCGTCGTGCGCCAGGGCTGGATCGAGGGTATCGAGATTAGAAATACCGATTTCCGGGATGGTATAGATTTGCTGCTTCAAAGGAGCCTTAACCGGCGTTTGAGGTTGAAAGATGCCATTGAAGAGATTGCATGAAGTAAGTAGAAATGGGAGTGAGCAGATAAGTAGGGTCATAAACGCTTTTAAATAAGATATTTTGAAAGACATTGCATAGATTCTCCAACATCCCATTCCGTAGGGGCGTGATTCATCACGCCCCCTATCAGGAGAACGGCTTCTCGTCCTCGATTTTATGCCTCTAAAACATTGTGGCGGGTGCCGAAGAGAGCGGCGCGCAGGGCGGCAGCAAGGAATGGTTCCGGGCTGGTTTCACGCAGGCGGATAGGCCAGGCCATAAATTCCTCGCTGGCGGCCTGAACGATCTGCATGCTATGGCCCTTGTCATTGGTGGGATCGCTCTGAGCCGCACCCACTGCGATGGTGGCGAAGAGCGCACGCACATCGTAGCCCAGTTTAATATAGCGTGTTGCGGTGCCCAGTGCGTCGGCGTAATCTTGTGCGTTGATCTGCATAGCCAGGGTTTCCAGCATGGCCGGGGCGATCAAGCCACCGCCACGTACCTGGGTGGTTCTGGCAGCGGTAGGTGTGACAGGTGCATGTTCGGCGATTACAGCTTTATAAAGTGCGTTTACATAGGCTGCCGAGGTGAAGAGGAGCGGCAGTACCTCAACGTCCTGCACCTGACGGAAAACCTGGCGTGCGGCTGCGGCAAACAGCAGGCCGTGAGCCGTCTTGATGAAGAGATCACGGCTATCGTCGTTAATCTTCATCAGGATGTCAGCAGCGGCCAGTGCGATTACGGAACTGACGGCGCGCGGTGAAGCTTCACCCTTCATCAAGGCATCGTATACCCCCTGGCAGACCTTCGTGGTATCGGAATCGCTGAGCACCAGATTGCGCAGTGGGAGAGCATTGCCATCTTTGGGGATGGAGAGGCGTGTGCGGATGCCAGCCACGCTATTAGCGGGATTGTTAACGTATTCGCGCAAGTCTGGTATCCAGGCAGGCTCATCGTTATTGGGAACAAGCGGCAGGTGAGGTGCGAGCCAGTGTAAGATGTCCGGCACAGCGGTGCCCCATTCGACTGCATCGAGTACCTGGAAGCCGCGCACAGCGAACATCAACGGGTGCCCACTGTTCTGGAATGTTGCGGCGATGCCATCATAGGCGCGTACCTGCAAGGTACGATAATCGGCACCTGTGCCGTACAGGCCGAGCAGCAATCGCTCGGTGGTCTCAGGATCATTACCGTAGATGGCTTTGTGCATAGCTTCGCCGACCGTCTGTGTCTCGCCGAGGTCGCTGGGGAAGATCGGTTTGGGCGAGGTAATCGTGACGTTCTGACCGGCACGAAGGGCATCTGCCGAGGCCAGCAGGGCGTAGACGAAGAGTGGCAGCGCGCGCTCGTGCGGCAGCACTTCGCCCTCTAGCGGCTGTGGGATAGTATGAAGAAGGCGGCTCAGCATAGCGGTTGCCCCCAGGGTAATGGTGGGATGACCGTCTTTGTCGCCATGTGAGGCAAGCACGCCAAGCCGCCCGATCAGTACATCGGCGTGTTCTCCTTGCTTTAAAATATCCTGTGCTGCGGCGACAATCCGTTGATTATCACCGGACAGCGCGGCGTTGACCGCAGGAGTGAGGTCAACCTTCATTTCAACTCCAGCCATAATAAACACTCCTCAACAAAACAAAATCAGAAGAATTCGTAAGAACATGAGATCTGTAATGATGTTCCCTGTGGGTATCGGCTCCCAGCTATCAGGTCAGGGACATCATGCTATTGCTGCTGTAAATCGCGGATAGCTCGCTCAATGCCGG
Organism: Ktedonobacteraceae bacterium; assembly: GCA_034436045.1. Classification (GTDB taxonomy): domain Bacteria; phylum Chloroflexota; class Ktedonobacteria; order Ktedonobacterales; family Ktedonobacteraceae; genus H111-94. Next base: position 25,324 of record DAOTVZ010000090.1, on the reverse strand, counting down.
GAATGTCTGCATATTCTTCATTGAGTAGCTTATAAGCGCGGCTCAGATAGAGTTCGCTGAGCTTAGCGCCCTGCTCACCCGGTTTGAGAGCGGCGGCGATGAGTTCCTTGCCGCGATATTTCTCGGCCAGATTACGCACGATGCGTTGCATATGCTCCTGCGTTTCGCGCAGTAAAGCATGGTCATGACCCTCGATGGCATAGCGCGCCGTCCCTACCAGCTTACCCAGTTCGGCCAGTTTCTGGCTGTCCGGCATCGTCTGGAGCAGTATTTCCTCGGCGTCCAGGTCGTCGAGCGGCACTGGTTCTTGTAGTGTTTCTGGCGGCGACACGGGCGACTGGCGCACAGAGGCCATGTAGGTTGCGTATAGTTGTCCATATTCGTTGCTGCTCATCGCGGCCAGTTGGAGGCGTGATCCCTCATCGCTGGCGTTGATTGTGCCCAGGTCACACAGGTCATCGTCGCGTCGCTCGGCCAGCATTTGCAGGTACTCCAGATTAAAACCCTCCTCGAGCATGGGAGGAATGGGCATCCCTGAGACGCTTGCAGCATCGCGTAGCTCCTCTACCGGAAGCTGCGCCGCGAGCAGAGGAGGGAGATACTTCGCGAGCGACATCGGGATTGGCGGGACGATGCAATACGTGCAGTAGACCGTGCGTGGGTCGCCTGAACTGCGTGCAACGAGGATGGCATGTCCCTTAGGTGCCTGCGGATTACCACGTAAAAAATGTAAAGACATGGCGAAGAACCCTCTCTGTTAGTGGGGTCATGGCACGTTGCCCGGCCTTCTGAAGCGCCTTTATGTCATTGACCCCTATATCTGTCATCTCACCGGCGATGGCGGTGAGGTCATCTCTCCTGGTATCTGCTCTATTGTCTCATGAGAGTGCCTGTGATTACAATCCTTTCAGGGTCTGTTCAAGCCTTTTGATAAAATCCCGATTGGCCTGTAGTTCTTCTTCCGGCAGGTCGTCGCCACTGATCGGCAGTGCCTGCTCATATGTTTTGATAGGGCGTTGCAGGGCCTCGCTACCGGCAATGCGCGCGAAATTCTGTAACAGCGTATGCGCCTGTTCATCCATATTGCGTTTGAGCTGGGTAATAGCGGCTTCAGCATAAAGTTCGGCGTACTGGCGCAAGAACATTCCCCACTGCTGAGGCGTACTCAGCGTTTGCAAGACGTGTTCTACCTGGGCTATAGCTTTGCTCTGTTCGTCATGTGCGCGCTCCAGGTCGCCACGCAACAGGTAGATACCGCCGCGCGCGGTTCGTGTATCGGCAACACCGAGCGGCTGACGTAACTGGTGAAAGAGATGCAGAGCCTCTTCCAACTGGGTGATGGCCACGTCCAGTTCATCTTTGCCACGATGGGCCAACCCCTTCGTCAGCAACGCGCGGGCCTGTCCGGCGAGATCATTGGCCTGACGATAGCGCAGCAAGGCCGCGTCGCTCTGCTCAATGGCGACGTCCCAGTTCTGCTGACCGAGGTTGACCTGGGCGATGCCGAGCGTTGCATCACCATCGCCGTCAACGCTCTCAATCAACTGGAACTGGCGTGCCGCCTCAGTAAAGGTGTTCAAAGCGGCATCAAGTTCCTCGCGGGCCAGACGTGTTTGTGCCAGGCCGAGGATGGCTTCGGCTGCCTCACGCGGCTGCTGATAGGCTTCGGCCTGATTGTGAGCCTCGCTGAAACGCGCTTCGGCCTGTGCGAAGTCGCCTTGTGTCAGGAACCACTGGCCCTGAACGAGCGCGATCTGGGCTGTTTGTTGCACGGCAAGCTCGTTCTGTTTGATGGCTTCGCTAGCCCGCGCCAGTTCGTCTGCCGCCTCTTTCATGTTGCCGGTTTCGATGGCGAAGCTTGCCAGTCGAGTGGCAATATGAATGAGCCAGCGCGCGCGGTTGACTATATTCTGAGCTGTAATCAGTTCCCATGCCTCAACGTAGCTGTTTTTCGCCTGCGCGATCTGTCCCTGTTGCCGGTATATGTCACCCTGACCAAGCAAGGCACGGCATTCTGCGGTGATATTATGCAGGCTATGCGCGACACGACGTCCCTGCTGGAACGAGCGAAACGCGCGCTCAAGGAAGCCACGACGATACTGAATCTCACCCAGGGCGACGGTCGTCTCCGCTTCACCGATCTGAAATGGAATAGCCTTATAGGCTCGCTGTGCGCGTTCCATCTGCGAGTTGGCGTAGCCGAGTTGGCCGCGCCGCAGGCTAATCTCGCCCAGCAGGCGGCTTGCGTTCGCGCTGCCCAGCGTGTTATGCTGGTCATTGTAAATCTGTGCGGCGGCCTGCGCAGTCTGCAAGGCCTGATCGACGCGCGCGCTCATGAAACTCACCTCGGCCAGTCCCAGGTTGCTGTCGGCCATCCCCAACTCATATTCGAGCCTGCGTGCCGAATCGAGGGCCTCTGCGAAAGTGTTACCGGCCTCTTCCAACCGTTCCTGGTCGAGATAGATATGTCCCAGGCCGACCAGCGCGTCGATGACGCCAAAATTATCGTGACTGGCTCGATAGACCTCTAAGGCATGCTGATAGGCTGTAATAGCTTCGCTAAACTGACCGGCGAGACGTTGCACGTCTGCGAGGCTGCGACTGGCGTCTGCCTCATTGGTACTATCGTTGGCCTCATGGTAAGAGCGAATGGCGGCCTCGTAGTGATCGGTGGCATAGGCCAGATTGCCGCGTTGCAATTCGAGATGGCCCTGTGCAAGTTCGCAATTGCCCAGGCCCTGAGCAGAGTGGTGGACGCGATATAAATGCTCTGCCTGTTGGTAGGCGTCCTGTGCATTATCCAGGTGCCCAACTTGACGTTCAATATGGCCGATGGCGAGCAGGCTGTTGGCCTCGTTGAGCGGACGCTGCGCCTCTTTATAGTGTTTACGCGCGCGTTGATAGCTGATGATGGCCTGTTCCAGAGCGCGATTGTCACGCTGCACATCGCCGAGCAGCATACGGCAATCACCGGCCCGCTTGAAGTCGCCCGCGAGGCGGAAGTGTATCTCAGCGTCGTTGAAAGCCTCGATGGCCTTATCTAATTTGCCGTCGTTGAAGGCGGTGATACCGTCCTGAAACCGCTTTTCCGCGCGCTGCCGCTCCTGTTCTTTGCTCTCATTTCCCTGTGTTGTCATATTTGACTACCCCTTAAACCCATCCTGGAAGCATAAGCATAGTAGATTATATTTCTCTGTCCATTGTAGTGCGGAAACTGTCAGAAAGTCAAAAAAAGGCTGCCATTGTTCAGGTAAGTATGGTACAATAGGCCAGCCATGCAATGATATGGTGGCACGATACCTACAAGGGGTATCACTCCATATATTATGGAATCTGCCCGTCCTATTACTGCTAATCTGTCATTATTCGTTTAAGGAGGGTATTTTGTACGAAGATGCACTGGCTCGCGTAGACCTCTTCTCTACGCTGAACAAAAAAGAACTCCAGATGCTGGCCAGAAGTTGTCAGGAACGCACCTATCCAGCCGGAACCACGCTCTTCTCCCAAAATGATACGGGGACGGGACTCTATGTGATCAAAAGCGGCACCGTAAAGATCATGCAAGCAGTAGACCCTGATTGCGCTGAAGTAGAACTGGCTACGGCTGGCCCTGGTGAGGTGTTCGGCGAAATGGCCTTGCTGGACGATCTACCGCGCTCGGCATCGGTGATTGCCGTAGATGACGTGACGGCATTGTTGTTGCCCGTGTGGGAGTTTCGCACGACTTTGCAAGAACACCCTGATATTGCGCTCAAACTGCTCGCGGTACTCAGCCGCCGCCTGCGCAAAGCCGAACTGCATCCACACAATTAACGCTTGTAGGAACAGGATAATGAATTTTTTCAACCGAAACCGGAATGGCACCATGCCGTAGGGGCGTCATTTATGACGCCCTGAGCGCGGCTCGACAGGTGAGCAAGGCGTGATTGATCACGCCCCGACGAGATTTGCCGATGTCGATGGTGAAAATTCATAATCTCGTCTTTACGAGAGCGCATAGGACTTTATATATATAGGTGTGAGAGATAAATCGCGCGGTATTTGTTCTTGTCCATCATCTGCTCCATCTTCAATTTTCAGATGGAATGTTTTCGCTGGTCTTCTCGCGGTGCAGCAGCTTTTGAATTTCCTCAAACATGGTTTCAACATCGCCGAAGGAGCGGTAGACGCTGGCAAAACGGATATAGGCGATCTGATCCAGCTTGCGTAAGTGTTCCATCACCTGCTCACCGATGATGTTGCTTGGGACCTCCTGCCGTCCCAGGCGATAGAGCGTCTGCTCAATCTCCTCAACCATGTTTTCGATGTCTTCTGCCGACAAAGGACGCTTCTCGCACGCTTTGCGGATGCCGATATAAAGCTTTTGCCGATCAAACGCCTCGCGTCTCTGGTCACGCTTGATGACCATGAGATGAAATTTTTCAACGCGCTCATACGTGCTGAAACGTCCCTTACACTGCTCACACTCTCGTCTACGATGAATAGCATCTCCTATGTCGCGCGAATCTTTCACGCGCGATTCGGTCCCTCCACAGAACGGGCACTTCATATTGGACTCCGGGCTAAAATAGGATGTGATAAGACTATTGTAATATCTTATCACATCCGCCGGGTTGATCTGTGACGGTTAGAAGATAAGAAAAATAAACGAGATGATTAAGCTGGGACTGCATTAGAGGTCAGGGAGTCGGCAACGAAATTCTCGGTTGAAGAGGTGATTTCTGCTACTGATGGAGCAATGGGAGCATCAGGTAGCTGCGGAAGCACTTTACCGATATAGCCTGAGCGCAGTCGTGAGTCTTCGCGCCAGTAGGCATACCAGTATGGCCCATGTCCCTTGCCATTTCGACATGTACTGCATGAAGCCTTACCACATTTTCTGTATTGCAATTGATAAGTGATGTGCTGATCATTTGGTAACTTTGTCATGAACACTCTCCACATTTCCTTTTGTCTCTTGTGACGAAAGGAGAAAGTTGCCCCTGAAGGGGAGAAGCAACAGGCAAGACCTCTGCCGCCTCAGTCTCCTTGCTCGCAGATGCCACCGGGCCAAAGAGCTTCACGTTGCCTGAGGCCGGACATATAGGGCCGTCGAATTAGGAGAAAGACTAAGCACTGCCATAAGAATACCACATCTGAATGAATTTTTTCTGAACGGAGAGCCTGAAAAAATGAAAATTTTTTCATTTTATGGACATTTGTGATAAATGGGGCGAACATTGTATAACATATTGTTCATACAACGTAGAGAGACGAACATTTTTTGTGCGAACAAAGGTTGTATGGTAGTAACATTGGCTTGTCATGGTTGCGTGACGCGGTGAGGAAAAGTGGCAGAAGCAACGAGATGTCGCAGCAGGAAAATTTATTATAACGCCCCTTGCAGGCGTTACGATAAATTTTCCTGCCGCGATGCCTCGACAGATATTCAGATAGAGACTTCAAAATGCCAGGGACGAGGGGAGGGTTCCTCGAACTGGCCCAGTGGATCCGCGATGCGAATCGTCAACTGGTGCGCTTCTGGCGGCGGTAGCGGCTGGAAGCGCGCGTTCCCCTGATAGACCGAATGATTGGGATCATGCGCGAGTTCTGGACGTGCCAGCAGGAGTCCACCACGATCTCCGGGCCATTGAGTGCCGACATTATCCTTCAAGAAGAAGATAAGTCGGGGAACAAAGGGGAAGCCGGAGGGAATCGGCGGGCGAATCCAGAGAAAGTGTAGCTCGAAGTAGGTCTGGTAAAACTGAATCTGGTGCAAAAGCATAGTTGTGCCATTCTGCTTCTGCTCCAACTCCACGACCACCGTGCGCGTCGGCTCCCGTGTTCCCTCTCTGGTTCCCTGCTGTCGCTGGCGCGCTTCCGTTTGTTGGGGGGCGGGCACGACCACAGGAGGACGCGAGGCCAGCTCCAACGCTTTCTCGGAGAATGGCGTCGGGTCATTGAGTATCTCGTTGCAGAGTTGCAGGCACTCATCACAGATATATGCTGCTCCAGGGCCGGCGATCATGCGTCGAACCTCTGAAGAGTAACGACCACAGAAAGAGCAACGAGCCATTGATCGATCAAAGTTCATGGCAAGGTCCTCAAAGGTGAACACTTCACAATTGCCGTCGTGTTTGCAGCGTCATTGCTGCCTCCCTATATAATCCTAAACGTTCCAGAATGGCCGCATGGGCCTCCCATTCCAGTGTATCGTTGAGCGGAGGCAGCAGCGCGGTCGTCTCGTCAAGCGTGGCGAGAGCGGGCGCGCTGCCATTAGCTTTGGCACTAAGATGGGTGGAGCCGTTCAGCTTGCCGTCTTCATTCTGGAGCATGGAACTATCCTTTATACCATACTTACGCTGTAGCGCCAGGAGAATCAGGTGGTCGGCGAAATGCGGATTTTTGGGCAGAAGAGAACCATGCATATAGGTGCCATAGGCATTGCGATAAATGGCTCCCTCGCTATGATCTTCGGCATTGTTACCATACCCTTTAAGAACACGTCCCAATGGTTTCGCGCTGCCGAGATAGGTACGCCCACCATGATTTTCAAAGCCGACCAGCGTGCTACCGTTCCAGCTAATGGCGATATCACCAATACAACGTGGAGAACGTGGCCCCTTATGAATCGTCCAGGCGTCGAAAACCCCCAGGCCACGCATGTCTGGTCCCTCTGCCGGGCGGTAATAGTGCGCGAGCAGTTGATAACCACCACAGACGGCCAGGACGGGCATATCATCTTCAATCGCGGCCCACAGGCCAATGCCTTTTACTTCATACAAATCTTGCGCAACAGGGGCCTGTTCTCTATCTTGTCCACCACCAATAAATAGCATATCGTATTCATCGGGTGCCAGTGCATCTCCTATCCCCAGTCCCACCACACGCAAGGTGATGCCGCGTTGCTGACAGCGCCAGCGCAACGTTGTAATATTGCCACGATCACCATAGAGATTGAGTTGATCAGGATAGAGATGTCCAAGTGTAAGTGTTAAGGGATGTGTAATGTGATATGTCATGCATCTCTTCCTTCCCAGTAATGGGGAGCGAGACCTCGTTGTTCTAGTTCGTGATGCACTTCTAACAAGCCTGTATACGTAGGAACGATAAAGAGTGTTTCACCTGTTGGTGTTTGCTGTAGCGCGGCATTTAAGGCATTTTTCAGGCCATAGCCATATGGACGATGCAACTCGTTCTCGTCAGGTGTCGTTGCCAGCGCTGTAATCGCGTTATCCGACCTGTTGGCGCGGGTCTTACGCATGCGGTTGGTCTTCGGCGAACGAATTGTGCGCAGCGGAGTCGAGGGGACGATAGTGATGTTTTCTAGCGGAACACCGGCATATTTGAGGCGTAGAGAGAGGTCGAGCGCGCGCGTGCCTCCTACCACGACGGTTTTAAGTAAACCGGCGGCGCGTTCAAAATCCACATCCCAGATCCACGAGACGTCGCGGCCATCGGCAGCATTGTCGTTGAGGATGAAGAAGACGTGACGCGGCTGCTGCTCCTGGAAGAGCGTGCGTAACACTTCGTTAAAGCCGGTGGGATTTTTTGCCAGCAGCAAACGCAGCGTGCGTCCTTCGACCTGAATGCGTTCGCCGCGTCCAAAGGCAGGTTTGAATTGCTCGATGCCGGAGACAACCGGTTCCCAACTGATGGAAAGTGCCTGTGCAGTGGCCACAGCGGCCAGCGCATTATAAATGTTATAAAGGCCCGGCAACGGAACAATCAATTTGCCGCCGTAAGTTGGAGTAGTAATGTACATGCTCAGGCGATCAAAGCCTGATGTTTCTATCTGGGTGGCGCGTACATTCGGCTGCGGGCGTCGCTGTCCGCAGGTAGGACACTTGTAATGCCCCATGTGGCTGTAGAAGCGCATTTCATATTCGTAGGTTGCGCCACACATAGGGCAGGTACGGGTGTCCATGACCTGGTGCTGCGACGGTGTTTGCTGCTGTGAGAGGAGATCAAACGAGAGGTCGTCGATGCCGTAGTAGATGATCGGCCCAGGGTACTGTATGCCGAGCGCGGCGATGGCGGGATCATCCGCGTTAAGTATGAGAGTGGTAGTTGCTGGCAGAGCAGCAATGGCCTGTTTCCAATAGGCCAGCACGCTATCCACTTCACCATAGCGATCAAGCTGGTCACGGAACAGATTGGTGAAAACGATGACGCGCGGTGTGATGACCTGTACGATTTGTGGCAAGACGGCTTCGTCAATTTCGAGGACGGAAATGGCATGGCCGGAGCGGCGCAGGTGCCCGTTGGGCAGAGCGCGAATGACGAGCGAACTGGCAACGCCGCGCAGCAGGTTCGCCCCCTCGCGGTTGCGCCAGACGCGCAGACCAGCATCGTTGATAATGGCAGACACAAAACCGCTCGTCGTGGTTTTGCCGTTGGTGCCGGTTACGATAACACAACCATATTCTAATTGAGAGGCGAGATGCTCAATGATGTCGGGGTAGAGACGTTGCGCAACCGCGCCGACGATGCTGGTGCCTCCGCCCAGGTGCAAACGGCGGCTCAGCGCACCGGCGGCCCTGCCGCTGACAATCGCCAGACCGGCACGCAATGCGTTAGACTTCTGTCTCTTTGGCTTGGAGTTCGCCTGCTGTTGAACCGTTACAGGTGGAGCAGAAGAGGGAGGGGCAACAACGCCATCTTGCTGTTCGACACGAGATTCCTGGGTAAGGAACGGAAACGATTTCTGTTTGCGCAAGGCATTCCTCCAATTCAAGCTGGCGCATCAATCTACTTTTTGGTGTTGAATGAAGCATAGCATGCAGTCGCAAGCGGGGTCAAGTATGGCAATGATGAAGGAGTTGCAAAACTGTGATATTCTTAGTATCCTGCATGGGAAATATTTCCGATGTGCTTGCCGTTTCCAGAAGTAGTATAACTGAGGTAGCAGCGCAACTTGTCGGCATATGCTATTCTATCTTTTAAGGTAGAGGACTCAGGTATAGAGATGTCTCGGAGTACTAAAGGTTGGGGAAAGGTCAATGGCGAAGAAACTAGTAATTGTAGAGTCACCCGCGAAAGCGAAGACCATAGAGAAATTTCTAGGACGCGATTTTGAAGTACGCGCTTCTATGGGGCATATTATGGACCTTCCCAAGCGAGGTCTGGGTGTTAGCACGCGCAAGAACTTCACGCCGCAATATGAGATTATTGAGAAGAAAGATAAATTAATTGATGAATTGCGAGCCGCCTCAAAACGAGCCGATGAGGTCTTCCTGGCTCCCGACCCTGATCGTGAGGGTGAATTTATCGCGTGGTCGCTCAAGCATGTGCTTGATCTACAAAATCCGCATCGTGCCGTCTTCCATGAGATCACAAAAAAAGCTGTTCAGGAGGCGATCAAAAAACCGCGTGAGATCAATGAAGACCTGTTTAATGCGCAGCAGGCGCGTCGTGTGCTGGATCGCCTGGTTGGCTATAAAATCAGTCCTCTGCTCTGGCGGCGTATTCAGTCCGGCACCAGCGCGGGGCGCGTGCAGTCGGTCGCTCTGCGCCTGATCTGTGACCGCGAGGCCGAGATTCGTGCCTTCACTCCTGAAGAATACTGGAGCATCACTGCGCTGCTCAGCAAACACCAGCAAGCGCAACGTTTTGAAGCTCAGCTCATTACACGACTCAAGGATAGCAACGGTACTAATGGTGATGAAGTCGAGAGTCTTGAGAATGAAGAGGGCGGAGAGAACGGCGAACAGGATAGCACGACGGCGAACGGTGCAAAGCCCGCCCAAAAGGAGAAAGGGCGTATAAAAATCTCTTCAAAGGAAGAGGCGGACGCCATTCTGGCCGATTTGCAGGGCGCGACATACAGCGTGTTAAAGTATGAGGAGCGTGAGCAGCGTCGCCAGCCTTATCTTCCCTATACGACCAGCACGATGCAGCAGGATGCTTCGGTCAGGCTGTACTTCAAGCCGAAGAAGACAATGAGCCTGGCGCAACAGCTCTACGAGGGCATCGAACTGGGTGAGCGTGGGCATCAGGGTCTCATCACATATATGCGTACCGACTCTACCCGTATCTCTGAGGAGGCACAGGCCAGCGTCAAAGCGTATATCGGGCAGGAGTTTGGGCCGCAATATGTTGGCCCCGGACGAATTGGCAAAGCAAAAGCCACCACTCAGGATGCTCACGAGGCGATTCGTCCAACCGATGTTGCGTTGACGCCGCAAGTGGTCAGGCCGTACCTGACATCGGATCAGTTCAAGTTGTATAACCTGATCTGGCGGCGCTTCGTTGCCTGTTTCATGGCTCCAGCAGTCTTCGATACAGTGCGTGTCGATATTGGGGCGAAGCAATATGTCTTCCGCGCCACCGGCTCCAATCTCAAATTCCCCGGTTTTTATGCCGTGTGGCCACGTGAGGAGGATGAGAAGATGCTACCAGTGATGCAGGTCAACGAGGTGCTTGATTTGCACGAGTTGAAGCCGGAGCAGCATTTTACACAGCCGCCGCCCCGCTATACCGAGGCCAGTCTGATCAAAGAACTGGAAGAATTGGGCATTGGGCGTCCAAGTACCTATGTGCCGATTATCAGTACCATTCAGGAACGCGGCTATGTCGATCAGGAGCAGCGCCGTTTTGTGCCCACGTGGTTGGGTGAGACGATCAACGAGGTGATGACGAAACACTTCCCGGAGATTGTGGATGTCGGCTTTACAGCGGATATGGAGCGTAGCCTCGATGATGTGGAAGAGGGACGCCGTTCCTGGGTCGAATTTCTGCGCACTTTCTACGATGAGTTCAAGGCGACGATGGAGAAGGCCGAGTCCGAGATGGATCGGGTGCAAAAGCCGCTGGAGGAGCTAGAGGAGCAGTGCCCGGAGTGTGGCCGGAAGCTGGTGATTCGCACCGGGCGGTTTGGACGCTTTATCTCCTGTTCAGGCTTCCCTGAGTGTCGCTATAGTCGCTCGATGCTTAACAAGACAGGTGCCCTTTGTCCGAACTGTGGGGGCGATCTGGTAGAGCGCAAAACAAAGCAGAAGAAGCGCATCTTCTATGGTTGTGCCAATTATCCAACCTGCAACTTCGCCATCTGGGAGAAGCCCGTACCGGAGCTTTGTCCCAACTGTGGTGGTCTGATGGTTATTCCCAGGCCGGGGCAGGAGCCGGTCTGCTATCAAGAGGTGTTTCTGGTGCAACATGCCGGTGAGGAGAAACCACGCCAGGAAGAGCCAGAACCCGCGCAACTCGTGGCCACGGGGGCGAAACATGCTGCCGATGGTCAGGAACATGTTACACGCAAGCGCGCCACCAGAGCAACTCAGAGTACCAGTGCCGCAGCGAAGGCGGAAGGAACTGCCGGGTCTGCACGATCCAGGAAGACCACTAAGTCTACTGGCACCTCTAGCGCCACAGAGGGTCCGCCGATGGCTACAAAAAGCGCAAGCGGACGTGCCAGTAGAAAAGCAAAAGCGGTGCAGTAAGTAGAAAGAGATAGTTAGAAGTTGTGATATAATGCACCATAATTAATCTCTCCTGAGAGGAAGAAGTTATGCGATGATGGAGGATTCCATGCCGCATGCCGTAACGCTCATACCTGGTGATGGGACGGGGCCAGAAATCACCGAAGCAACGCGCCGTGTGCTGGAAGCAACGGGCGTAGCCTTTGACTGGGATGTACGCCAGGCGGGAGCGGAAATGCTAGAGAAATATGGTACCGTTCTGCCGGAAGATGTTATTGATTCAATTAAACGTACTCATGTAGGTCTGAAAGGCCCGGTGACTACTCCGGCAGGCAAGGGCCAGCGCAGCGCGAATGTCACATTGCGCAAGCGTCTTGACCTGTATGCTAATATTCGCCCGGCCAAAACCTATCCAGGGCTGCGCTCGCGCTACGAAAACGTTGATCTCATTATTGTGCGCGAAAACACCGAGGACTTATATGCCGGCATCGAGTTTCAACGTGGCACCCCGGAGTATGAGGAGGTTCTGGAGACTGTCAAGCGTCTCACGGGTTATGCTCTGGATGCCGATTCGGCGATGAGCATTAAATACATCTCAGCCGCCGCGAGCCGCCGCATTGTGAAGTTTGCGTTCGAGTATGCCCGCGCAAATCGTCGCCGTAAAGTGACGGCGGTGCATAAGGCGAATATCATGAAACTCTCGGATGGCCTGTTCCTGGCGATGGCCAACGAGGTAGCAAAAGAATATCCCGATATTCAGTACGAAGATCGTATCGTTGATAATATGTGTATGCAATTGGTGCAGAAACCGGAGTGCTATGACGTGCTGGTGCTGCCCAATCTCTATGGTGATATTATTTCTGATCTCTCGGCTGGCCTGATTGGTGGCCTCGGCGTTGCCCCAGGCGCGAATATTGGCAACCAGTATGCGGTCTTTGAGCCGGTGCATGGTAGCGCTCCGAAATACGCGCGCCAGAATAAGGTCAATCCGATGGCAATGATGTTCTCCGGCGTGCTGATGCTGCGCTACCTGAATGAAAGAGAGGCGGCGACACGCCTGGAGCGAGCCTTAATGCAGGTTATCGCTGAAGGGAAAAATGTCACCTACGATCTGAAACCGCGCCCGGATGACCCGACGGCAGTCGGTACCTCGCAGGTTGCTGATGCCGTCATCGAAAAGCTGCGCCACTTGTAAGGACGCGCTTTATCGTGCCCATACTGTAGTATCGTGTTGAACGCGCAGATTGACGCTTTGTGACTTCGCGCCTATCCACGCGCTCGACACGCAACCCCTGGTGGCGGGCGCAATTGCTATTTGCGGTGCCACTTGTGCCGCGCATGAATGTAACGGATGGTGCCGGAACGTGAACGCATCATGACCGACGAGGTGCGTGCGCCCCAGCCGAAGTATTGTACGCCTTCAAGCAGTTCACCTGTAGTAATGCCGGTGGCTGCGAACGAAACGTCGTTCCCCTTAACCAGGTCGTCGGTATGGTAGACTTTGTCCAGGTCGATTCCATCGGCTTTAAGTTTCTCGCGCTCTTGCTCATCACGTGGCCAGATTTTGCATTGCATTTCGCCGCCAATACATTTGATGGCCGCCGCCGCCAGTACGGCTTCCGGTGCGCCGCCAACGCCCATGAGAACATCGATGCCTGTGTAGTCTTCCATCGCCGCTTGAATGGCGGCGGAGACATCGCCATCGGTAATCAGGCGAATACGCGCGCCCACCTCGCGTATCTGACGGATCAGTTCCTGATGACGCGGGCGGTCCAGCAAAACGACGGTCAGATCATCAAGGTGTGCATCGCGGACGCGCGCAATGCGATCCAGGTTCACCGCGACCGGCGCATTGATGTCGATGACATTTTTGTAGGCCGGGCCAACGGCGATCTTGTCCATATAAAAGACGCCGGGGGGGGCGGCAAACATACTGCCTCGCTCGGCAATGGCAACCACCGCCAAAGCCCCGCCGATACCCAGTGAGAGCAGGCGTGTTCCATCAACCGGGTCAACTGCTACGTCAACGTCGGGCGGTGAGCCATTGCCGACCTGCTCACCGATATAGAGCATCGGCGCTTCGTCTTTCTCGCCCTCGCCTATCACCACAATGCCGTTCATATCGACACCATCCAGCGCCTGACGCATAGCGTCAACGGCGGCCTGGTCGGCCATCTCTTTATTGCCTTTGCCCATCCAGCGCCCCGCGCTCAGGGCGGCGGCCTCGGTAACGCGAACCAGCTCCATCGCCAGATTTCGCTCTTTGGTACCAGATGGCACAAAACGTTCCTCTTGCACGTGTATCCTCCATTACATGTTTTACAGGGTTACGAAGTGAGGATGGGTTCTACAATGCTCTGCACGTATGATGGCGCGCAGATCCTCAACGGCCTCTTGCAGATGGCCCTGGCGGTTGACCACCACGTAATCGTAGTGGTCTTTCTGGGCCAGTTCGTAGCGTGCGTCGGCCAGACGACGTTGGAGTTGCTCCTCCGTCTCCGTTTGACGATGTGTGAGACGCTCTACCAGTTCTTCCAGGGAGCCGGGAACGAGAAAGATGTAGATTGCGCCAGGGAGTTTCCGGCGCACAGTCTCCGCGCCCTGGACATCGATTTTTAGCAGAACGTCGCGCCCCGCCTGCAAATTCTCACGAATTGGCTGGATGGGTTGCCCATACCAGTGGCCATGCACCAGCGCATACTCCAATAATTCGCCGCGCGCGACCATCTCGTCGAAACGCTCCTGGCTCACAAAATAGTAAGGGTTGCCTTCGCTCTCTCCTGGGCGCATGGCGCGTGTGGTGACAGAAGCAACGACGTGGAAATCCATTCCCTGGGCCTTCATCTCCTGGATCACCGTGTCTTTGCCGGTACCCGATGGAGCCGAGAGAACGAAGAGTAGTCCTCGTGTCGCCGGTGGTTTGGGAACGGATTCCTGTAGGGTTCCCATTAGCTCCGCCTCAAGTTGCATGTGCCTCTTCCTGTTGTGATGCCGACATGATGGAAAATGATACCTGCCTCATCATCCACCAATCAGCATCGAGAATACTAAATTCTAAGATGTACGCACGGACGATTATTTGCTATACTGTTCCTGACTCACCGAAAAGAGATTGTACGCGATTTTCAATCTCAACCGATATGGCCGTTCCTTCTCAGAAGTGTACTATGATACAGTGAGCCATATGGTTGTTTCTGTGAATGGGACAGTTGACGATAATCATCTGTCCTTATTGTACAACATGGTTACATAATTTTGGGGGAGCGGGTAAGCAATGTGCTAGCGGTAATGAGAGGAAGTTTATTATGTATGTTGACGCGATGACGCTGGCAGCCGTCCTCGATGAATGGCACAGGCTATTGATCGGCGCGCGTATCGATACCATCATCCAACCAACCGAGCATGCTATCGCGCTGCAATGTTACGTACCGGCACGCGAAGAGCAGGGCACGCAGAGAGAGCAGAGGGAACGAACGGAGCGGGTAGAACGCAATCGCTGGCTCTACCTCTCGGCCCACCCACAGATGGCGCGTGCACATATTACTGCGCGCAGGCCCACGAAAATCGCCAGTGAGCCACCCCCTTTTGTGATGCTATTGCGCAAATATCTGGAAGGGGCGCGTATTGAGGAGTTCGCCCAGCCTCGTTGGGAGCGTGTGATAGAGATAATCGCGGGCTACCACGATCAGGAGAGCGGAGAGCATGTGCGTTTTCGGCTGATTATAGAAATTATGGGCCGCCTCAGTAACATCATCTTCTGTAATGAGCAGGGGCTGATTCTTGGTAGTCTCAAACGGGTCGGTGCAGACGTAAATCGCTATCGCGTGATTGCGGCGGGTGTACCTTATGTACCGCCACCGCCGCAGCAGCGCACCTTTGCCGGACAATCGCTGCCCCGGCTGGAGCCGACGACGATCACAGCGGCCCAACTGGCAATTTGCGCCAGCAACGACAGCGTGCAGAGCATGGAGCAGGTGGCAACCGGTAAGGGCAAAAAGCGTGCTAAGGAGACACTCAGACTCTGGCAGGTACTGACCGGGCACCTGCTTGGCTTCAGTCCTCTGATGGCGCGTGAGGTAGTCTATCGCACCACCGAGGATGCTGAAATGCCTTTGCCGCAACAACTCGCGGGCGCGGCAGAAGACCCTCTCTGGCAAGAACTCGCCTGGCATGTGCGCGACCTGGCTTCTCTCTATGACTCACATCGCTGGCATCCCCAGCTAGTTGAGCGTCGCAGTGACGATGGTACCCAGAGATTTCCTATTGCCTTCTCCGTCTATCTGTTGGAGCAATATCTGGCCCAGGCCGACGTAGAGGTACACGACGAAATCTCCGTCAATATGTTGCTGGACGACTACTTCGAGCGTGCCGAGTGGCGCGACGCCCTGGAAGCTTTGCGTGCGCCAATCCGTAAGGTGTTGCAGACGCAGATTGAGCGCTGTAAACGCAAAGCGGAGTTGCTCCGCCAGGAGATGGCGCTGGTTGAAGAGGCGGCGCGGTACCGTTTGCAGGCCGAATTGCTGCTGGCTCATCAACACGAGATACAGCAAGGGCAGACGAATGTGGTCTTGCACAATTTCTTTGCGCAGCAGGATGGTGAGCCGGGTGAAATGGTCTCCGTGACGCTTGACCCGCGCTTTGACGCTGTTGGCAATGCTAATCGCCTCTTCAGCAAGTATCACAAACTGCGCCGTGCAGCGGAACTGGTGCCGGGACAGATAGAGCAGAATGCGGCGGAACTGGCTACCGTCGAGCAATTGCTGGCAGACTTGATGCTGGCGGAGACGCCGCAAGAGGTGGCGCTGGTCAAAGCTGAAGTACAGGCGGTGGGCTACATGAAAGGTAAACTAACAAAGCAGGAGCAGAAAGCTACAAAGAAGACGAAAGCTAACAAGGGTGGTAAGCTAACAAAAGGCAAGCCGACTCCTCCAGGCGGGGGTGTGCCCCTGCACGTGCAGAGCCGCGACGGCTTCACGCTGCTGATCGGCAAAAACAGCCGACAGAATGAAGAGGTGACGTTCCATCAGGCGACGGGCAATGATATCTGGCTGCATGCTCGTGGGGTGCCGGGCGCACATGTGATTATCAAGGCTGCCGGACGCGAGGTGCCGCATAGCACGATTGAGCAGGCAGCCCAACTGGCGGCGTATTATAGCCAGGCGCGTGGCAGTACCAGTGTACCGGTTGATTATACCTTACAGCGTTATGTGCGTCACATGAAAGGGGCTGGCCCTGGCATGGTTATCTACGAACGCGAAAAAACGATCTACGCGGAACCGAACTTATCCACGCTATCCACGCTCCCGCGATGAGCCGATGCCCATCTCCTCGCGGTACTTGGTGACGGTGCGGCGGGCCATTGGGATGCCGCGTTCGTTCAGCAGACGCGCCAGTTCGTCGTCGCTGAGGCGATGTTTAGGATGTTCGGACTGAATCAATTCGCGCAGAATATCTTTGATGCCCAGTGAGCCGTCAAAGAAGTCCGCGAGTGGAATGAGCCGTCCGTTGGGCAAAAGTGCGTACTTGTTGGCCGTAGCTCGGCTGACAGTGCCCTCGTCCAGACCCAGGCGAGCCGCGACCTCGGCGCGTGTCAATGGACGTAGCGCGCGCACACCCTTCTCGAAAAAGTCACGCTGGTAGTCCACGATAAATTCGGTAACGCGCCTGAGTGTACGCCAGCGGCGTTGAATGCAGTCTACGAAGAACTGTGCGCGTTCATTGTGCTGCCGCATATAGTTTTGCACGTCATCCTGTTGGGTGTGTGATAGTGCTTGCGTCCCTGGAGTATAGGGACTGGTGATATGGAAGCTATAGCGCCTTTCTTCGATCAGTTCGACCTCGAAGCCGTTCTCATGCTTGCGGATAATCACATCGGGTCGCACATACGTTGCTGCCCCTCCCAGGCGTTGCGCGGTGTTTTGTCGATAGAGTTGAGCCGGAAAGGGATGCAGGCGGCTGCGGATATACTGATAAGCCTGACGTATGTCCGACTCCGGTTGTTTGAGCGCCTTTGCGATCTCTTGAAACTGGTTGCGGCCCAGGCGGTCGAGATACTGATCAATTAAGATTGCCGCCAGTGGATGCGGGGTCTCCTGTTCGCTGAGCGCGTGCAGTTGGATAAGCAGGCATTCGCGCAGGTTGCGCGCACCAATACCTACTGGCTCCAGCGTCTGCAACTGGTGCAACACATATTCGACCCGTTCAACGGGAACCTCCAGTTGGCGAGCAATCTCTTCCAGCTCGATGTCCAGGTAGCCACGCTCGTTGAGATTGCCGATCAGTTGCTCGGCGATGGGCGCGTCGGCAGGGGTAATCAGAGTTTCAAGCTGCTGCAAGAGCGTTTCCGCCAGCGTCTCATCAGTGGCGATGCGTGCCATCGGGTCGAAATCATCATCGCCATCCGCGTCCATGAAGCCGTAGTTATCGATGTCGTAGAAGACCTGCTGGTGGTCATTCCATACTGCACTGATGCTCGCGGCGCTGCTATAGGAATAGGGGCCACTGTCATCGTGAACGAAAGAGGATGGATACTGCTGCGCGAAGTGCCCGCAGACCGGGCAGCGCGCGCCATAAAGCGGAGTGCCACAGAAGAGGCAGATACGCTGTTCCTGTACCTCCAGAGACGGATTCTCCATCTGCTCTTGCGTAACTGCGCGCTCAAACTCATCAGAAGAGAGATGAAGAATGGTGCTGGACGTGACGAGTCGCGCGTTGACATGTAGCCCTTGCTGCGGGCGTGGTGTTTGCTCTAATCGCATGGCACTTCGTCGTCCCTTAAATGCTCTCTCAGGGAATACTCTATAGTTCTTCCAACCAGCCGCGTTCAATCAACGCAGCTCGTGCGGCGGCTTGTTCGGCGCTTTGCTTGTTGCGACCCTGACCACGACCAGCAACCTGATTGCCGAGCATCACCTCGATGGTAAATTCGCGGTTATGCGATGGCCCCTCCTGGTTGACCAGGCGATACGAGGGTGTAATGCCGTCGTATGCCTGTGCCAGTTCCTGAAAGCGTGATTTGTTATCCTTAAACAGGCGCTTGCTGACGATGCGATCTGCAATAGGTTGCAGGCGTGGCAGGAGAAACTGCCGGACAGTCTCCAGCCCCTGATCCAGATAGATGGCGGCCAGCAGTGCCTCAAAGGCTGAGGCTTGCACGCGGGGGCCACCACCGGTGGCATGCTCACCCTTGCCCATAAGCAGGAAATTTCCCAACTGAATCTCCTGTGCGAAACCTGCCAGCGTCTCCGTGCGTACCAGCATGGCGCGGGCATCTGATAGCTCGCCCTCGCTCAGTTGTGGATAGGTGCGGTAGAGAAAATCCGCGCTAATCATAGCCAGAATCGAATCGCCGAGAAATTCGAGTCGTTCATTCGATGTCTTACCTTCGCCCGCGCTCTCGTAGATGTAGGAGCGATGGGTCAGTGCGAGCTGTAGCAATTCAGGATTTTGAAAATGGATGCCTAACGTTTGCTCCAATGCTTCATACATACATCAAAGAACCTCCAGCAGCACATCCTCTGCGTTCTGCGTGCGAGCTGTCACCTCACCAATATGCCAGAAGGTGATCTCCGGTGCCAGCGCGGCCAGGCGTGGCCAGAGCGTGGGGTCAATGGCGGCGAAGAGTCCGCCCGATGTTTGCGGATCCCACAGAATGTCGCGCTCGGCAGTGTCGAGATGCTTTACGAAATGCACATGCGGTGAGAAGTACTCTTCGTTACGATGCGTACCTCCTGGCACACAGCCTAGTTCCGCATAATGCAGCGCGTTGGGCAGGAGCGGCAGCGCATCGTAGCTAAAGCGCATACCGGCATGACTTTGCATCGCCATCTCCCAGGCGTGTCCCAGCAGACCAAAGCCGGTGATATCGGTGACGGCATGAACGGCATCTCCCGCCCGAACCAGGGCCGCGCTGGCCTCTTTGTTGAGGCGCATCATCGACTGTGTCGCAGCCTCCAGGTCGCTGGCCTCAACCTTGTCGCGTTTGTGTGCAGTAGTAATCAGGCCGGTGCCAAGTGGTTTGCTCAAGATGAGCAGATCGCCCTCTCTGGCCCCGCCCTTGGTGAGAATATGTTGTGGGTGGACGATGCCTGTCACCGAGAGACCATATTTCGGCTCTCGATCCGTCACAGTATGTCCGCCGGCGATAGCGCCCCCGGCCTGAGCCACAATATCGGCTCCTCCGCGCAGAATTTCGCTGAGGATGGTATAGTCCAGGTTATCGGGCCAGGCGACAAGATTAATCGCCATTAGTACCTGACCGCCCATTGCGTAGATATCGCTCAGCGCATTGGCGGCGGCGATGGCTCCATAGGCAAACGGGTCGTCAACGACCGGCGGGAAGAAATCGGCGGTGCTAATAATGGCCTGTTGCTCATTGACACGATAAACCGCCGCATCGTCGGCTGCATGCAGGCCCACGAGCAGATCGCTCGGAACGTTATGTTGGGTGAGTGGACGCACGACCTGCGCCAGGGCCTCTGGCCCCATTTTCGCTGCTCAACCGGCACAACTGGCCAGAGATGTCAAGCGAATCTGCCTGGAAGTAGACATACCAGTTTATCCTTATACTCCTCGATTCATAACCTTTGTCCTGGCACATTGTAGCGTGTTTTCGCGTCAAGCGCAACGCTTGTGGACGAAAATATTGACGGAATATGTTATCCTATATGGGCAGGTCTGAGAAAAACAGGCAATCGCGGCGAGGCTGACGATGCTCTGCCTCGTCTGACTTCGCCGAGGAAAGTCCGAACTCCACAGAGCAGGATGCTGGCTAATGGCCAGTGAGGGTGACCTCAAGGAAAGTGCCACAGAAACATACCGCCCGCCATGCAGCCTACCTTTCGTAAGGTAGGCTGTGCGTAGACGGGTAAGGGTGAAATGGTGAGGTAAGAGCTTCACCGGCGGCCAGGTGACTGGCTGGACGGGTAAACCCCATCTGGAGCAAGACCGAATAGAAGGTGAGCGGCCCCTGGGCCGCTCGCAGGTGGCTCGCCTGTCAACCTTCGGGTTGGTCGCTTGAGGTGTCAGGTAACTGACACCCTGGATAGATGATTGCCACTGAGAGCATCGTAAGGTACTCTCAGCACAGAATTCGGCTTATGGGTTTCTCAGACCTGCCCACCGCAATGCGAAAAGAAAGGCGACCGCAAAGCTTATCAGCAATAAGGTACTGGGCTTTGCGGTCGCTGTGCGTTGATGGGTGAATATCTCCTGCTGACTGAAGCATTAGAGAGAGTGGTTTATTAATTGCACGAGACGAATTTTCAGCGTGGGTGTCAGCGGTAGTTATCGGCTGAGACGATTGTGATCAACAAGCCAGCGAATGAAATCCAGACGCCGACTCTCTTCCAGGAGTTCACGATACTCACCCTGAGCAAAAACGTTATCGCGCATATGAATGAGACGCAATGCTTCTTCTTCGGTAAACCCCATCTGCAGCAGACGCTCCATGTCCATCCCACCGGTTGTATAAGATGAATTTTCGGCCATTTTACTGACTCCCTCTTAAAACGGTAATGAGAAAAAGCTACAGGGTTGAGTGCGGCCCGATAGCGGGAATATCAGGCTCCATGTAGAGTAGCTCATAACCTTTATTAAGGTCTGCTTGATACCTATACGGATTACAACCTTGTACTAGATACAACTTCTTTTTCAGTCCAAAAATTCCGACCATTGCGAACAGATGTTTGTGTATAGTACGTTTCTGTACATGTGGAGATTGTCATCTGTCTTCTTCGCTTTACCTTTATCACTATCATCCTTCTGTAGTAAAGACGATCAAGAGGGTGTTTTTGGGTGGCTTTTTTCCGCCAATTTCATGCCTAGTTTGAGCATGAGCAGCGCGCGTTCGGTGGCGTCACTCATAAGCTCATCAGCGTGCGCAATAGCATACTCCAGGCTTTGCGGGCCGGAAGGAAGTACGGTTACTGCGTCGATGCCCAGTTCGTATACACTACGATAGTGTAACCCCAGACCACCGGCAATGGCAAGTACCGGTAAGTCAAACCCTTTGGCCAGGGCGGCGACCGCGCCAACGCTTTTGCCGTAGCCGGTCTGTATATCAAGCTGCCCCTCGCCGGTAATCACCAGGTCACTGCCAGGCAACGTCTCTTCCAGGTGAACAGCCTCTAACACGATCTGCGCGCCGGGACGCAGTTGGGCATTGAGAAAGGCGATCAGACCAGCACCCAGACCACCTGCTGCGCCTGCGCCCGCGATGTCGCGCACAGAACGGTGCAGGTCTTGCTCGATAATCTGCGCATAGTGGTCGAGTGCCTGATCGAGTTCTGCTACTGTCTCAGGTGTAGCGCCCTTTTGTGGGCCATAGACTGCTGAGGCACCGAGCGGGCCGCATAAGGGGTTCGTAACATCCGAAGCCACCTCGAAGGTACATTCGCGCAGCCGTGGGTCCATTTTGCTAAGATCGATATGTGTCAGGTGAGCTAGTGCTGCACCGCCGCGTGCGATCTCTTTGCCGTTGACATCCGTGAGCGAGATACCGAGCGCCTGCGCCATGCCTGCGCCACCGTCGTTGGTGGCGCTGCCGCCAATACCGATGATAAAGTGACGACAACCGAGATTGAGAGCGGCGAGGATCAGTTCGCCCACGCCGTAGGTCGTCGTGATGCGCGGGTCGCGTAGCGAGGGTGGCACAAGTGGCAATCCTGCTGCTGCCGCCATCTCAATAGCCGCTGTCTGCCCGTCGCCGAGTATGCCAAAAAAAGCGTTCACGGGATCGTTGAGCGGCCCTGTGACAACCTGCTCGATGATGCGCCCGCCCGTCGCGTCAACCAGTGCCTGCACAGTGCCTTCTCCACCGTCGGCCACCGGTACAATCACCGTCTCAGCCTCTGGATAAACTGCTTTTACGCCACGAGCGATGGCGCGACCGGCCTCTGCGGCGGTCAGACTCCCTTTGAGAGATTGTGGGGCGATGACAATACGCATGGGGACTGCTCCTTAGTTTGTCTGCTACATTATCTCTGTATCGATGCTTGTCTACGGAACATTATAACAAATATGGGGTGCGGTTATTTGCATCGCTGGTTTTTCTGCCCTATACTAAGCATGACTAAAAATAACAATGCTTGACCCGTCTTTAGACATCTGTGGAGTGTCCTATGTCAATGCCATCTGGTTTATCAAATGTCTGGCCCTGGAGTCCGGGTTCGCTGACCTTTTTAATTCTGCTTTGTGTAGTCTATGTACTGGGTATACGCAGAGCGCAACGTGTAGCAGAGCGGAATGGTATGACTACTCCTGTGACGACCGTGCGTATCATCGCCTTTTTTGGTGGCGTACTGCTTATGGCCCTGATGCTGCTGACGCCGATTGATACCATTGCGCGCACACAGTTGTTTCTGGCCCATATGATTCAAATTGTGGTGCTAACAACCTTCTGCGCTCCCTTGATACTATTTGGCTGTTCCGAGGCCTTGCTGAAGCCTTTCACAAATACACCCGTCGCGCGTGGTCTGGGCCGTATTCTCACCCATCCAGTACTGGACTCGCTGCTCTTTAATATTGTCTTCTTACTCTGGCACTCGCCGCTCTTTTATCATCTCGCCTTGCTCAATCCACTGCTCTATCATGTGGAGCTAATCAGCATCTTCCTGGTTTCGCTCTTCAACTGGTGGCCCCTGGTTGGCTCGGTGCAGGAGTGGAAGCATTATGGGTATCCGGCGCAGATCGTGTATACCTTCTTCGATGGCCTGCCCATTGACATTATGGCCTTCATCTACGTCTATACCGGCGGCGTGATTTACCCATACTATCACGTGCCAGCCCAGCTAGGGATTTCCGCAGCTACCGACCAATCTGCTGCCGGGGCTTTACTGCTGTTGCCCGGTGTGGTGGATTTTATCGTCATGACGCCGCTGTTCTTTAAGTGGCTCGGCTACATGGAGCAGCAGATGCGTCTGAGCGATGAGCGTAGACAGAGGCTGGCCGAGGCGCGTGAGGCTGCTCTGTATGAAGAGGTTGAGGAAGAAGAGATAGACGAGTTGCCCGGTATCTCCGGTGCCCCCGAAGCGTAGTAGGACTCAATGATCTTGCCGCGTTAATCTGACCAGCGACAGGGCCGCGTTAGCGCGTTCCGCAGACGTTGCTCATAGATACGGCGGGGAATTTCGGTCACGCCCAGACTCGCCAGATGGGGTGTCAAAAATTGTGTGTCATGCAGCACATAGCCGCGCGTTTTAAGATGCGCAACCAGCGCCACCAGGCAGACTTTCGAGGCATCGGTGGCATAAGAGAACATGCTTTCGCCCATAAAGGCGGCACCGAGCGCGACGCCGTACAGTCCGCCCACCAGTTTGCCGTCGCGCCATGCCTCTACGCTATGGGCCAGGCCCTGCTTATGCAAATAGGTATAGGTTTTGATAAACTCTTCGTTAATCCAGGTGCTGGAGCGGTTGGCGCAGCCGCGCATAACCTGCTCGAAGGCCGTGTCCATACGTATCTCATAGATACCTTTACGGATCGTGGCACGTAATGAGCGTGAAACGTGCAGATTCTCGTGTTCAAGAATAGCTCGCGGATCGGGGGCGTACCAATAGATACTCCCGTCGTTTTCATCGGCCATTGGGAAAATGCCCCTGGCGTAAGCGTTGACTACCAGCCAGGGGTCTAAGCTTTGTTGCTGTTTGCTTGCCATTGTCTTAGTGACCTATTGTCGAACGCTGCGGCTTCAGTGCAGGGCGAGTGCGCACGAAATAACGTAAATATGGTACCAGGCGCGGTTGTACCCCGGTCAGCATCTCCAGGTCTTCCTCTGTGAGCGGTTTGATTAGCAACAGCAAGGCGGTGCAGAGCAGCAGAAAGAGGCAACCGGAGAGGATGAGCAGCACGCGGCTCTGGGGGTGCCAGAGAATGCTGGGCAGCGCGGCCAGGGTAAGCGCGAGCAGGAACCGTAACGTAAAGCCAAGTGGATATTTGCGTGGCAGGTCGTGCCACAGGAAGAGCAGCAACAGCAGGCCCGTGACGACGCGCGCGATGCCGTCGGCGATCAGCGCTCCTGCTGGCCCAAAGTGGGGAATGAGCAGGATGCCGGTGGCAATGACGACGATCAACCCAACCCACTGACTCAGGACGACGAGGCGTGGCTTGCCCACCACGTACAGGGTAGATTGATGGATGGTCGTACCGAGGACGCGCACAAGCATATTGAAGAACAGGAAAATCGCCAGCAATGGCCCGACGGGATCATATTTTGCGCCGTAGAGCGCATGTGTGATGTTTGAGGCGTTGAACAGGCAGAAGACCAGGATCGGCGCGGCCAGTAAGGTTTCGACCTTGATGAGAACCTGCCAGGAGCGTGCCAGCCGCTCGTAGTTCTGGCCGATGAACGATGCTGCCAGGGCGGAGCCGCCGACACCGGCAAAACCTGCTACCAGCAGAAGATTCGCCGAGTCCGCAAGTTGAAACGAGAGATTGAAATAGCCAATCTCGACCAGCGAGATGGCGAAGTAGCTGAGCAAGATAATCGATACCTGTTTGAGAAAAGCACCAGTCACGATATTCGTAAGCCACGCAGAGATGCCCAGCTTAAGGACGGGACGCACCGGCTGATGATAGCTGGCGTGCCGCGCGAAAAGGAAAGGAGCCAGCCAGACGGCGAAGGCCAGCGACGTGACTAGCGATGTGAGCGCGAGTAGCCAGAGCAGCCCCTCGATCCCCCAGCCTAACTTAAGTATCACAAAACCTAGCACGAGCAGCACCGCCTGCGCCAGCCCGCTGATAATCAGCACAATGCGCATCCGCATCAGGCTGGCGCACACGGCGGTGAACAGGCTGGTAATGCCATTGCCGATGACATAGAAGGCGATAGGCAGGATATGGGTGAGCAGAGCGGGATTTTGCAGCCCCCTGGCAATCTCACCGGCCTGTTGCAGTGGGATCAGCGCGATCAGACTTCCTAGAATGGG
>DAOTVZ010000089.1:0-31924 GCA_034436045.1 Ktedonobacteraceae bacterium | reverse complement strand
AATCGGCTCGTACTCCCTTTGCCGCTGGCGCTCTCACCCCTGTTGCTCTGGTTTGCCGTTGTCAGCATCCTCTGGCTCAATACATTCTTTATCGGCGCGTGGTACAACGTGAGCTACGCCGAACTCTCCCGCTATCAGCGTGTGCTGGAGATACTGCGTGTACTTGCGCTGGCTCCGCTCGCGGGCATCATGGAAAGTGTTGCGACATGCTGGGCCATAGGGCAATGGATACGCGGCAAACGGCTTGCCCTCTGGCAACCCACCCCCAAAACCCTGCTGGCCACGCGGGGACATCATGCCTCAACAGATAAGGATGATGAAATTGTGCTACCGGTGCAGGAGCAGCGGTTACGACGCTTTAAAGAATTACGCCGTCTGCGCGAGAGCCGGATGCATTCCTCCACGAGAGGGAAAGGTATCCCTCGCAGGTACCCGATCTCGTATCCTTCCTCCCGCCCTGCATCGTACTTTGCATCTCGTCCGGCCATCCGGCGGCGCTTAAACGCATAATGAGGATAAACGGTTTATGGCAAAACTTAAAAATTTTGGCATCGCTCTGCTGATTATTGGTTTGCTCGCCTTTCAGGGCTGGTTCATGGGCGCACGGTGGCCCTGGCAACCGGCTCCTACGCTTACTCTGGAGAGGGCGGGGCATCCCGCGCTTGTCGTACAACCGACGATTGTGGTCGGGACGAAT
Organism: Ktedonobacteraceae bacterium; assembly: GCA_034436045.1. Classification (GTDB taxonomy): domain Bacteria; phylum Chloroflexota; class Ktedonobacteria; order Ktedonobacterales; family Ktedonobacteraceae; genus H111-94. The sequence continues at coordinate 31,227 of DAOTVZ010000089.1, read as the reverse complement.
CGCCAGCCGCCTGTACAGGCCCGTCCGACCTTTCAAACCGGGATCATCTTCCCGCAGTGGGGGGCAACGGCCTATGGCCCACAGGATACCGACTGGCAAACGGGCCTGAACGAGATCGCACCTCAAATAGCGGCGCGCTGGATCGCGCTGACGATTCCCTTTGAGCAGGACTCCCCCTCAGCAACCAGCGTGCAGACTTCACCACTGACGCCCTCGCCGACGGCGGTGGCTGCCGGTATTCAACTGGCGCGGGCCAGTGGCTACCATATTTTTGTGCAGCCACTGCTCACGATCAACGGCTCGCAATCGTGGGCGGGTACCATCCAGTTTGCCCGGCAGCAGCAAGCGCAGCAGTGGTTCGATAGCTACTGGCATACCTATCAACCATACGTCGCAGCGGCGTCCCAGGCAGGGGCGGATGAACTGGCAATCGGCACAGAATTCGCGGGCCTGGAGCAACACTGGAAGGTGCAGTGGGAACAGTTGATTGCGCGCATCCATGCCATTTTTCCAGGTATGCTCACCTATGACATGAACTGGACAAGCATGACCTCTAACTTGCCTTCCTGGATGCACGATGCCAGTTTAACAGCTATTGGCGTCTCCGTTTACATCCCTCTGACCGACAAGGCGCAACGTGTGCCGCCAAAGGATATCGCTCCGCTATGGAGCGCGAAGATCGGACAGCCCCTGGATGCCCTGGCGCAAACGCTGCATAAGCCCGTATTGATCTCCAATATCGGCTATCGGGACAGCAGAGACGCGCTCTATCAGCCCTGGCAGTTACAGGCAAGCGGAACAAACGCCGTGCCCGATGAGCAAGAGCAGGCGGCAGCCTACGGCGCGGCGCTGCAATACGCCCTCACGGATACCGTGCTGGAAGGTATCTTTTTCTGGGCCTGGTCGCAGCCGCCCTACGCTCCTAACGGCCATGCCGCCGCCCAGGAACTCTACAAGTGGTATAGCTCTCCTCAAGCGTAATACATAAAGGCGACAATAAAAACATAACATACTTCGATTATGCTATGTTTCTATTGTCGTTTTTATATGTTATACTTGATGAGCCTGTTTATAGGCGGCGATGAAGTCTGCGTACCATTTGCCGCTGGCTTTGAGAACGCGGCGCTGGCTGGCGTAGTCGATATAGACGATGCCGAAGCGCTTGCTATAACCTTCCGCCCACTCAAAATTGTCGATCAGCGACCAGACAAAATAGCCTTTCAAGGGCGCACCCTGCTCCAATGCGCTGGCTATGGCCTGGATATGCTCTCGCAGGTACGAGACACGGCGAGGATCGCGCACGATCTCTTCCTGACCGTCCCAGTGATCGGCGAAAGCGGCACCGTTTTCCGTAACGTAGAGCGCAGGCACGGCGTATTCGCGGTGCAGACGCACCAGCAGATCGGTGAGTCCCTGTGGATAGATCTCCCAGCCCATCTCGGTATAACAAGCACCGGGCACCGGCGCGACGATATTGCTGGAGTCGAGTGGTGCCGAGGCATCACGCCCGCGAATGACGGTGCGAGAATAGTTGTTGACGCCCAGGAAATCAATCGGTGTACCGATAATCGCCATATCGCCCTCTTGCATCTCCGGTGGATTGAGTTGCATACCGGTAAAGAGGAGATCGGGATAGCTGCCTCGATAGAGTGGATCGAGGAACCAGCGATTGGAGAACGCGTCGGCAACCTCCAGGTCATGCTGCGTTTCAGGGCGGTCATCCGCCGGGTAGAGCGGGTTAAAGTTGAGCGTAATGCCGACCGGGGTGCCGGGCTTGCTAGCGGCGCGCAGACGTGGCACGGTCAGTCCGTGCGAGAGCAGCAGGTGATGGCCCACCTGGATGGCGGCCTGCCTGTTTTTCAAGCCGGGGGCATGGACGCCGATGCCGTAGCCCAGGAAGGCAGCGCACCAGGGTTCATTATGGGTGATCCATCCGGCCACGCGGTCGCCCAGACGTTGCGCCACGATCTCAGCGTAGTCGGCGAAAGCCTGCGCGGTATCACGATTCTCCCAGCCGCCCTGATCCTGTAATGCCTGGGGCAGATCCCAGTGATAGAGGGTGACGAAAGGCTGAATGCCATAAGTGAGCAGAGCATCTACCAGGCGATCATAGAAATCCAGCCCTTGCTGATTGACCGCACCTGTTCCGGTGGGCTGGATGCGTGGCCAGGCAATTGAGAAACGATAGGCCCCCAGACCGAGTTGGGCCATTAATGCCACGTCCTCTGGCATCCGGTGGTAGTGGTCGGCAGCCACAGCGCCTGTCTCGCCACGAAAGGTCTTGCCGGGTGTTGCCGAGAAGGTATCCCAGATGGAGATGCCACGCCCGCCCTCGTGGATGGCTCCCTCTATCTGATATGAGGCCGTCGCCGCTCCCCATAAGAACTGCGCGGGAAAAGCTGCTGCCAGCGCCATATCTGTCTGGGTGTCCAGGGTGTGATCAATCACGCCCCTGCGTATATCATTAGAAATACTCATATTCACTCCTTACCGTAGGCAACGGGCAAAAAAAGGTATGATCTACCCATTGCAAGCGATAATTGATATTCAAACAAGAAAAGAAAGAAATGTATCCGTCAGTCCATAGGAACGTGATCAATCACGTTCCTACGGGGTTTCGTATGACGGGGCGTGATTGATCACACCTTTGCGGCGGTAGCGCCGTTGGCACCGGCTCCGTCGCCATCGCCGTACAGGAAGCAGTGCGTCCAATGTCCGCCGCCCAGATGCGTGCGCTGCGGGAAGCGCTCCTTGCAGACTGGCATGGCGTGGGGGCAGCGTGGATGAAAACGGCACCCGCCGGGTGGATTAATCAGGCTTGGAATCTCGCCGCGCGCGGGCAACTGCGCCAGCCCACTGCCATCTGCCGTGATGCGGTCGGGGTCGGGAGCCGCCGAGAGCAGCAACTGGGTGTAGGGATGCTTCGGCTGCTGAATGACCGCCTCACTCGGCCCGCCCTCGACCATCTGACCGGCATACATCACCAGCGTCTCCTCAGCGAAGTAGCGCGCACTGGCGATGTCGTGCGTGATAAAGAGCAAGGCCAGACGTTCCTCATCTTTCAGGCGCAGCATCAAGTTGAGAATGTCCAGGCGGATCGACACATCGAGCATCGACACCGGCTCGTCGGCCAGCAACACCTCCGGGCGAGCCGCCAGGGCGCGCGCGATAGCCACACGCTGGCGCTGCCCACCACTAAGCTGATGAGGATACTTCTGAATAAACTGCTCGGCGGGACTCAGGCTGACGCGATTGAGCAAGGCCAGCACCTGCTCCGTCACCTCAGCGTTGGTATGCGCATGACCGTGAATGCGCAACGGACGGCTGAGGTGATAACGAACATTATGCACCGGGTTCAGGGACGAGAAGGGGTCCTGAAAGACCAGTTGCACATGACGGCGGTATGCACGTAGAGCAGCCCCATGCTCCAGCTTGACCGCCTCCCCACGAAAACGTAATGTGCCGGATGTAGGATCATAGGTGCGCGCCATCATGCGCGCTACGGTCGTTTTGCCACTGCCGCTCTCGCCCACCAGTGCGGTGGCCTTGCCGGGGTAGAGGGCAATGGTAGCATCATCGACCGCCTTGACGGTGCGTTGAGGCCCAAAGAGACCGCCGCGCACCGGAAACTCCTTATGCAGATGTATCCCTTCAAGCACCGGTTGGATGCCTGCGTCTCGCCTGGCTACCTCTGCTGTATAATCTACCGTATTCATAGCTTCGTAACCCCCTGAGCTGCTGCTAATGCCTCGTAACTGGCAGCGATATCTTCCGTTTTTGGCGCACCCGCCGGGTGCAGTTGCGCGTTGTAGAGATGGCAGGCGGTGAGTTGCTCCTGATTCTCGGCCAGCGCGGGCTGGAGAACCGGGAAGACGCGGCGGCAGGCCGCGAAGGCCATCGGGCAGCGTGGGTGAAAAGCACAACCTGCCGGGGCCGCGCGCAGATCAGGCGGCGAACCGGGGATACCGCTCATGCGGCGCAATGGCCCATGCAGCGAGGGGAACGAGTGAATCAGACCGTAGCTGTAGGGATGGCGCGGGTGCAGATACATATCGCGGCGCGACCCCATCTCTACAATGCGTCCGGCATACATCACCAGTACTCTATCGGCCAGTTCGAGCAGCAGAGAGAGATCATGCGTGATGAAGATGACTGAGAAGCCAAAGCGCTCGCGCAGGCGCAGGATCTCCGAGAGGATTTCACGTTGCACCACAACATCCAGCGCCGTCGTCGGCTCGTCCATAATAATGATCTCCGGCGAGAGGGCCAGGGCAATAGCGATCATCGCGCGCTGCCGCATGCCGCCGGAGAGTTCGTGTGGATAGCTGTGCAGGCGATCCGGGGCGATGCCCACTGTGCGCAACAGTTCGATGGCGCGCCGCTCCCGCGAATCCTTGCCCATCGTCGGGCGATGCGCGCGCAATACATCTGTGATCTGCGTGCCGATGTCCATCACTGGATTGAGCGCATTCATGGCGCTCTGGAAGACGACGGACAGCTCGCTCCAGCGAAAGGAACGCAGTTGAGCCGGTGTCAGCTTAAGGATATCGATTGGCCCTTTTTGCATGTCGGCGAGCCGTACTTCCCCATCGTCGTTCTCGCGCTGATGCGGATAGTAGATGGCCTCACCACCGACAATCATGGCCGGGGGGCGTAGCAGGCGTGCGATGGCGTAGGCCAGCGTGGATTTGCCACAGCCGCTCTCGCCCGCCAGGCCGAGAACCTCGCCGCGCCGCAAGGTAAAACTGACATCCGAGACGGCATGGACAGTGCCGTTCGCCGCCAGATAGTCTACGCTGATATTGCGCACCTCAAGCAACGTTTCGGTGCCGGTAACAACCGCCATTTATGCCACTCCCTTCTTCGTCTGTGCAATTTGCCTGCTCTGCGCAGGCTGAGCAGACTGCCCAGGTTGAGTACCCTTGACAGGTTTGACCTTTGCTTCGCGCCGTAGACGCGGATTCGCAATTTCATCGATGCCGAAGTTGAGCAGGGCCAATCCCACGCCGATCAGCGCCACGCAGAGGCCAGGTGGCACGAACCACCACCAGGCACCAAGCAGTAGCGCGTCATTGTTGCCGGCCCAATAGAACATATTGCCCCAACTGATGATAGAGGGGTCGCCCACGCCGATGAATTCCAGCGCGGCGTCGGCCAGAATAACGTAGAGAACGGTGCCGACAAAACCGGCGATCACGATGGAGATTTCGTTGGGCAAAATCTCAAAGACGATGATGCGCCAGAGCGACTCTCCGCTGGCACGCGCGGCCTCCACAAAGTCGCGCTTGCTCAATGACAGCGTTTGCCCGCGCAGCACACGCGCCGTCCACGACCAGCCGGTAATGACCAGCGCAATAGCGATAGCGAGCGGGCCTCTGAGGGGAGTATTAGAGGTAAAAGAGGCGATGACGATGGCAAGCACAATACCGGGCAAAACAAGAAAGATATTGGCGAGCAGCATGAGCAGTTCATCGACAAGGCCGCCGACAGTTCCGGCCAGCAGACCGACCAGCAAGGCGATCAAGGTTGCGGCCAGCCCGGTGGCGAAGCCCCACAGGACAGAGACGCGCGCTCCATCGACTACCTGGGCGAAAACATCCTGGCCGGTATTGGTAGTTCCCAGCCAGTGCGCGGCTGAGGGCGGCTGCATCCTGGCGTTGGAGAAAGCGCTGGGATTCGTGCGCACGACAACAGGGCCAAAGAGTGCCATTAATAAAAAGAAGAGAATGATAATCAGGCCAATCATGACCTTTGGGTTGAGCGTAATCATGCGCCACAGATCGCGCAAGTGTTCGCGCATGCCCGAAGCACTCGGTACCTCCGGCGTAACGGTGGACGCGACGATTGGTTCTACCGGTGTCTGTTGCTGCAACGTATTGTCATGCTCCAATGGTTCTTCTGGCGCGGGATAGAGGGGCGAAGGTGATGTACTCATGAGTAGTGACTCCCTTTTGTCTTTAGCGCACGCGCGGATCAAGGACGCCGTACAGCATATCAACGATAAAATTGGCACCCAGGACGGCAAAAGCGATGATGAGGAAAACGCCTGAAATGAGCGGGTAGTCGCTGTTCTGGATTGCTTGCAGCAGACCAAAGCCGATGCCCGGATAGGAGAAGACGATCTCGGTTAACAACTGACCGGCCACCACAAAACCGATGGCCATCGCAAAGCCGGTCACGTTGGGCAAGATAGCGTTACGGGCCGCGTAGCTCATCATGACACGCCCCTGCGACAACCCCTTCGCCTCGGCCATCAGCACGTAGTCTTCGGCCAGCGTGGTAATCATCGCGTTACGCATACCGAGCAGCCAGCCCGCCGCCGAGGTGATGACGATGGTGATGGCGGGGAGAATGGCGTGTTGTGCCGCGCTTAGGATGAAATCGATGTTCCAACCGGGGGTGAGACCAATCGAATAGCCACCAAAGGTAGGGAACCAGTTCAATTTGTAGGCCAGAACGTAGAGCAAAATGAGCGCCAGCCAGAAGTAAGGAATAGCAGAAACGAAAATGAACAAAGGAGTTAATATGCTGTCTAGCAGGCCACCGCGCCGCCACGCCACCACGATGCCTAACAGTGTTCCTAGCGTAAAACTAATCACAACCGAGACACCCGCCAGCACCAGCGTCCAGGGTAACTGCTGACCGATGACTGTGGCGACTGGCGTAGGGAAATAGGAAAATGATGTACCTAAATTGCCATGTAAGAGTTGACCAAGATACTGGATATACTGTTGCCAGAGCGATTGATGAGTGGAGACACCAAATTCGATCTCCAGGGCTTTGAGTTCCTCCGGTCGCAAGCGCCCCGCGAAACGGGCCATCAGTGCCTGAGCCGGGTTGCCAGGGGCGAGGCGCGGGATAAGGAACGTCAGCGTAATTGAGGCCCAGAAGGCCACGAGGTAGAAGCCAATACGGCGTAAGAGGTGGCGCATCTTACAACTCCTTCTATCCTGCGGGTAGGGACCGGTTTACCACGTCCGTAGGGACGGCGTACTGCCTGCTGTGCGGCACCGCTATACTGCGCCTGTTCGTCGGTATGCCCTATCCTCAAAAGGGTCGGTCTACCGTCGTCCATTCGCCGGTATACCGCATCATTAAAATTAGTGTACCATGTTTAGTACAGGTTTACCATGCTTATCGGCGTAGGGACGGGATTGATCCCGCCCCTTACGCAATGTATCGCCCATTCGCCTTTCACCTTCCATCCCTCGCGCGAACTTGAGGAAGCATATTCTACGGGAATGGTGGATGATACGTTGATACGCCATACATCGCGCGGGTGGACGGGATCAACCCCGTTCCTACATCGTCCACGTGGTTGGTACACATCCAACCACGTGGACAGGCGGATGGGATAAATCCTGTCCCTACAGAGGTCGCTTACGCAACTGGCTTGAGGTTGAGGATCACCATCTCGTCATCGGGATAGTCGAAGGGAGCGGGCATCGCGTAGGCATTGTCCGCCGTCGGCCAGCCGGTGAAGCGGGTGGTTGTGTACTCGTTCCAGGTCGCGCCATAGACCAGCGGGATGGCCGGCATCTGCGTCACCATGATCTTCTCGATGCCCTCAATAGCCTGCAACTGCGTATTCTGGTCGGTCGAGGTCGCATACGTGTTGAGCAGCTTATCGGTAGTCGGGTCGCTCCAGCGCTCGAAGTTCGAGGTGGCCGTGCTGCCGATAGGCGCTGTGTTGGCGCTGTTGAGCAGCGAGTTGTACAGGTAGTATGGCGTGGGGCCAGGATTGGTCCAGGAGATCGCCATGTCATAGTTGCCCAGTTGCAACGCGCTGAAGTAGGCGTTGAAGGAGATGGCGTTGACGGTGGCGTTGATGCCGATGGTCTTCAGGTCCTGGGCCATGATCTGGCAGTCAGATACCCAGTCTGTCCAGCCGGTCACGACGTTGATATTGAAGTTCGGCAGCGGCTTACCGGTCTTGTCCACCAGCACGCCCGACGAGTTCAGCGTGTAGCCAATACTTTGCAGCGTCTGCAATGCCTGCTGCTTGTTAGGCGAGGAGAACGAGAGGTTAGCATAGTTGGGGTCGAGGTAGCTTTTGTTGGCGGGCAGCACCAGCGCGGTCGGGCTGGCGACCGGCTCGTAGCCGCTTTCGGCTACCTGATACATCTGGTTGCGATCCAGCACATCGCTGATAGCCTGGCGGAAGGCCGCGTTATTGAACGGGGCTTTGGCGTCGTTCAGATAGAGCATGACCACGTTGCTAGGCGGGAACCAGTAGTGGTTGTGCGCCGGGTCGCGGTTCACAAAGGTCTGCTGGATGTTGGGTGTGAAGAGGCCGGTCCAGTCCACACTGCCCTGCGAAAGCAGCAGTTCGGCACTGGTGTTAGAGTTAAAAGCGGGGTAACGGACTTCGCTCACAGTGGGCTTGCCGGGCTGCCAGTAGTTGGGATTCTTCACCAGGTCGATCAACTGCGGTGTGAAGGACTTGAGCGTGAAGGGGCCGGTCCCAACCGGATTGGGATTGGCAAACTTGGTCGGGTCGCCAACGCTAGAGAAGATGTGCTGCGGCACAATCCAGGTCTGGCCACCCAGGCCCCACAGGATGGGCGTGTAGGCTGTCTTCAGATTAACTACCACTGTATGGTCGTCGGGAGCTGAGACATTGCTGATATACTGACGCAGGTCATTGCCATCGGCCGCCGGATACTGCAAGATCATGTTGATCGTAAAGACCACGTCAGCCGAGGTGAAGGGCTTACCATCCGACCACTTCACATTGGGTTGTAGCGTGAACGTGATCGTTTTGGCATTGTTGGAGAACTGATAGCTGGACGCCAGCCAGGGATGAACTGTACCATCCATGCGGTTGAAGAACAGCAGGGTTTCGTAGATCAAACCTGTCGTACCATAGGCCGGGCTGGGCGCATATGGGCTAAAATTACGTGTAAAGTCGCCTTCCGGGCTGGGCACAATCGTAAGAATACTATTCTGAGTCGTGTTACCGGTATTTTGTGACGTGGTTCCACCGCAAGCTGCCAGAATGACGGTGAAGGCCATCAAACAGGACAGCAGGAGTAATCCGGGGCGATGCTTGCCACTGAATAGCCGGGATAAGCTCTGACGAGTCATGAAAAACCTCCTGTGATGCATACCATTACGCATCATCACCCACGAGTGCCTTTCCCTTAAAATTAAGATAAGAGAGATTGCACTCCAGGATCATGCACCGATCTTTATAAGCCCTTATCAGGCCTGTATACAGGTAACAACTACCTGTACTGTTTGCCCCTCGTTATGTACGTTTGTAGATACCTCCTTTCATTCTCTCCTACGGAATTGCCGGGCTGAGGGCACAAAAACTCCTCCCTTTGCTGTCATGCAGCACTACATTAACGGCATTACAATAATATACCGGAACCAGGCACAATAATATCGGGCGAGGCGGTGGGCGAGCCACACGACGCACGCACTATAAGGGTTGTCGGTAATTGAATACGAATGGGTTCGCCGTTACCGGCGTCACGACTGGCAGCGGACAATGGAGTAGTAGCCATCCATGTGCTTCTGCCATGTTGAACTGCATGAGCGTGAGAGGTATGTAGCATGGATAAAAGCAGCTCAATGCCATGCTGACCCATCTCGGCGAAAGGTTGGTGAATGGTTGTCAGAGGTGGACGCACGTGCGCGGCAGATGAAATATCGTCGAAGCCGACCAGGGCCACGTCTTTAGGAATACTGAGGCCGTGTTCCTCGGCGGCCGCCATAACACCGTAAGCGATCTGGTCGCTGGCGGCAAAAATAGCCGTTGGGCGCTCGTGTGTGGGCAGAGCAAACAGCTTGCTCGCCGCGATACGTCCACCTTTGGCCGAGAACTCGCTCTCCACGACAAGGGTGGGATCGACGGCAATGCTGCTCTCGACCAGTACATCGTGGTAGCCCTGATAACGTTCCTGTGAACAGAGGAGTTTGCCCGGCCCCTGGATGTGCGCGATGCGCCGATGCCCCAACTGTACCAGGTGGCGGGTCGCCAGTTGCGCCCCATGGTAGTTATCAGCACCTACCCATGGCGTACTGGTCGGCGGCGTCTGATCGTCGATCAGTACCGCCGGAAATCCCTGCTTGTGAAGTCGCACCATATACGTAGAGAGCGAACCGGGGAAGATAGCCAGCAGACCGGCCACCAGCTTCGTGGAAAGAATACGATCAATCACGTCGCTGCCGCCGCTGTCGCGCTCACGCTGCGCCTCGCTCACACTATACAGCACCAGTTCATAGGAAGTCTCAGCCACCACCTCGGCTACGCCACGCATGACATCGGCAATGAAGGGCCAGGTAAACGAGGGAATGAGAACACCGAGTAAGCGACTGCGCCCACCAGCCAGGTTGGTCGCATTAATGCTGGGCACAAAACCAACCTCCTCGACGATGCGCAGGATGCGCTCACGGGTCGCCGGATCCACATCTGGTTTGTGGTTCAGCACACGCGAGACGGTAGCCTTCGAGACTCCGGCCAGACGCGCGATATCCTCAATCGTATGCTTCCCTTGCATATTTCAACTCCATCGAAATACCCGTTTTCCCCACCATCGCTGAAAACTATGTGATAGCCGTGATGCCTGCTGTTGACAACCGCGATGTGTAACCGGTATCGTAACCGGTTTCGGCATCGGTTACGGATAAGTATACTGATGAGAGGGGCACCTGTCAAGGGGTTTTTGGGGAGTTTATTAATTTCTGCTGAGAATGATCTGACAGAGAGCCTCTACCCTTGCGATGGTACAAAGGTTATAATTATAATGCTTTCTTAGAAAGAGTTTTTACATAATCTATCCATTTACATTGTTCAGCTCACCTCGTAAGGGGGGAATAGACATGGCACAAGGATCGGTACGGCAGATACATCAGGATCATCAGCCTCAGCGTACCGCACTCATCATTGACGATGAAGAGAACATTGTCGAGTTCATTAAGCTTGGGCTGCGCTACGAGGGTTTTCAGGTGGAAGCTGCATCCGACGGTGAGCAAGGGATTACGGCGGCTCAGCGCGTCAACCCGGAGATCATTATTCTTGATCTCATGATGCCTGGCATCGATGGCATCGAAGTCTGCAAACGCCTGCGCGACAATCCCATCACACGCGACATTCCCATCCTGATGCTTACTGCGCGCGACGAGGTGCGCGACCGCATTATCGGCCTGGATGCCGGGGCAGATGACTACCTGACCAAGCCCTTCGATTTTGACGAACTCATGGCGCGTATCCGTGCTATTTTACGTCGGCAAAATAGAGTCAAGGCTGCAAGCAGTGGTGGAAGTGGCGCAAGCGATGACGATCAGATACTCGAATTTGGTGACTTGCGCCTCAATAAAGCTACCCGCGAGGTCACGCGCGGTGGTCGCGTCATCGAACTTACGGCCACCGAATATAATCTTTTGCATTTGTTCATGAGCCATCCGCGCCAGGTGCTGGATCGCCAGACAATTCTCAACCGCGTCTGGGGCTATGACTTTCTTGGTGAAACCAACATCATCGAGGTCTATGTTCGCTACTTGCGTGAGAAAATCGAGGACTCGCCCAGTACCCCACGTCTGATTCAAACGGTACGCAGCGTTGGCTACGTCTTGAAAGGATAAACTGGCCCCCATCAGCGCCCCTGGCGCACTGGAGAGATGCTACACGATGTCACAGCTACATACCTCTGGTATATACAACAACACACGACCATTACAGGCGCTACGAGCCGCGTCACCGACTGATACAAGGGCAACGGGCGAGAGTGTACCTCTTCTGACTATCGGCACTCCTCCACTGCGCAAGGCACCTGACGGCACGCCCACGAGGTCAAACCTCATGTCTACGTCTGACGGTAAACGGCGGAGATTCCCCATACCTCCCTGGTTACAACCTTTCAGGAGCTTGCGCACACGATTGGCACTTATCTATTCTTTGCTGCTTTGCCTGATCGTGCTGGTTCTCTGCACGCTTTTTTTCCAGGGCCTGGCACTGTTCAACCTGGTGGTCGGGGCACTCTTGCTTACGCTGCTTGGCATCATCGTTATTTTCGTGACGACCAGTCTGCTGCTGCGCCCCCTGGCCCATATCACCGATGCCGCCCAGGCCATTGCGCTCGGCGATCTCAAACAGCGCGAGCGCCTCACGCCACGCACGCCGCCGCGCCATGAACTAGACCGCCTGGCCGGTAGCCTGCACGCGATGGTTCAACAGTTAGAGCGCGCTGAAGAATTGCAACGCCATTCCGAGGAGAGCTTCCGTCGTTTCTTCACTGATGCCTCGCACCAGTTGCGCACCCCACTCACCTCCATTCGCGGCTTCACCGAGATTCTTATGCGCAGCCTGAAAGATGAACGTGAAGACCCCGAAACCACGCGGCGTGCCTTGCATCTCATGAAAGTCGAAGCCGAACGCATGACCTATCTTATTAATGATCTGTTGACTTTAGCACGTCTTGACAGCCATCATCCGCTCAAAATGCGTTATGTAGACCTGGCGCTGCTGGCACACGAGCGTATCAAACGCCTTCAGTTGCAAGCCACCGATGGACGCCAGATCTCACTGATGCTGCTGACGCAGGAACCACTGGGCCTGCAAGCCGATGAAGATGCTCTCAAGCAACTCCTGTATGTCTTGCTCGACAACGCTTTCAAGTATGGTCGCTCCGGTGTAGAGGGCTTTGTCAAGCTAGAACTGGATAAACAGGATGGCGAGATTATCGTGCGCGTCATCGACAACGGTCGAGGCATCGCGCAGGACGACCTCAAGCATATTTTCGATGCCTTCTATCGCGGACAGATGCGCCAGGATGGTGCGTCGGTTATCGGCTCTGGCCTGGGTCTGACAATTGCCGATACCATCGTGCGCGCCCACAGAGGCAAGATTGAAGTCGCCAGCGAAGTTGGTCAGGGCACTACCTTCACTGTGCGGCTTCCCTGCGAGATGTAGGGTCAGGATTTATCCCGTCCACGTGCCCTTCAGGCTGATCGGAACTGCATACACGAACGTGATAAAGCTATCCCTACACCGATCCGCTTTTGATAGGCAAGCTGTGATATTTTTATCACCTCCCATACGTTATTTATAGCGAGATCGCTTCTTCCTAGACGATGATTTTTACAACCGACATCGGTCATGAATGGCCCCGTAGGGGCGTCATTCATGACGCCCTGGGAGGGAGTCGAGTTGCTCACAAGGTGGATGATGAAATTTATCCCCCGAAGTCGGCTATGGCCTCATGCCGTAGGGGCGTCATGAATGACGCCCCTACGGGGTCGCCGAGCCGCTCCCTGGGCATCATGATGCTTTTTCACCCGCCACCGCCTATGGCCTCATGCTGGGGGGCGTCATTCATGACGCCCCTACGCGGTCGCCGAGCGGCACCGAGGGCGTCATGAATGACGCCCCTACGTTTTTATGGTATACTTGCTCTTGTTATGAAGATTGTGGTGTTGAGTAGCGCATGGGCCGGGTCAGGGAGGAGACTCCGGTTGACGAGGTGGAAGCTGTTCGGAACATCAGCGGGGAGCTTCCAGGGGCGATCACACTCCTGAGAAGGGCGCGTCCAAATCCGGTTGGCAACAACCGGCACAAAGCTCGCCCAGTGATGTAGCACCGGAAATATACATGTGAGCTTGATACCCGTGTGGCCTCGTACCCACAAGGCGCATTACTACATGTATAGTGTATTAAGTGCAAACAATACTTTCATTAGAGGTGTTTTGCGCTCAAAATATAACCGATTCTACATAATACAGAAAGGTACCCGACTACATGTGCGGTATTATTGGCTATGTCGGTCCCGAAGGGACTGATGTGACTACCATTTTGCTTGATGGCCTCTCCAAACTTGAGTATCGCGGCTATGATTCCGCCGGTATCGCCGTTCTTACCACCGAGGGCGAGCTAGCATTGCGCCGTCGCGCCGGTAAGATTGCCAATCTCGTGACGACGCTGGAGAATGGGGCGCGTCCGGGCGCAGGCACGCTTGGCCTCGGACATACCCGCTGGGCCACGCATGGTCGCCCCGATGACATCAACGCTCATCCCCACCCCGACTGTACTGGCCTGTTGACGGTTGTGCATAACGGCATCATCGAAAACTATGCCGAGTTGCGCCATGAACTGATGCAAGCGGGCCACACGTTCCGCTCCGAAACCGATACTGAAGTGCTGTCACACCTGATCGAGTTCTACTATCTCGGTGAGGCACAGCGCAACCTGGAAGAAGCGGTACGGCTGGCTCTGCGCCGTGTTGTTGGCTCTTACGCCATCGGTGTAGTCAGCCGCGAGCATCCCGACCTGCTGGTCGGCGCGCGCTGCAACGGTCCCCTGATTGTTGGCCTGGGCGAACGAGAGCAGTTTCTGGCCTCGGACATCCCCGCTATCCTCAAGCACACACGCAGCATTATCGTGCTGGACGAGGGTGAGATCGCAGCCTTGCGTCCCGATAGCGTCTCTATCACCACGCTAGACGGCACGCACGTCGCGCGTGCCCCCATGCATGTCGATTGGGATGCCGAGTCCGCCGAGAAGGGGGGGTATCCGCATTTTGTGTTGAAAGAGATTCACGAGCAGCCACAGGCGCTGCGCCGCGCACTGCTGGGCCGTGTGCGCGCGGGACAACTGCACCTGGGCGAACTGGAACAGATGCAGCAGGCCGGTCTGCTCGATACTATTCAGCGTATCATCATCGTGGCCTGTGGTACCTCTTACCACGCCGGTCTGCTTGCCAAATATGCCATCGAACACTGGGCGCGTATCCCCGTTGAGGCCATTACCGCCGCCGAGTTCCGCTATTGCGACCCCATTGTGGGGCCAGAGACGCTGTGCATCGCCGTCACGCAATCCGGTGAGACGGCGGATACGCTGGTGGGCATCCGCCAGGCGCGTGAGCATGGCGCACCCGTCATCGCCGTCACTAACGTGGTTGCCAGCGCCATCACGCGCCTCGCTGATGCCGTGCTATACCTGCAAGCAGGGCCGGAGATCGGCGTCGTAGCGACCAAGACCTTCGTTACCTCGGTAGTTACGCTCTACCTGCTTGGCCTCTATCTGGGTCAGCAACGTGGGCGCATCGCGCCAGACGAAATGCAGCGCATTTTACAGGCGCTGGAGCAGTTGCCCGACCAGGTGCAGCATATTCTGGAGCGGGCGGCGCAGCCGGGCGAGCCGATTGAAGCGCTGGCACAACGCATCGCCAAAGTCAGCAGCATCATGTTTATTGGGCGCGGTGTTGGCTATCCCACGGCGCTGGAGGGCGCGCTCAAGCTCAAGGAAATCTCCTACATTCACGCCGAAGGTTTTCCGGCGGGCGAACTCAAGCACGGCTCTATCGCTTTGCTCGATCCCGATGTCCCGCTAGTGGCTATCGCCACCGCCTCGCACGTCTACGAGAAGGTGGTTAGCAACATGCAGGAGGTGCGTGCGCGCGATGCCCACATCATCGCCGTAGCTACGGAGGGTGACGAGTCTATCCGTCAGCACGCCGACGACATCCTGTACGTGCCTTCTACGCTAGAGATGCTCAGTCCTTTACTGGCCATCATTCCCCTGCAACTCTTCGCCTACCACGCCGCCGTCGCACGGGGCTGCAACGTCGATCAGCCAAGAAACCTGGCGAAGTCGGTGACGGTCGAGTAGGCAGGATAGATGGAGTAATATATAATCTTCCTTATGCGTATTGCAATCATTGCTGATATACACGGTAATCAATTGGCCTTCGAGGCGGTGCTGGCCGATCTGGCCCAGCAGCCGCCGGTCGATCAGATCGTCATTGCGGGCGACCTCTGCCTCAATGGCCCGCGCCCACGCCAGGTGCTGGACATGATTCAGGGATTGCGCTGTCCTGTTATTCAGGGCAATGTCGATGTGGATGTCGTTCGGCAGGGTGGGAAAAGTGAACGAAAACGTTCTATTGTTGCCTGGACGCGCGAGCAGATTGGGGCCGAAGGCATCGCCTATCTGGCCGCACTGCCGTTCTCGTATCGTGTGGCCAATCCCGACGGCGGCGACCTGTTGGTCGTGCATGCTAATCCGCTCAATCTGGACGATGCCATTATGCCCACTGCCACCGATGACGAACTGGAGCGGCTGCTGGGCGGCCTGGATACCTCCGTAGGGGTGCTGGCCTTTGGACATCTGCATATCGCCTATATGCGCCGCTGGCGTCACCTGCTGCTGGTTGATGCCGGCAGTTGTGGTCTGCCACGTGATGGCGATACCCGTGCCTCCTACGCGATTGTCTCCTCTCAAGGGCAGGGATGGTCGGCGGAGCATCGGCGTGTTCCCTACAACCTGAAAGAGGTGGTCAAGCAACTGAGAAATTCTGGCATGCCGGGGGTCGAGAAACGCATTAAAATTTTGACCGAGGCAAAATATTAGACAAGGCATTGTGATATGTAGGAACGTAATAATGAATTTTCACCATCATCATTCATGACGCCCCCACAGCATGAGGCCATTACCGGTGGCAGGTGAAAAATCATCATGACGCCCTCGGTGCCCCTCGACAACCCCGTAGGGGCGTCATTCATGACGCCCCCGGTGCCGCTCGACAACCCCGTAGGGGCGTCATTCATGACGCCCCACAGCATGAGGCCATTACCGGTGGCGGGTGAAAAATCATCATGACGCCCCTACAGCATGAGGCCATTACCGGTGGCGGGTGAAAAATCATCATGACGCCCAGGGAGCGGCTTGACGGGCCAGCAGGGCGTCATTCATGACGCCCCTACGAGGTCGCCGAGGCAGGCCGTGATAAATCACGTTCCTACTTACCGGGCTTGTTGCTGAGAGGTGCTACAAGTTGATGAGAACAGTTTTTGTGAAACATCCTCCTGAGAGGGAGAGAGCGATGTTATTTGTGATACCATGCATTCATCCTCTACGTTAGCCTCCTCACCTAGATAATCGGCTGCATCGCCGATAGCGATCAGTTTCAACTCTTCAAGAATCGTGCGCAGTTCGCCGCTGGTTGCCATAGAGCATACCCCCAATCATAATAACAGCAATAAGTTCAGATGTCACAAGCTTGCCAGCTCGTTTTCCCCGTATGATGATGAAAAGAGAAACGAGCGACAGTCTCTACGCTCAGCCCCTCTCCACCCTATACAGCGGGCACCCCCTGAACATTCGTGCCGGTTGATCAATGTTTTTCTTAGAGATTATTTAGCATAAACCATAGAACATACCGCGAGAACCATATTTGTGTTCTCATCTATAAGGACGTTCCGGGCAAAACGTTTGTGGTCAAAAGCGGCCACATTAGGCCAAATTGGTGATCTCAAGAGTTTTCCCAGGGCGACCGCAATGATCGCCCTGCCCCTAGGCGTGTATAGTGGGAGCGACCCTGGTGGTCGCCTTATGGCAGTGATCAGGCCCTTTGAAAAAAAGATGTGATATACTGAACGCGGACAAAAGAGAAACGAGCGAGGGATAACCCACTGACCATAGCACGAATGTATAAACCAGGAGATAAAGTATGTCCAGTAACCATTATAGCGTTGCCATCATTGGCGCAGGCCCTGGTGGCTATGTGGCAGCTATACGCGCCGCGCAGCTCGGTGGCAAAGTTGCCATTGTCGAAAAGCAGTATCTGGGTGGTACCTGCCTCAATGTTGGCTGTATCCCTTCAAAGGCTATGTTGCACATTGCCGAGACGTTGTATAATTTGCGGACTGTGGCAGAACTCGGCATCGAACTACCCCAGCCGCCAGCGTTCGATATGGCAAAGGCGGTGGCCTTCAAAGATAAGGTGGTCAAACGCATGACCGGCGGCGTGGGAACGCTCATGAAAAGTAACCACGTGGATGTCTACGATGGCACGGCGACCGTTGATGCCTCGCGCACTGTTGTCGTCACGAAGCCAGATGGCTCGCGCGAGCAGTTTAGCGCTGACAAGATCATCCTTGCCACTGGCTCTGTACCGGTGATGCCGCCGTTCCCCGGTATCGATGGGCGTAACGTGATGAATAGTGACACCTGCTGGAACCTGCCCAAAGTGCCGGAGAGCCTGATCTGCGTCGGCGGTGGCGTGATCGGCGCAGAACTGGCCTGCATGTTTAACGGACTCGGCACCAAAGTCACTATTCTGGAGATGCTGCCCAACATTCTCGCACCGGTGGACGATGAAGTGCGTAAACTGCTGGTACGCCTTCTGAGCAGACGTGGCATTGAGATCGTGACAGGCGCGAAAGTCGAGTCTCTGGCCGATGACGGAGACCTGAAAGTCGTGATGGCCAGCACAGAGAAGGGCATGCAGAGCTATCGCGCCGAATATGTGCTGATGGCCGTAAGCCGTCGTCCCAATACCACCGGCCTGGAACAACTCATGGAGCAAGGACTGGATCACGAGCGCGGTCGGGTGCGTGTCAACGAAAAGATGGAGACGAATCTCCCTGGTATCTACGCTATCGGCGACCTGGTGCATGGTGCGGGTCTGGCCCATGTGGCCTCGACTGAGGGCGAGGTAGCCGCCGACAACGCGCTGGGTCATAGCGCGAAGATGGACTATAGTGTGGTGCCCAATCCCATCTATACCTTCCCAGAGGTGGCCTTTGTGGGTTTGACGGAGGCCGACGCGAAGGCGAAATATCCAGAGGTACGCGTCGAGCGCTTTCCCTGGTCTGCCAACGGCAAAGCGGTTGGCATGGGCGAAACCGATGGCTTTACAAAGGTGATTCTGGGCAAGTATGATGAGATTTTGGGTGCGCATATTATCGGCCCCGATGCCACCAATCTCATCACAGAATACTCCGTTGCCATGCGTGGCGAACTGACCGCTGATGAGATCATAGAAACCATTCATCCGCATCCCACGCTGAGCGAGGGCCTGCGCGAGGCAGTGCTGGCCGCTGCGGGCCGTCCTATTCATATCCCCCCTAAACAACCCGCCCGTGTGCGTTAAACGAACAAACACACCATCATGTTGACGTGAAACGCTGGTAGGCGGTATAACGCGATACCGCCTGCCAGCGTTTCATTCACGTCAGGCTCCTCTGCTTACCTGTCTTTCCGCTTGTCCTCAGCCTTTATGCTTGGAGTCACTATTGTCTGATGGCAATAGCCTGTTGCTCACAAGGAAGTAATCAAATGTCCCATTCGCTGGACATTGCAGAGTCTGGTAATATATAAGCAAATGTAGATGGGCCTATCTCGACATAGGTCAGGCTATAAGTAGGGGACAAAGTTCACGATTTTGCACCAGCTCTGCTGACTATTGGGTGCAAATTTAAGAACTGTGTTCCGAACAAATATATTATTTAAAAACAGTTGTTTGCTACTATTTGATATGTTTTGAAGGTTCTTCATGCAATGGAAAATACGCACAGACAGCAAGATGCGTCGGCACGCATACTCTATTTAAGAATATTTTTAGCTATCCTGGTAGTAACACTGCTGGCCGCAACGGCATTCGCGCTCCATCTTTTTATGACCGGTGAAGTGCAGGCACACAGCAACCAGACAATGGTAGCACAGGAAGGTCACGCGCAGTTGCTCAGTCCGGCTCAACTCAACGCAGCAGCGGCCCACCAGGTCGCACAGCAGTACATGCAGGCGCTCCTGGCCGGACAGTACAACGTCATGTGGAGCCTGCTCGACGCTCAGGCACAGGCGAAATGGCCTGATGAGACGAGCTTTGCCACCTTCTGGCAGGCCAAATTTCAGGACTACCGCTTGCAGCAGTACACGTTGGGCAAATCGTTCTGGCATGCCTTCTGGGTTGATCCTGAGACGATGAAACAGTATGACAATGTACAGGAATTGCCGGTATCGCTCCAGCTCACACTCAAGAATCCACCAGTTGATCAGGCTAATGTTCCGCCCGAAGACCTCGACCCCAGCAGTGTGTTAAAGAACATCCCCTTCGTGGTGACACAGACGACGGATGTCTCCGGCAAGCCAGTCTGGCGCGTGCTGGATGCCGGCCCGGCAGATATCGAAGCGCCGATCCTGCCGCCGCTCACACCGGTGGCACGCAGCGTTCAGGTGCCGATTTTGATGTATCACCATGTCAACACTACTACACCCACAATGAATGTGCTGGACTTGAGCCTGACCGTCACCCCCACGATGTTTAGCCAGCAGCTAGACTATCTGAAAGCTCAGGGCTATCACAGCATCACGCTCAATCAGTTGATGAACGCGCTCTATTATGGCGCACCATTGCCCAGCAAACCCATCATTTTTACCTTCGATGATGGCTATGAAGATAACTACCACTTCGCGTATACGATTTTACGCCAGCACGGCTATACCGGTATGTTCTACATTATCACAGGTAAGGTTGGTTGGGATGGACAGATGGATTGGGGACAGTTACAGGATATGCTCCTGCACGGCATGCAAATTGGCTCACATACCATTCATCATGTCGATATTGGTGATGTCCTGGCAGTCTCGCAGTTGGAGGCACAGCAGGAATTGCAAATCTCGAAGGCCACACTGGAAAAAAACCTGGGCATCGTCATCCAGCACTTCTGCTATCCCAATGGCGGCCCGTTCAAGACGGGAAGCCAGGCGCTGCGCCAGGAGGCCGTCGCGCTGCTGGCCCAGGATGGCTATGTCAGTGCCGTCACCGACCCTGGCATGACCGGCATAGTGCAGCAGAGCCAGGCCCCCTTCGTACTGCTGCGTGTGCGCGTCGATGGACGTGAGTCCTTGCAGGAATTTGAAGATAGCGTCTAGCAGTTGGGCGAGGGCGAGGCAGGGTACACTGTCTCGCCCTCACCCAATTGTTTATACTGCATCTGATACAATATAAATGTATTTGCGCGTGGTATAATTACACATGCAAAACGACGAAAACGGTTTCGGTAGCAATCTCCGGTCGATAGAGCAGACGCAAGTTACTGAGCGTAGCCGAAGGAATCTCAAAGCTGAGCATGCCATTGCGTGAGCTACCGGAGGCGATAGGGCCGAAGAAGCTGGCGGTCGTGCTGGCCCCGGCCTGTGTCGGACCAAAGACATCGCCCTCTGAACTGATTAGCTGGTAATAGCCGGGCTGGTTAGAGATATCTTTACTGCTCGTATTTTTGACGGTCAGCGACATCACGATAATTGTGGCCCCCTTTGTCGAACTATTCAGTTTCGTGATATTGTTGATGATAATCGTGCGGTCAGGCAGCACGATCTGCTGGCTGGTTGTGTTGCCACCAGGAACCGGCGTTGGGGAGAGAATCACGATGGGGCCGGTGGATGGCTTCGTATTGTTCGAGCTGGGGGTCGATGACGTAACGACAGTTGTCGCATTGGGTGTCACTGCCTTCTGCGCCGTTGTCTGATTGCCTGTAGTATTTGAACCGCCTGAATTACAGGCCGCCAGCAAAGCGGCCAGCGCGGCGAGACTACACCACCACGCTACCTGTTGTTTTATATGACATATTCTCTTCATACTGCTTATTTCCTTTTACATGCGGTTTTTGCGCTAACAATTCTGTATAGCTATTGACACAATACTTCTATAGCACTCTATTATCATCATAGTGAGCAAGTTGAGCAAACGAATAGGACAAACGGGTAGAGCGGGCGATTAAGTGATATATTGCGGGGGCACAAAATCGGCCAGCCAGACCTGGTCATTGCCCAGGTAGAAGGCGAGGCCATGCCGGTGGGCCTCCAGGGCGGCGATTTTAAGAATGACCGGGCGATTGGTGCGGCGGCGTCCGGTCAGGATAGCCGTCTCTACATCGGCGGATAGATGTACATACTGGCGTTGCATTGGTTTGAGTCCCTGTGTGCGAATGCTGACGGCGGCCTGGGGCGTTGTGCCATGATAGAGGATAGCCGGAGGTGTGACAGGCATGCGCTCAATTTTATCGCGCACCGAATGGCCGTAAATGGCGCGAATTTTGCCATCGCGTATCTCAAAGCGTTGTTTGTCGGCGTTTGCCATAACGGCATGTAAGTCGGCCTCTTGCAGATTGGCCCACTCACGGCGATGGCGACGCAACGCCTCTAAAAGCGCCTCAACCGGCACCCAGCCCTGCTCGTCTAGTTGCAGATGGTAAAGCTGGGGCGCGTGACGCAGAGCATGCGACATCGTTTTACCGAGCCGTGTCATATCCTCAGTCATCAGTTGTTCTTCCCACTATCGCTGTAGATACGATTATGGATGTTGACAGATAAATCCGGTAATCCCTACGGGATTACCGGATTTATCATTGTCATCTGTACTAGCGCACATTGATAACCGGTATTTTGGAGACCGACCAGCGGTCGTTCGGGCTAGAAACCTCAAACTGCACCATCGAGATGGCGTCCGTTGGGCAGCGCACGATGCACAGGCCGCAGCGAATACACTTCTCTTCGTCGATAATCATGTCTGCGCCGCCCTGCCACGTCTCGGTACCCGCGTGCATCGGGTCGCCCTTCACAACGCGCGAGAGGCCCTCCATGCTGATGCAGTCATAGGGGCAGATGTCCACGCAGCCAGAACAGAGAATACAGATGGAGGGGTCAATCATGATATTCAACTGGCATTGCAGACAGCGCCGCGCCTGCTCTACCGCCTGTTCAGGCGTGTAGCCGGTCTCGGTTTCGCGCGTGTTGCTGTAGCGCTCTTTGAGTGGCAGCGATGGGATCATGCGGTGTGGAATCGACTCGTAGTTATCGACCATGCCACGCCGATAATCGGGCAGCTCAATCTCCTCCGGTGGCTCGGCGGGCTTATCGAGGCCGCCCAGGTAGCGGTTGATGGCGGCGGCCACATCGCGCCCATCACCGATGGCCGAGATCAGGTTGCGCGCGCCTTGTGTATAGTCGCCACCGGCGAACAGGCCGGGGTAACTGGTCATCCAGTTCTCGAAATCGACCAGTGGCACGCCGTAGCGGTTGACCTCAAGCTTGAGTTCATCGGCTTGCAACCAGGAGGTATCGCTGTACTGGCCAAAGGCCGGGATAACGGTATCGACCTCAAGATCGAATTCCGTGCCGGGGATCGGGATCGGGCGGCGGCGACCACTGGCATCGGGATCACCCAGCTTATTGCGGATAAAGCGGATGCCACTCACGTGGATGCCATCGTTGGTCAGCACGCGCGTCTGCGTGGCCAGATAGTGGAACTCGACGTGTTCCAGCATGGCCTCATCGACCTCGTATTCATCCGAGGGTTGCTCTTCTTTTGAGCGACGATACACAACGTAGACCTTCTCGGCACCGAAGCGAACGGCGGTGCGGCAGCAGTCCATCGCGGTGAAGCCTGCGCCCAGCACAGCAACCTTCTTGCCAATGTAGGCCGGTTCGCCGTAGTTAGTTTTCTCCAGCAGGCGAATACCATCCTCAACACCCTTGAGGTCTGCACCCGGAATGATCTTGTTGTCGGGGCCGGTCATCGGGTTCGGAACGTAGCAGCCTGCCGCGATGAAGACGGCATCGTATTGTTTCAGCAGATCGGTCAGTTTCACATCGCGCCCGACGCGCACGTTATACTTGACCTCGACACCCAGGTCGGCCATGTATTCATCGCACTCTTCGCGCGTGACCTCGCGCGGCAAACGCCAGACAGGGATGCCATTGACCATCACACCGCCGCCGGTCGGATACTGTTCGTAGATCGTAACCGGGTACCCCATTTCACGTAGATCGCGCGCACAGGCCAGACCGGCGGCCCCGGCTCCGATAATCGCTACTTTCTTATCTTTGGTAATCGGCGGGCGCTCGGCATGATGACGATACTCGCGGTGATCGGCGGCGGCACGTTTGAGCCAGCAGATGGCAATGGGTTTACCGTCGATCTTGTTACGGCGACATACCGGCTCGCAGGGACGTGCGCAGGTGCGGCCAAGCACACCCGGAACAACATTGGCTTTGCGGTTCAGCAGGTAAGCTTCATCGAAGCGCGCTTGCGAGATAAGGCCGATATAGGTAGATACGTCGGTGTGCGCTGGACAACCTACCTGGCAGGGAATATTGGTCTGGTACCAGTCAGGTGTGACGGTGACTGACTGATAACGTGCTTCCAATTCGCTATCGGGATCAATCATAATTCAAGGTCCTTTCCTGATCTTCTGCCGTCACTCGTAGCCAGGGCCGCGACGGCGGAGCAGGGGAAAATGCTTAGCAAATTCGATGGTCTATCAGAGTTATTATAATAATAGCGTCGCGCATGTGCCAGGTCAGTACCTGAATAGTTATGGTAAATACTGGCGGCAGAAAATCTGATTTGCCTTGTCAGATTATAGCATAAGCGATTGTTCAGGAACAAGCCACGCACAGAGACGTTGTCGGTAGGAGCATGGGCAATGTCTTATGCTCTCCCTGCTCCTACCGACAGCGGGGCATATATTATGAGTATGACAAAAACTACCTAAAAACTTGTTTGAGGAGCTGCGATGAGTAATTTCATACATCGGCCATTGCGTTGGTCTTCACATTCGCGTCTTGCGCTCTGCTTTGCTCTCTTCTTACTCTGCACGCTCGCGGCCTGTGGCGGAGGTGGTAACAACAATAAAAGCCCACAGGGAGGTGCAGCTACTGCGCCTGTGAAGGCCACGACGTCGGTACAGCCGACCGCCACAGCGACTCCGGCGGGCATTCAACTGGGGCCACAACCTTGTCCACCAGCCGTCGCGCAGCCCTCCTATTGGAACCCGATTATTCCCACGCAGCCCGGCATTAACGCGGTCGAAAGTGTCACCTGCGGTTATCTGATGGGCCAGCCAGCGTTGCAAGCACTGGTGACAGTACGTTCACAGGGAACGGGAGCCATGCTGGATGTGCATGTCTACAACCACATTACCAATCCCGCGCCAGATGAGATTTTCAAGCTGGATGGCTTATATAAAGGCAGTGCAAAGATTAGCTACTATAATACGGTGCTGACCGCCCAGGTTGATCTTAACTCCAGTCTCAACAAAGGGCAGTCCGGGGCGGCCTTACAGCCTGACCTCTTCCGTGAATTTAAATGGTCTGATGGCGCGGGTACGCTGGTGCCGGTCTCGTTTCCCGGCATTTTCCCCGACCTGACGCGCTATCAGGCAGAAAATGACCAGCAGCAGGTGAATCAAGGGCAGGATGGATGGAAGTTGGACGCGACGAAAGTGGCCAGTCAGTTAACTATCACCTTGCTACAATGGCCCGCTACCGTAACAGCAACGCTAGTGAGCGGTGGCGGACAGCACGATGTTGATGCAGTTGTAAATGTCAAAACGCCTACAACACCGGCGGGTATGGTGCAGGTCACGCTCAGTCGCCTGGAAGGCAATACCAATGGGGGCATCTGGATCGCCACCTCGGTGACATCACCTGCACTGGCGATTACGACGCCATCAGCCAGAAATATGCTGACCAGCCCTGTCACCGTCACGGGACGGGGCAGCGCCTTTGAGGGTGTCATCGGGAAAGTCATTGTCCTCGATCATCTCTATAACGCAGTTGGTCAGGCACAGGCAAAGGGGGCTATCGGCAACGGTACTACCACATTTTCGACGACGGTGAGCTATACCACCAGCTTCAAGAATGGGCCACAGGAGGGCCTGCTAGCGCTGTACAGCTACAGCAACGCCAATGGCCTTATTAACGGGGCAATTATTGTAAAAGAACTGCTCGCCGCCTAAAACTCATCGCATAAAAAAGAAGGGGCATGTCTGTTGTACATAGAACATGCCTCTTCTTTTTAAGGAAGTATGCCGCTTTAGATACGATCCGTATCAATGCGACGCCCCATGTTACCCATGCTCTGCTGCCCTTGCGACTTACCGCCTTCGCGCATGCAGGCATCGGCGATATTACGTGCAGCCTGCTCTGGCGTGATACCGGCAGCCTCGGCGGCACGGTTCACGTCATCCTGGGTGATATTGCGCATATCGCCATGGGCATCATTCGGCTTACCACAGCCACAGCTTACACACATGTGGATGTTCTCCTTCCCATCAATCCAATCCACTCGCTATATACTGGTGCAACCCACCTGGATGGAGGTTCACCGTTGCCACGTGCTCCCATCGCAGAAAGTTACAGTCCGCACCATAGTAGGGGCGTCATTCATGACGCCCTGTGAGCGCACCGACGGGCTACCAGGGCGTCATGAATGACGCCCCTACACCAACTTCCCCCGGAAGGATAGAGAGCGCTAGCGATTGCAACCTTGACAATAAGGATACGTAGTGCTATGATATAGATGCTAATAACAAATAGCTATAACCTGTAGATAAGCAAAACAATCAGTCGCCCTGAAGGAAGGCCGATATGATGTGGTATAACTATAATCGTGGGCCGTATCACGGGCCGTACCGCCGACGCCCACGCTTCTTCCCCTGGCCAATTCTGTTTTTCATATTCTTCATCGGCCCTTTCTGGCATTCGATGGACGCGATCATCGCTTTGCTAATCTTAGGCATACTTGTCACGTTCATCATGGCGGCGCTACGCCAGAGTTCTTCTAGCAGCCCGTTGCCGAATCAGAGGCCTCCTCAACCGCTTTACCGACCCCCTGAGCCGATACAGTATTATCAACCGTCGAGGCCGCCAGTGCAGCCCTATCAGCCCTACGAGTCTGGTTATCGTGCCCAGGCTGCGCCGCCGGTCACAAAGCCGGTCACAGCCACCGATCTTCCTGTTGCAGAAGAGCCAGTCCAATCATATGAGGGCTATGAGCAGCCGCAGGTACAATATCCAGAGATGCAGCCACCGATGGAATAAAAAACGATAAAACGAGCAAGACGAGGCACTTGCAAGAGAAACACCTATGGGACGTTTCTCTTGCAGGTGCCTCGTCTTGCTTTCTGGTCTGAAAACTATGGGATAACGTCCGTTTCGTCGTTCAGCGCCAGCACGAAGCGCGCCAGCAGTTCGGCGACCTCATCGATATCCTTGAGGGAGACTATCTCGGAGCCGGTATGCAGGTAGCGGCAAGGGATGCTAACCAGGCCGGTAGCGACACCAGCGCGTACTACCTGAATAACGTCTGTGTCGGTGCCGGTGCGCGAAGCCTGGGGATCGATCTGCCAGGCGATATCGGCCTCCGTGGCGACTTTGACAAGCATCTGATAGACGCGCGGGTTGATGTGACCACCCAGCGTAATCACCGGCCCACCGTTCAGCTTAATATCGCCCAGCTCTCTGGCCGAGGTGCCAGGATGATCTGAGGTGAAGGTGACATCGACGGCAATGGCAATCAGCGGATCAACTCCATATGCGCCGGTGCGTGAGCCGCGCAGACCCACCTCTTCCTGGACGGCGGTGACGCAGTAGACGCCAGCTTTGAGATCGGCACGCCGCTCGTAGATACGCCGCATAGCCTCGATGATGGCGAAGACGCCGGCTTTATCGTCGAGCGCGCGCGAGATAAGCAGATCATTGCGCAGTGGCTCCAACTGGGCCGCGCGCGTGGCGACGCTGCCCAGCGGCACGAGTCGCTGGGCCTCCTCCTTGCTGGCTGCGCCGATATCGATCCACATCTCGTTAATTTTGGGGGCCTGGTTGCGCTCTTCCCCGTGCATCAGGTGGACTGCCTTACGCCCGATTACGCCCAGAATAGGGCCGCCGGGCGTGTGAATCTCCACGCGATTACCGGGGAGAGTGGACGGATCAAAGCCGCCAATGGGGGCAAAATACAAAAAACCATCGCCATCAATGTAGCGAATGAGGAAGCCAAGTTCGTCGCAGTGGGCGGTGAGCATGACGCGCGGTCGGCCATCCGGCTTCAACGCCGCGATAACGTTGCCGTGAATATCGGTATGTATACTATCCGTATACGCGCGCAGTTCCTCGCGGATAACACGCTGGGCAGGTTGCTCGAAGCCTGAAGGGCTGGGGGCGGCAATAAGCCGCCGCAGAAAATCGATACGTGCTTCTTCCATGTTCTCGATCCTTTCAAAAAAAACGCACAGGGTACCCGCGAGGGGCACCCCTACAATGAAGACGGGCGAGAACGGCACCGTATTATTGTAGGGGTGCCCCTCGCGGGTACCCTGTGCTGATGGCATCCGAGGTGCTACCAGGCTGATAGAATGGTTTACAATAGAGTGAGCAGGGTACGCTGTGCGTATTCATCCTGCTGCTTGTTAGCGCACAAATTGCTTGAGTACTTCCTCAACACCAGGATGCATTCGGTTGAGCCTCAAATCCTCAGCGCCGGTAGAGTCTGTTTGAAGTAACAAAATACCTTGCTGAATGCAAGCATTCAAGAGTTCGCGGGCCGATTCGCGGGTCAGGCGACCGCGAAATCTATTTTTGGGATTGACGGGATCACCGATAAAATTAGAGACGCCGATGATGGTTCGCCACGACCAGTTGCGGTCGATGTAGTCAAGGAACTGCAAGAATTGTGGGTCAAGTACATCGATAGGTAGATTAGAAGACGCAGTGGTACTATAGGGCATTTGAAATTGATGTGCAGGCTGAGCCTGCGGAGTTGTCGGCGGCACACCTGGATAGCTGACGGCGGGCATTGCGCCGGTACTGCCACTGGCATTGATGGCGGGCATAGCATTGGTGTTGCCCATATTGCCGATGGCGGGCATAGTGCCGGTCGTGCCGCCAGACATAGAGGAGCCAAAGCTGCCATTAGGATGAATAGCAGGCATAGTGCCGGTATTGCCGGTAGAGATGTTTATGCCGTTAGGAACAAGCGGCACAAACTGATTAGCACTACTGATTAAATCTCGGCTGACGGTTCCTGGAATCCCAACAATAATCACAGTTTTGTTCAAACGAAGCTTCAGGCGAGCGCTGATGCGGGTGAAATCCTTGTCGCCTGTCATCAGGACAAAGGTAGAGATAGTGGGGCGATCAAAGACGGTTTCAATGATATCCATCAACATATTGAGATCGACGGTACTCTGGATCACAGTACTCTGCACCACAGTGCTATTATTATTGCCGTTGATGGCAGGCATGTGGCCGGTATTCCCGCTATGCTGATAGGGTGTGGCGTAGCCTAAGGGGCCGGTGTTGGTTTGCCCAAGCGGGCCACTGGGCGTGCGCTGAGCGAAAGAGCCGTAGGCATTGCCCTGGCGATAGGAGTCGCGGGCAGCATAGTCGGCATTGCCATAGGTTTCGTCCGTGAGGGTATCGTCATCTGCGGGTTCGTCCGCGCCTTCATCGAGGTCGCCTTGTGAGGCGGCATGGTCCTGGTCGTTGTACCAGCTATGATTACCATGTGGGTTGATAGCTGGCAACGAACCGGATTGCCCGGTGACACTGGAGGGCCATTGGCGTGCAAAAGGAGTAGATGGTAATGTTGCAATGCCCTGCTCGGTGACATAGCCGGGGTAATTGTAGTGAATAGTCCCCATCCGAATACGGTCACGCTGCTTGGCGGGGCAATCAACGCGGTCGATCATTGCGGCCGTTAAGCTCCCCTTAAAGGGTTCCGGCTGACGTGACCAGTCGGCATACGCGCGTGCCACCATCACAGTCCCATAGCGACGCGCCACTGCGATGAGTTCCTGGGGATCAGGCTCTCGTCGCTGAATATTCAGCATACTATAACGAATGTTCTCAAAATCAATGAATAAAGCAATATCTTCGGGCACAACCTTCTCCTCTCATGGGGAGAAACCGCGCAGGCCAAGTTTTATGATTGTTCAGGTGCTTGGACAACCTTGCAGTTCATCCTATAGCTATGAGCATATCATACTTTATTGGTAAAGTCGAGAGGTCTGCGCTTTACTTTTACGTAGTTCCTATGGTATATTCTGTAGTTGAGTAATGAACATGAGTTAAAAAGAGTGTAAGACAATGATGCTATCGCAACCAGACCATCAACGAGATACCATCTGCCCCGTCGCCCGTACTGCCGAGATTATCGGCGGGAAGTGGACGTTACTTATTATTCGCGATCTGGTTTCGGGTGTCAAGCGGTTTCATCAGCTTGAGCGCTCCCTCCAGGGCATCAGTCCCAAGACGCTTTCCGAACGGTTGCGTACCCTCGAAGAGGATGGAATCATCATGCGACAGACCTTTGCGGAAGTCCCTCCTCGTGTTGAATATTCTCTTACTGAGAAGGGGCAGGCGCTGGCTACCGTCATTGAGAGTATGCGTACCTTTGGAAAACGCTGGTTATGTGACGAAGAGCGCGAATAACGCAATGTTCCGATGGGATACCGGGTATGCCTGACTACATGTGAGAAGAACCGGGAAAGTCCCCGGTCCTTTTCATATGTCAAGTATCAACATGATATTAGAAAGCCATACCCGCGAGTTCACGACGATGCTCCGCGAGAAAACGATGCAGGGTTCCTTCATCCAGCACCTTGTTCACTTCATCCGCCTGATTGGCAGATTGAGTGACAAGGTCATACAGACTGGCGATGTCGTAGTGCATCTGGACTTGCAATTGCCCTTCTTCGTCAAAGCCCTCCACGAGAAGGCCATCCTCCTCCTCACGGATTGCGAAACTCTTGACGCCAATCTGATCGAGTACCTCACCGACAGCATGCAAGATGCTCGCATAACTAAACGTGGCCGGCATTGATCCCTCCCTAAATACTTGGATGCTCTGCTTATTGCTGTTACGAGTAGACGGCACTGTCAAACTGCAACACACCATACTAAGGTAGGTAGTTTGTCAGCCTATACTACACACTTAGTAAATCTTATCATAACATTCCCCCAACGTCAAGCCAGTTTGGTTGGGTTTCGCATCAGAGGTCTGTTGAATAAGAGCAGGCGAATAGGCGAGGGAATAGGGAGCAAGGCCGTCACCCTGCTCTATCGAGCCAACCGCTCAGGCGATCAACTCAGCGCTATCGTACTTCGGGTTATTGACCTGTTTGGAGACGGGGCACGCCGTCATCTGCTCGGCAGGATAGGGGCCAAGCAGAGAGAGCAGCGCGTGCTCATCTTGTAGCGCGGGGGCGAGCCAACTCTCGCGTGAAGCGGGTAGCAAGATCGCAGGCATGCGATCATGAATGGGAGCTACAACCTCATTGGGCTGCGTCGTGATAATCGTGCAGGTACGTAGCACTTCACCGCTGGGCGGCCTCCATTCATCCCACAGTCCCGCGAAAGCAAAAGGCTCGTGATCCTTCAACGTAATATATATCGGCGTCTTCCCCTGCGCTTCCTGTTTCCATTCATAAAAGCCATCGGCCACGATCAGGCAACGGCGCGAACGCAAGAGACGCTTGAAACTGGGCTTTTCGGCCAGCGTCTCCGCGCGCGCGTTGATCATTTTCGCGCCAATCGCCTCCTCTTTGGCCCAGGCCGGTATCAATCCCCAGCGTAGCATGGTGAGCTGCGCTTCTTCATCCGCGTGCGCTCGCACTATCGCCACCACCTCCTGGGTGGGCGCGATGTTATAGCGCGGCATG
>DAOTVZ010000088.1:0-62991 GCA_034436045.1 Ktedonobacteraceae bacterium | reverse complement strand
CTACATCATCAGCGTTCCCACAATCGTTATCAGCAATATTGCCATTACCACGTAGTCGGCTAGAGCGAAGCGGGTTTCGTAGAGGCGGGTCTGGTTGCCTTCGACCTGATAGCCGCGCGCTTCCAGTGCGGTGGCCAGTTCTGAGGCGCGGCGAAAGATGCCTTGCATTAATGGCACGAAGAGCAGCGCCAGACCCTGAATGCGCTCACGGATATTGCCATCTACCAGTTCCGCCCCCCGTGCAGTCTGTGCTTTGACAAGCTGCTCGATCTCTTCGGTCAGCGTCGGAATAAAGCGTAGTGCGAGCAAGGCCATAAGCGCGAAGTCATCGACGGGCAGGCGTAGGTAGCGCAGAGGAGCCATCAACATCGTCATACCCTCAATGAGCGTGACCGGCGTAGTACTCATGGTCACGAGTTGCGCATAGGCGAAGAGAAGGAGCAGCGCGACGAAGGCACCGCTCACAAGCCAGACGCCGCCATAAGTTATGTTATATGGCCCGAAACGATACGTTTGCGCCGCCGGATTAGGAGAGATATACCACCACCAGATGAGTGCTATCAAAAAGAGCGAGATGAGCATCGCGCGCAGTCTGCGCATCCACGGATTGCGCCATGTTGTGCGTAGGAGAGGAATAGGCAGCAATGAGCTACATACAATGGCTCCAGAGACAATGCTGGCGAATAATAATAGCTGTTGCGCCATGCCATATGTTGTTATGAATGGCCCAATTGGCACGAAAGTTCGATTATCGTTCTCTGTCGTAAAAAGCGTTGGGACAGCACCAATTATACTGAATAGCACGAGTAGCCACATACGTTGCCAGAGTTGTTGAAACGGAATGCGCGTTATGGCAATACCGATGACTAAGAGCGCAATCGCGGCTATGATGGGTGCATAATGCAGTTCGCGCTGATTAGCGATCATGAGCCAGATAGCGACGGCGATCAACCCTAACAGCTTTGTGCGTGCCTGTAAGCGATGGATCAGGCTTTCGCCCTCAATATAGACACCAAACGAAATATTCTTTAGCATATACTATTTCCTATAGTCAGGATGATATGTATCTCTTATGAATGCAACTCTTCAAATGAGGGTGGATAATCTCTCTGTAAGTACTGCTTGTGTGTATGAAAATGGCCGTTTGAGAGCGGGAGTTGTTGGGTAAGCCAGGTGAAAGCCTCGTCGAGCGTAAAAATGTCGGCAGGTACGGGATAGCCGCGTTGACGCAGGTGCATGAGCAGTTCGCTGAGCGGCGGTGCGGCCAGGCCATAGGCGCGCAACTGATCGGCCTGGGCGAAGATGGCCTGCGGGGAACCATGCATGACCAGTCGCCCTTCCGAGAGAACAAAGATTGTGTCGGCCATCTCGGCCACCTCGGTCATATCGTGCGATACCAGGGTGATCGTGACGCCCTGTTCGCGCTGAATAGTGCGCAGATAGCTGTAAAACTCCGCGCGACCACCGGCATCCAGACCAACGGTTGGTTCGTCTAAGACGAGTATTGAAGGTTGCATGCATAGTACCCCCGCCAGGGCTACTCGTCGCTGCTGACCGCCGCTCAATGCGAAGGGGGAACGCGATGCAAATTCGTTGGGCGGCAGACCGACCTGCTCTAGTGCGGCTCGCACACGCACACGTACCTCGTGGCGGTCAAGGTGCAGGCGTTGGGGGCCGAAAGCCACATCGGCGTAGACTGTAGGTGCGAAGAGTTGTGCTTCTGGAAACTGAAAGAGCATGCCCACGCGCTGCCGTAACTGTTGCATATTCACACCCCTCTTATGGACGGCGATGCCATCGACAATAACCTGTCCACTGCTCGGACGGAGCAGGCCGTTGAAGTGCTGAATAAGCGTCGTTTTGCCAGAGCCGGTGACACCGATAATTGCCGCGCAACTGCCGCGTTTAATCGTCAGGTTAATATCGACGAGAGCCTCTTTGCGTATGCTTCCTGTTTGGTAGCTATGTGAAAGATGCTCAACAATAATAATATTGTCGGTCAATATGAAACTCCTTGCCCGATAGCCTCTGCGATAGCCTCGATACTGAGGGCCTCGGCAGGCAACATGTAGCCAGCCGCACGCAGACACGCTGCCAACTCAATCGGCGGCGGGATGACCAGTTTGAGTGAGCGCAAGCGTGCCAGATCAGCGAAGATATGGGACGGTGTGCCCTGCATGACGATAGAACCTTTCTCCATAATAATAATACGTTCCGCCTCGATAACCTCTTCAAGTAGATGGGTCACGTGAATGATCGTTAAATTGAAACGTCGGTGCAGGTGGTGCAACAGCCCTACAATCTCGCGCCGTGAGAGCGGGTCGAGCATAGAGGTGGCTTCGTCGGCGATGATACAACGCGGTCGCAGCGCCAGCAGTCCGGCGATAGCCAGGCGCTGACGCTGACCGCCGGAAAGTCTATGCGGTGGATAGCGCCGCATCTCGCTCAAGCCGACCGCCTCTAACGCCTCTGTGACGCGCTCACGAATAACCGATGCCGCCACGCCACGCACGCTGAGCGCCCAGGCTACATCATCTTCTACGACGGTGGCGATAATCTGGTTATCGGGATTCTGGAAGATCATGCCTATCTGGTCGCGGATGGCACGGTGATGGATCGTCTCGCGTGTATCCAGGCCACTGACAAGGACGCGCCCGCTATCGGGTAGCAGGAGCGCGTTGCAGTGGCGCGCCAGCGTGGATTTACCGCTGCCGTTGTGACCGAGCAGGGCCACATATTCGCCTTGCGCTATCTTCAGACTCACGTCGCATAGAGCGGGCGGTGCTTTACCGTCCCTGACCGGATAAGTATAGGTGACGTGTTGTATATCGATTAATGATGTATCTATCATACCTTATAACCCTGTTTTTTGTGACGTGACCAGAGTGATCTTTTCACCAGAGCGTAGGAACGGCGCAGATCCGTGATGAGAAAGCGTAGTAACCAGCCAGATTCGCGGTTACGTGACATGACGAGAAATGTGCGCACATTCTGTTGCAGAACACGGTTCAGCAGGCCGTCGGGGAACGGGCGCACGTCGTAACCCAGCATGCGCACCAGAATATTGGTTGCCAGATAGATGACGATCACGGCAGGAACCAGTGCAAACCATAGTGTCACGTAGATCAGAAGCAGCCAGTAGGTGAAGAAGAAATTGACCAGCGTGTTCACCAGGGGATAGAGCTGGTTGTGCCAGAATGTTGCGAGATGCAGGCGGGTAGCAATAGTGCTAATGACCGGCAAGGAAGTGTGATAGAGGTCACGGAGTGGTTGAATAATGGTATTGACATGCAAACCGGCGAGAAGAAAGCTGATCATGACCAGGACAAAGAGCGCCAGCGCGCCGCAGGTAGCGCCAAGCAGGATGAGTGGAATATGACGCATGCGTAGCCGCATGGTGTAGCCCAGGAAAAGGCCGCCCATGGCCTGAAGCGACATGAGAGGGATGTGGGTCGGCCCTATAGTCACGCTGACCAGGAAGAAACTGATGCACATGCCCATAATGCCGACGTAGAGTCCACGACGCAGCACCAGGATGGCAAAAATGACGAAGGTGAAGCTGCGGAACGTCTCCCCCCCAATAGGTAGATAGGTAGCGGCCAGTTGGAAGATCAGGGCTAAGTCGGCCAGTAGCGCCCCTTCAGCAATTTCGATTGCGCTCAATCGGCGAAACATCTTCTCTCCTAACAATGATCGTTCAGCTCTTGAAGAATTGTACTCTCTTTGTGCGCGAGGAACAATAGCCCTGTGTGCGTGAAAGCTAGCACACGGAGATGTATCATATCGATCTGATGCTTTCATGCCACCTTGCGCTTTCTTGCTTCCTCAAATAATGAATAGACAAAATGCATCTATCTTATGCATCACACGACGACATTGTGTAAAAAATACAACCAGTATCTGTATTTCTCAACCGACTCTCATCGCCATTGGCAGGTAAAAGCTCACCAATATCGCTTAACATTGTATCAAGAAATATCAATATGTATATCTTTGAATAGATTTAATGCAGGATACCTACCAATGAAAAAATCTGGAAAAACAGTATTCTCAGGCTCTGAACAGGAATCACAATCTCTCTATGCAGATGCCCCGTTTATCTCTCAGTGTGCTGGACAGGAAATCAATAACAAAGCAAGCTCCAAAGATCTTATAAATGCCGGTGCGTATTCATCGACGACGCCCTTGCCCCCTCCGGTCACACCTCCATTGTTAGAGAATGACGTACTCTCGTCTGTACGTATGGATGAGAGTTTCAAAAACCCTGTCTCTTTGGGTGGGCACATTTTGCGTAAGGTAACGCTGATGCCTCCACCAGTGCCGGGAGCCAGTGAGTCTGCTGTGCGCGTGGTGCTTGAGAACGTGATGGGGCGGAAGCAGAAACTCCAATATCTGGCTTGTGTGTTGGGCTGGATAGCAGTGAATGCCTACTTCTGGACGTGGTGGCTGAATCCATCTCATATTGGCAACGTTGTTCTCTTCAGTCTGATTACACTGGCTTTCTTCTATGAGCAAACGCTATTGCCCTCGTTATACACCTTTTTTGTCGGTCAGATGCGGCGTCCCAGACTGACGCGCGACGTAACCATCCCTGCCTCTGTGAAGCGGGTGGCGGTGATTAGTCTGACCGTACCAGGGTCGGAGAGTCTGGAGATAGTAGAGCGGCAAATGATCGCTATGAAGAATATTCGCTATCCTCATGATAGCTGGATACTGGTTGATAAAGAGCATTCTCCTGAAATCGAGAAGATGGCGAAAATGCATGGCGTTTACTACTTTTCGCGCCATGATGTTGCTACGTGGGGCAAGGAACAGGTTGCTGCCTGGAATCAGCCCATGCCCCCTTTCAAGGCAAAGACGAAGGCGGGTAATGTGAATAGCTGGCTGGATGCATATGGTGATCTCTATTCACATTTTACTCAGTTTGACATTGATCATATTCCCGTTGCTGATTATCTGCACAAGGTCTTGAAATTCTTTGCCGATCCAAAAGTGAAGTGGGTGCAGGCCCCCAGCGTGTATGGTAATCTCGATAAATGGGCCGCGCGTGGCTCTGCTGAGCAGGAGTTTGTGTTGCACGGCCCTCTCCAGATGGGATTCTTCGGGTTCAGTCGTACCCCATTTATTATTGGTAGCCACTGTACTTATGATATGGCGGCGGTGCGCGAGATCGGCGGCTTTCAACCTACGCGCGCTGAAGACCATCTGGATACGGTTTTTCTGGCGGCGAAGGGCTATGAAGGTGTCTTTCTGCCCGAAGTTATTGCTGTCGGCGATGGGCCAGAAACGTTCGAGACCTATCTGGCGCAACAGTTTGCCTGGGCCTATTCCATGATGCAGGTATTCTTTCAATACACTCCTGAGCGTATCGCCTATTATACCTTCCGGCAGGCTGTGCAATTCTTGTTTGTACAGAGCTGGTACATTCTGTGGTCGATCTCAATGTTATTGCTTTTCATGTTACCGGTGTTGTCGCTCTTTACCAATACTTCGATCTCACATGTAAGCTACTGGGAATTTCTTATGCATAGTACCCCCATTACAGTAATGGCCTTTGTGATCTGGCTCTGGAGTCATCCCTGGCACTTCCCCAAAGGGCTGGACTTAAGTTGGCGGGGGGTGGTGCTCCATATAGCACGCTGGCCTGTTGTGCTGAGCGCCTTGATACAGGTCATTTTGCGCGTCGAGAAACCTTACATGATTACGGTGAAAGGGCTGCATGTGGGTCTCAAGCGTCCCTTTGCACTGAAGCCGCATTATCCGTACTTTGCTTTAATCGGCCTTTCGCTGGCAGCGTGCTGGTATTATCTGGCCTTTATTGGCCGGAGCGATGCGCAAGGCTACCTCTTCTTCGCTTTGCAAGGCGCGGCCATGATGCTTATAGTGTATGTTGCGGCTCTCTATAACGATATCAAAGACCTGCTTCGTGATGGCGTTATGTGGAGTCAGTGCATGTTGCTCCGTCTTAAGCCGATACTAGTACTGATCGGTATTCTGTTCATGTTTGTGGGTACCTGCGTATTGTCAGCCGGTGACATTTACATGGCTATCCTGGCCCACTAGGTAACGTTTATTGTTAATGCTGGTTTGCCCCTGCAAAGTGCTTTGAGGGAGTCGATAGATGCGATCTTCCGTATTACTGCGAGTGATGATTGTTGTGTTAGTGATACTACTCATTCTTGCCGGATGGGATACATTGGGGCGACCAGGGTGGCCTGTAACGAACTCTCCGGCCTTTTCGGGCGTCACTGCTGGCGTTTCGCCTTCACCACCGTTGTCAGTACAACTGACTCTACCGGCAAAGCTCACGGTCGCGGGTACTCAGTGGGGGGTAAGTACATGTTATATCGGCGCTTCAGAAGGAAGTAGCCGTTTCAACATTGCTGATCTGCAAGACTTAGGTATCACTACGTATCGACTCTACGCGGGCATGAGCCGCTGGGAAGCGCAGGATGATAGTCTGGTCTATGGGTTGCCAACGATAGAGCAGATTAAACAGAACCCGAACGTGATTAATTGGGCTAAGTGGGATAATGTTATGACAAATCCGCCGGGTGGCAGCGATTACTCATGGGTGAACGCGCCGCCGGAGTGGCATGGCAATGCTCGCACGCTCCTTTCAACACTGAACGCAGCGCATATTCGCATTATGCTGGCTTTTCGCAGCCAGGATGATCAGCATAATCCGGCCTGGGCACCCAATCCGCCCGTTACCTCTGCCGACTGGAATGTGTGGTGGGGGTACGTGTTTGCGACGGTGTACTGGCTTAACGTGCGCAATCATTATAACATTAATGATTTTGAGATCGGCAATGAGCCAAATATCAAGGAGCAGGGCTGGAACGGAACGGAGCAACAATATTTTACTTTTGCCCGTTATACCTATGATGCTATATCCTATGTCTATAAAACATATCTGCCAGGGCGCATCTATCATGTTTATGCGCCTACCACTGCGGACGGTATCTGGCCATATGATGCCCTTCAGCAGATACCTACTACCTTTGACAGTATGGATGTTCATTACTATGGCACAGATATTAGAACCAACGTGGAGCGTGTCCACACGTGGATGAACGAAACCGGGCATGGCAACAGACCGCTCTGGCTCACCGAATGGGGGTCATATCATAATCAATATAATTCGGTGCCATTTGGCATTACACTC
Source organism: Ktedonobacteraceae bacterium (assembly GCA_034436045.1). Lineage (GTDB taxonomy): Bacteria > Chloroflexota > Ktedonobacteria > Ktedonobacterales > Ktedonobacteraceae > H111-94. The sequence goes on along the minus strand of DAOTVZ010000088.1, from coordinate 55,823 downwards.
ATTAACAACCTCATCTATGGTTCCAGCCCCGGTCTCGACTATGTGTATGGTAGTGACATCTTCTCACTCTATGACTTCGGCACCTCTCCCTCTGGTCTGATCCGCTATGATGGTGGGCGACGCGCCGATTACTATGCCTTACGCCTTGGTATTCGTGCTTTGCAGGGGTGCCGTCCGACCTATCGCAGCGTCGCTACTGCTCCTGCTTTGCTGGCGATTACGACGAAAGATGCAGCAGGTAACTTTTATCTGCTGGTGACGAACCGTGATAGCAAGGCAAATTATCGTGTGACCGTCAATTTTTCGGCCTTATTGTTGGATGCAGTTGGTACCGCCTGGCAATTTGATTCAATTCATATGGATGCCATTACCGGTCAGCAAAGGTTGCAAAATGGTGTGACTATCTTCACTATTCCGGCCAATGGTGCTTTACTGATCAAATTTGCTCATACCTGAGCAAGCTAGTGTTGATCATGATGGTTTTCTTCTCACAGCGGTATCATAAACGATATCTGTTGGATTGTTGAACTGAAGAATGTGCCAGAAAGTATGGCTTGAACAGGCTTGTTAAACACTTCCTCTGTGTCATAGAATGCTATGGCGAGCTATTTGCTTGTCTGTACGTTATTGGCAAAGTAGCCGTCAAAAAGGGAGAACACAATGACGAATTTAAGCTATATGGAGCAAAGGGAGCAGGTTGTGCAGGCGGCACAACTGCTGGTGAATGCGGGTGTGATGTCCCATAGTGGGCATGGCAATTTGAGTGTGCGCGTACCGGGGAAAGATCAGATTTTGTTGACCGCAGTTGGTCACATCGTACATCTCAAGCCTGAGCAGCTTGTTCTCATGACGCTGGATGGCGAGATAGTCGAGGGTCATATTGATCCGGTGGCACGTGAGATTATCGGCATGCATACCTGCGTCTATCAGATGCGTAAAAATGTCAACGCCGTCATTCATACACACTCGCCGCGCGCGACCAGCTTCGCGCTGGCTCATCAACCCCTACCGTGTGTCTACGAGGCGTTCTTACGCTGGGGTATCACCGAGGATATCCCGGTCGCAGAGTGGGCACCGCGCGGCTCGCAGGAGGCCGTTGCATATATTGTGGAGCAGTTACGGCAGCATCCCACTGTTCCGGCTCTGCTGCTAGCCAATCACGGACTGCTGGCCTTTAGTCATGATCCGGTATCAACGGCCCAATTGATAGTGGCGATGGAAGAGGCCGCCGGGCTTGTCCTTGATGCGCGTGTCATCGGCGGTGAAAAGCCTTTCCCACCCGACGCGTTGGAACGAGAACGTCGGCACATGCAGCAGTTTGGCTCAATATAATAGTTGCTGACTTCTTCTCTGGAGCAAGATCATCGGTTCTCAAGATGTACTTGGGAACCGATGGCCTTGCTTCAGGAAGATGAGAAAAAACTTCAAACGAAAAGGTCTACGGTACGGATGCCTCTCAGCAAAAAACGATAGTCGCCGCGCCTGGCTCCAGATGCACGCTACTGTAGACAGAAGGAAGCTCTCTATGCTATAGTAGCAACCCGTGATATCTATCATTCTGCTTGCCAGGAAGAGGGCCGATGACATCGCAGAGTACAAAAAGGACAAAAACAACTGCTAAGCATACATCACAAACTGTTACACATACATTCGTTCCCAATCCTCAACAGGCCGCTGCTATTGCCCATACCGACGGGCCGGCGGCCTTTATTGCGGCTGCCGGTACCGGCAAAACTGCTATTCTGGTACAACGATTGGTACGCCTGGTGGCCGAGGAGGGTGTTGCGCCGGAGGCGATTTTGTGCGTAACCTTTACGCGCGCCGCCGCTGATGAGATGGAGAAACGCGCTCTGAAGGCATTGCGAGTACGCGGTTTTGCCGCCAAAGACCTCAAGGCGTTACGTGTTATGACGTTTCATGGTCTGGGCCATTTGATGCTGCGCGAGAAGTTGCAGTGGACGCCACAGGAGTTGAATAATCGTCTCATCAGTGGCGAACCACGTCAGTGGCTGGCCGAAGATATTGTGCGTCCCTGGCGCAGCAACCGCACGCGCGGCATGAACTGGGAAGTTGACATCCTTGACGTGTTGCAGGCAGTAGATCGTGCCAAAGAGGAACTGAAGAAACCGGAGGAGTCGCTGGAGTTTTTTTGCCGCTATCTAGGCATTGAAGAGGAGCTGGCGGCGCGCTATCAAGATTTTTTTGTGCGCTACGAACAAACCAAGCAGAAAGAGAAGCTCTACGACCTTTCTGACCTCATTTATGTGCCTTTATTGTTGCTTGAGAGCAGTCCCAAGTTCCGCAAAAGCTGGCAGGGGCGCTATCACTATTTGCAGGTTGATGAGACGCAGGACACCAACCCGTCGCAGTATCGCTTAATTCAATATCTGGCTGCGCCGAAGCATAACGTGGTGGTCGTGGGTGATCCCGATCAGGCCATCTATCAGTTTCGCGGAGCCAGCCCGGAGGCATCGATTCTCTCGTTCCGCTCGATGTATCCGAAGGGCAAAATCTATCGTATTGAGCAGAATTATCGTTCAACGCCACAAATTCTGGAGGCTGCGAACAAGCTAATTGCTCATAACGAGGTGACGCCGGGCTTTGAAAAGCAGTTGCGTCCTACACAGCCGGATGGTGCGCCGGTTGTTGTGACCGCGTATGAAGACCAGGAGAGTGAGGCCAACGGCCTTGCAGAGCGCATTCGCTCGTTGATGAAGCTGTGGCGCGAGCAGCATGAGGAGCTTTCGTACCGCGATATTTTTGTGCTGGCGCGCACTAATCATCATCTAGCCGCCATAGAAATTGCGCTGGCCCGCAATGGTATTCCTTATCGTACTGTTGGGGGATCATCCTTCTTCAAGCGCAAGACCACGCGCGATATGCTGGCCTACCTGGCGCTCGTGGATGGTATGCGCATTTACCGCGAGTACCTGGCGGCGCGCAACGGGCCGAATGCGCGCAAATGGGACGAGGTGTTTACCCCCATTGTGTGTGGAGAGCAGAATGCCGCTTTTCGCGTGGTGGCGAATATTCCCTCGGCTGGCTACTTTGCACGCACCGGCAAAACCTCGCACCGCTTCACGCCCTCTCTTTTTGGCACAATGATGTCTTATGCGGCGGGCCGTCCATTGCTGCAATTCTGCACGGAGAATGTCTATGTGGTGCCTTCCGAGCATCAACCGGGGCTAAAAGACCTGGTGGGACTTATTCAGCGCGTTACGGATGAGTGTGGCGATCAGCCTGAGCATGCGATCCGCTTGTTGCGTCAATATGCCTATGATGTGCATTTACGCCATTGTGATGGGAAGCACCGCGATGAGCAGGACGATGATAATGAGACGCCAACGCATCACGAGGAGACGAAGCTAGAGGGGCGTTACGACGAGCTGGAGGAACTGGAGCAAATCGCGCAACGCCATCATTCTATTCGCCATTTTCTAACCGCCATGGCCGAGTTGAAAGAGCAGGCGGACGATACACGCAAAAATAAGCGCGATTGTGTCAGCCTTATGACAGTACACAAAGCGAAAGGACTGGAGAGCGCGGTGGTCTTCGTGATAGGCATGGTTGAGGGTATCTTCCCTCATCGCCGTTCGTTTACGCTGGCCGAGGATGGCCCCGTTGCCACTTCTGGCATTGCGGAGGAGCGGCGACTGGCCTACGTTGCCTTTACACGCGCCCAAAAGTTACTCTTCCTGAGTTCCATTTTGCGTTATCGTGGCAGCGATGCTGTGGCCTCGCGTTTTTTGCAGGAGGCCGGTCTGACACCTAAGGATGAAGATGGGGTGCTGAATCCCTATCTCTTCCATCATGATGGCTCTCTCCGTAAACTCTGTTCGCTGGTAACGAAGCAGGAGACGGAGCGAGAAACAGCACAGGTCGCTACCACCCAGGCTACGCTTTTTGAGTGACCTCTATAGTCTGTGTAAACTGGGGTTGGAGATACTTGTAAAATGCCTGAGCCGAGCGCGAGAGTTGTTTGTCGGCGCGCTGAATGATGCTAAGCTGGGGATGCAGTTCCAGGCCCTCTATGGGTATCTGGAGCAGGCTCCCCGTCGCTAGCTCGCGGCGTACCGTGAAGGCTGAGACGATGGCAGCTCCAACCCCGTTCATCACCATTTGCTTGATCGCTTCGTTGTTGGTCAGAATAAGCAGCGGATGGATATGGACGCCAAGATGAGCCAGTTCGTGTTCTATGACATCGCGCACGCCGCTGCCCTGCTCGCGCAAGACAAGCTCTCCCCGGCTAAGTTGTTCGGGTAAAACGCTCGTGTGCTGACTCCAGTGATGGTTAGGGCCGACGACCAGAATGAGATGATCTTGAGTAAAAGGAGTCACCTTGAGTTCTGGGAACTGTCGAGATGGATCGCCTTCTACCAGGCCCAGATCAATCTGCCAGTTAAGGATTTCGTCAATCACTTCCTGCGTGTTTAAAATGGAGATGTGTAAATTGACACGGGGATAATCGTGGCGAAAGTGTGCTACAATAGGCGGTAGTAGATAAACGCCGGTAGTGGCGTTCGCCCCCAGTCTCACCTCGCCGCTTTCGACGGTGCTGAGCGCTTCCATTGCTTCTTCCATCTCACGCTCCAGCGCGGCCAGTTTGCGCGAATACGTATGTAAGATATGTCCCGCGTGTGTGAGTACAATACGACGCCCACGCCGCTCGATCAGCTCCAGGCCAATCTCCTGTTCCAGGCTCTGAATAATCTTGGTAACGGCTGGCTGGCTGAGGCCCAGTTCATCGGCGGCGCGTGTAATGTGTTCAAGTTCTGCCACTTTTTGAAAGACGCGCAGGTTTTGTAGATTCATCCTCATTCCTTTCAGCTCATGCCCTGTGTTTATTGTACCGGTTTTACAAGAGTGCCACAGCAGGGGCTGAGTAATCATATCAAAAATAGCAAGGAGAGGCAAAAAGCGGGAACTTTTTGTGACACCCTACCTGTATTCTCTCTACAGAAGGAGGATACCGGTGTGGCGACCTGCGAAGACGAAATCATTGAACGCGCCGCGTGTGGAGACCAGGATGCTTTTCAGCAGTTATGGATGATGCATCACGCCGTTGCAATGGCGGCAGCACTCCGGCTCTGCCATCAGTATGCTCTGGCTGAAGAGATTACGCAAGGAGCATTCCTGCTGGCATGGCGGGGCTTGCCGCGTTTTATCCCCGGCAGCCCATTTCGCCCCTGGCTGATGCGTATTCTCTATCGTCACGCCCTGGATGTAATGGAGAAACAGCGCGTGTATCAGCATCCGATCCCCCTTCAAGAAGTGTTGGAGAGGGAAATATATGGGCAGACAGGGCCGTCATTGGTAGAGAGGGATATGCAAGAGGAGATTGTGCAACGTGAAGAGGTGCGGCAGGCGTTGGCATGCCTCAATGCTGATCAACGGCGTGTCATTGCTTTGCGCTATGGAGCAGATTTGATGGAAACGGAGATTGCTCAGGTGTTGGGTTGGCCTATTGGTACAGTGAAGTCACGGCTCAGTCGCGCGCGTGAGCATTTGCGCGTGTTGCTTGAAGAGGGAAAGAGGTGAGTTGTTATGCAAGAGAAGAATGCTCAACATATGAGAAACGGGCATACCACTGGCTCGGTTCATGAACGCCTGACCGACTTTTATGGGCCGCAGCGTCCACCGCAGCAACTTCCTCTCGATTCCTGGCTGACGGTGCGGTACCGACTTGACAAGCAAGATGCGTGCATTCCGTTCCTGTTCTGGCAGCCCTCTTTGCGTCCGGCACCTTCTTCTATACAGGTTGCCTTTCGACAGATTGTGCGCGAAGTGTATGGCGCTGCTACTACTAATCGTGGTGTACCCATGCTCTATGCCCGTTTCAAAATGCATTTACGCCAGCCAGGCGTCTACGTGCCGCTTCTACGCAACAACCTTTTACTGATATTGCCATCAGCGCCGAACATAACCGAAGATCGGGCTGCATTAGATGTTTTACTCACGGTCGGTCTGGCACGCTATCTGCTCACACGAGAATGGCGCTACCGTTGGATATATCTGCTGATGCTGTTCTTGCTATTAGCAGATGGCACAACGCTGGTACTGACAAACTTCTATCAACAGTGGATAATCTTACTCATTACGTTTATTGCTACAGTAAGTCTGGTGCCGATGCTGTACTGGCACCAGCGTCGGCGAGCTTTACAGGCCGATATGCTCGCTGTGCGCTGGCTTGGACGCTCGCGCATGTGTCGCGGCTTGCATAAGCTTGCCGATTACAGCCATGTGCCGTGTCGCCGCCGCTGGAGTGAGCCATCGCTAGCTGAGCGCATCGAGCGTGTCTGTGGGCCGCGTGTTGAAACGTGCGATGAACGTGTGACAATGGCGCGGTGATATATTGTATGAGAAAAGGAGATTACTGTATGCTGAAGCTGACTAAGCGTGCTGTAAAAGTGCTGGAACTGGCCGCGAAAAGCCAGCACTATGAACGTATCACAGGCGAAAGCATCTTGTGGAGCTTGCTGTATGAAGGGAAGGGTATCGGTGTGCAAGTGCTACAAGATGCTGGTATCACGTTAGCACTGGCACAGGAACAGTTGCATTTTGCGCCTGTGGAGGAAATACTCTCCAGACCAGAGCGGAACTTCTGGCAAAGTTTGTTTGAATGGTTCAGTTTGAAGCGCGGAGCAGAGGTATCCCTGTCGCCGGATACTAGAACGTGTATTGAACATGCCGCTATAGCGGCACGGCGACTTGGACATGACCATATCGGCACAGAACATTTGCTATTGGGCCTACTTGAGTGTGGTAGTGCACCGGTAATGCACCTTTTGCGTAGTTATAATATCGATGCGCAAAAAGTGGAGCAAAGTATGCCTCGGCGATTAACAAAACAGCGCGAGTGATTCAGATAGTGTCTTTAATGAAACAGACTATTGACAGGAAGGTGTATACTGTATGATAGCTACTTCTGTGCTATAAACGGTATATTGTTCGCAGTGATGTCCTGTTAGCTGTTTGTACGAGTGATGCGAAAGCATGTAATGTGTATCCCTTCGTTTTGTGCCTGTCTTTCAATTGGACGTGTGAATAATACCTGCGCAGAGCATGGAGGTATCAATGGCAGTTATATGTCCCCCGAAAACCAAGACTCCGCCAACAAAAACGCAGCCGAAACGACAGACAGGTGGTTGGACACCGCGCCCACAGCCGCGTGTCGCGCTCAATCTCGGCAGCGATGACGAACTGCTCCTGTTAGAGAACAAGACTGAGATTGCCTGGACGGTGTACCACAACTTTCATCAACTGGGCATCATTGATCCCGGTGAATTGCTGGCCTTCCATCTCTGCAAGCATGGCAACTTGAATGCGCGACCTTGCGCGAAGCATGACGCCGTTGAATATCTCGTGCTACCTCTCAGCTATGATGTGAATATCGTCTACATCTACAAACGCACGATGAGCAAGGACCTGGAAATCTACGATATGCGCGCCTTTCTGGCACCCTCGCGCGAAGCGATACGACCGGGCGACCACGAACAATGAGATAGCAGATCGGGCATGATATAAAATCTATTCTCCAGGAAAAACAGGTCTATAGTTCTTCAACTATAAACCTGCTTTTCCTGGAGAAAAACCAGAAGAAGTGAGAATAGATGGCCCGATTGGGTGATTTTTGCCAGGAATGTGGAAGATTGCTTATCTGATCAGTTATATCCAATAAGAATGGAAGTAAAATCTTTATGGATGTAGCGAGGTCATTGTATGTCGTCCTCTTCTTCCTTGTCTTCCTTGCTATCGTCGCGCTGGTATACGCGCAGGCGGATGCTGGTTTCTTGTGGGTTGCTCATTATCTGCCTGATAGCTCTATTTATACAAAGTGGGGTGGCCGGTGGCACGCTGCATAATTTGAGCAAAGGTCTCGGTTTATCGCTGCTGAGTAACATGCAGGCGGTTGATCTACAGACGGAAGCCCAGCCGTTGCCCTCTACGCCCAGTTCGCGCGTGGTGCGGCTCGACTCGGCGGCGCGCGATCAGTACCATACCGTCTATGAATGGCAGGTATGGTCGTATTCCTCGTGTTCGGGCATGGCAATGGCTACAGTGATGAATGCGTATGGCATGCATTTGATTGGCGCGGATGTGCTGGAAGAGGAGCAACGGTTGGGCGTATGGAATGTGCAGTTGGGCCTCTTAAACGAAGAGGGCATTGCTGAGACAGCGCAGTATTTCGGCTTTAATGCCAGCTTAAGTCACTCGCTTTCATTGCAAGACATCGTGGCTATTGCCAATAAGGGTGAGCCGGTGATCGTCAGTGTGCGTGACAGCTACTATTTTCCTGCCGGGCATATTTTTGTGGTGTATGGCGGTGACGGGCAGTACGTTTACATTGCCGACTCATCTCCCCACGATTTTCAGCGCATGACTTACGCAATGTTTCAAGCTATGTGGACGGGTTTTAGCGCCATACTCACGCCCAAATCCTGATGCTTGAAAATAAATGCCCGATACTCATGCCCCGTTCTGATTTGGTATCGTAGGGGCGTGATTGATGACGCCCTGAGAGCGGCGCGACGAGCAAGGAGGGCATAATGATGAGTTTTTCCAAAAGCCGGTGATGACACATGCCGTAGGGGCGTGATTGATCACGCCCTGAGAGCGGCGCGACGAGCAAGGAAGGCATGATGATGAGTAGGGGCGTGATGAATCACGCCCAGAGAGCGGCGCGACGAGCAAGGAGGGCATAATGATGAGTAGAGGCGTGATTGATGACGCCCAGGGAGCGACACGACGAGCAAGGAGCGCATAATGATGAGTAGGGGCGTGATTGATGACGCCCAGGGAGCGGCGCGACCGGGAGGCAGGGCGAGCAGGGCGTGATTCATCACGCCCCTACGGTGTTGGAGCAATCATAATTCATCACGCCCTGAGAGCGGCGCGACGAGCAAGGAGGGCATAATGATGAGTAGGGGCGTGATTCATCACGCCCTGAGAGCGGCGCGACCGGGAGACAGGGCGTGAAACGATGGGCGATTTTGATGGTTAAGGTTCGTCGAGCCATTAATAGATGATAATGGGTGTGTAGAGCTTGACGAAGCTGTAGAGCCAGGCGGCATCCGCTTTTGCCATGTTCACGCAACCATGTGAGCCGTCCTGAGAGTAGATGTCTCCGGTTGGGTCAGGATGCGGAAAGTTGGTGCCAGGGCCGTAATCGGCGCGCCACCAGCTATCGTGAATAAAGTATCCCTCGCTATGATACTGCATGGCATAGTTAATAGGTGTATCGGGATACCAGTGCGGTGAGCCGGGAGGGTCGGGTGATTTGAACACGGTCGGCGACTGTTTGCCCTCAACCCACCAGTTACCGGGGATGCTGGGTAGGTCCGGCTGACCCGTGGTGACATAGAATGCCTTGACCAGTTTGCCATTATCGTAGACACGCATCGCCTGTTCCGCCAGCGCAACGACGACGACTTTGCCGGTCATCGCATTATCCAGCTTCATGAGCTGCAAATCGGTGGCATGGGGCTGGTTATAGGGCGTTTTATCGCCGCTGTCTTGCGTAAAAGCCTTGAAATCATCGATCCACATATTGAGATTTTCGATGGTTTGCTGATAGTCGGCCATCGTCTGTGATGAGGTAATTTCGTCCTGTGCCCAGCCTTCGATGCCGTTGGAGTCGTAGGCATAGCCCAGCGGGTACGTAGTATTGTTGTAGCTATCGTAGTAGGTATGCGTTTTATCCCACGCGCTAACCTGCTGTGTGAGTTGTTGCAACAGGCCCTGAGCTTCGGCCTTCATTGCCGGTATCTGGATTTGTGCGACCTGTTTTTGCAGTGTTGCCAGCGCCGCCTGATACGCTGCCGGTGTCTGTGCGTTTGCCAACGCCTGCTGATCGGCGTTGTATTGCTGCTGATACGTAGTCACGTTGCCCTGATACTGTTGCATCAGCGAGATCCATTGCTGGAAGGTCTGAAGTTGCATCTGCCCCTGTGCCTGCAAGCTCTGGCTGATAGGAGACAACTTGAGCGCGGTTGAAGAGTCAGGCATAGCTGGCTGGTTAGAGGCAGCGGAACTTCCGCAAGCGCTGAGGAGCAAAATAAAGGCTAGCAGTGTGCCGAAGATCGGAAAAGAACGATATAGTTGTTTGCGTTGTTGCTTTACGAACGTCTTCATACCAGGTAACTTCCTGAATAGATGAGATAGATTTTTTCACTTCTACCATTGCAATGGTGATAGACATAAAAAAGTTTCATGTTGAGATAATAGTCCTGTGTGAAGTGTTCACGCTATGAACTACTTCACAAAACGGCAGTAGTGCCGTGTACGAACGTCGGCTTTCATTGTACCACGATGATCCAGCCCTGGCACTCTTGCTCATGTGACAGGGATATAGCTCTGCTCTATCCCTGTCACACGAGAGATTGTTGTGTCTTCAACTAAAGGCGTATGGTACTACTTTTTGCATCATGAACGCTTGATGCTGCTCCAATGACTGTAATCGTTGTACTGTGGTGGCGATGGCAAGCTCGCTCTGATCGACGGCCAGCCAGCGCCGACCGAGCCGTTCTGCTACCAGGGGCGTGACGCCGCTACCACAGAAACAATCCAGCACCAGGTCGTGCTCTTCTGAAGATGCGAGGATGATGCGTTCGAGCAGCGCTTCCGGCTTCTGTGTGGCATAGCCGGAGCGTTCGGGGTCTTTCTGGTGCAGATGGTGAATGTCGTTCCACACATCGCTGAGGGTTAGTAGAGAGTTCTCGTCATAGGTATAGACTCGTCCCGCCGAGCGAATTGTCCAGGTGACATGCCCGTCTGCGTCAATTTCGCGTCGCATGTGGTTTCGCCGCTGCGTGCCGCGCTTTTCCCCTACACGCTCCGGGTGAAAACAGTACTGCGTCGATTTTGTGTACAGAAAGATCGTATCGTGCTTGCGCGCATAATAGCGCTTAGCGCGTCCGCCTGATTGATAATGCCAGATGATCTCATTTTTGAAGCCCGCTCCCTCATCATCGACACCGGTTGCAAACACCTCATCGAGCAGCACACGTGCATAGTGGGCGGTGCGCCAATCGAGGTGTAGATAGAGACTACCGTTGGACGCAAGCAGAGCATGGAGGAGGATGAGTGTTTCGTATAGCCATTGTAAATAACCGTCCAATCGGCTTTGCCAGGTGTCGCGGTAGGCGATGCGCGTCCCATCGCTGTGATAGAAGATGCGCCCGGTCATGAAGGGAGGATCGATATAAATCAGATTGATCGCCCCACGAAACTCTGTCAGTAAGAGGGGTAAAACCTGCGCCTTATCGCCCAGAATCAGGCGGTTTGACCAGGTTTTCTCTGTTGTTGAAGCAGTATAGGGTGTAGACGGATAGTGTGCAATAGTGTTGAAATAGTATTGCTGGCTGGCGAGAGTAGCTGTAGCGTCGATGCGTTGTTTGCCAGACCAGGTGAGTTCGGCCATACTTGGATCTCTTTCTTTGCTGGTGTCAGGCTTCTATTATACAGGAAACCAGCTTGTTTTATATCGTGGCTGGTACAAATGTGACAACAGGGAGGTACATGAGCGATAATGAAAGTTGCGGTGCCTGATTACCTGGCGAACCGCGACGTTGATATGGCGGTGTGTCCCTGTGCGACAGAGGCCGTCTTATCGGTGATACAGAAAGGGTTTTCACACTACTATGGACTTTGGTGTATTTGTTCCGCAAGGTTGGCGCATGGATCTGGTTGATTTTCGTGATCCGGTCGAAGCCTATGAAGCGATGACGCGCGTTGCTCAGGAGGCCGACGCGCTGAAGTTTCGCTCGATCTGGTTATATGACCACTTTCATACCGTGCCGAAACCAACGCAGGAGGTGACATTCGAGTGCTGGATCAGCACGGCGGCATTGGCACGCGATACGAAGCGCGTGCGTATCGGGCAAATGGTGACATGCAATAGCTATCGCAATCCGTCCTTGCTTGCCAAGATGGCCAGCACGGTAGATGTTCTCAGCCATGGCCGTCTCGACTTCGGTATTGGTGCTGGCTGGTATGAACACGAGTACCGCGCCTATGGCTATCCTTATCCCGATGCTCCTGAGCGTCTGCGCCATTTACGCGAGGCCGTTCAGGTCATTCTGGCGATGTGGACGCAAGAAGAGGCCGTGTTCGAGGGCAAGTATTACCAGGTGCGCGGCGCAATCAACCAGCCAAAGGGTGTGCAAAAGCCGCATATTCCTCTGCTGATTGGTGGAGGTGGCGAAAAAGTCACACTCAAGCTAGTGGCACAATATGGCGATGCCTGCAACGTCGGCGGCGATATTGCCACTATCAAGCATAAATTTGAGGTTATCAGGCAGCATTGTGAGGCGGTGGGACGCGATTACGATACCATCCGTCGTACTAGCAGTGTCAATTGCTATATCGGAGAAACCGAGGCTGAGGCTGTTGCCAAATTGCCGGAGAATATGCGCGGCAATCTTGAGCAAGCTCGCCAGCAGGCATTGATAGGCACCCCCGCGCAAATTCGTGAGCGCCTGGCCGACTACGAAGAAGCCGGTGTGCAGGAACTCATCGTCTACTTCGCCGACGCGACCAGGCTCGATCCTTTGCGCCTGTTCTCACAGGAGTGCATTGGCTGATGTGAACATGCTTATGAAATTTAGCCTGCGAGAACGGTGATTCCGTAGAGGCACGATAAACCATGCCTCTACGGAATTTTGATGATTAGCAATCTTATTTGGCAAGTAATGGTGAGGTGTACTTGAGAGGTGAGCAGGTTTCCTTACGGTTGAATGATATAGAGTAGCGTGTTATTAAGCCAGGCTTAGGGTCGATGGTTGTTGACTGCGAAACTCTTCTGCTGACCGATAGAGAGATCGAGCAGTTCAATAGCAGTGGCTTGTCCGTTGTTGCTTGCCACGGTGAATGCCACATGCTGCTTGTCCGGCGACCACTGAATATTGCCGATGATATAGGCAGGGCGCAGAAAAGCGTTTGTAGCATCTGCCCATTGGCCTGACGAATTTATGCTGCTCATCATCATTTTCTGGACGTACCATTGTGTTTATTGACGAAAGTCTCATACTGTTATTATAGCAAATGGCATGTCCCCCGGCCTATTTTTCCTGATTGCTTGACTTTGTGTTTCGTATAATGTACGGTTGTTTCATATAGTAAACACGAACAGAGGAGTACGAGCAATGGAGTTGAGAAGTGTGCTGGATACGCAGCACCTGGCGCAGTTGGTGAAAAACAAGCGTGGGGAGCGTAGCTTGCGCGACATTGCGCAGGAGATTGGCGAGATCAGCCCGGCTACGTTGTCGCGTATTGAAAATGGCAAGATGTTAGACGTGGAGACGTTTTTACGGCTGTGTGATTGGCTTCAGATCGCGCCGCAGCAATTTATCCGCGAGATGCCATCTACCTTGCTGGGAAGCTATGCGCTCAGATATCATGTGTGTGGAGGCCAGCCACTTGAAGGCTCAGTGGTCGTGCAGGGGTCAAAAAACGCGGCGTTGCCGATTATCGCCGCCTCATTGTTGGCCACGAAGGGCCAGACTATACTGCATAATGTGCCACTGATCAGGGATGTCTTTGCCGCCATTGAACTGGCTCGCTCGCTTGGCGCGCGGGTGATGCTGCATGAGGAAGATCAAGTGCTGGTCATTGATGCATCAACGCTTACCTCAAGCGTGCTACCGGTACAATTGACCAGTTTATTTCGTGGCTCTGTATTGTTCCTGGCACCCGTGCTGGCGAGAACGGGTCAGGTCTCGATTGAAAGCGTTGGGGGCGACAAATTGGGCAGGCGCGGCCTGGACTTCCATTATCGCGGCTTCGCACGTCTCGGTGCAGAGGTAACGGGCGATGCAGAGCATATCTCGATGCGTATGGGCAAATATCACGGAGCCTATCTCTACCTGGATACGCCGAGCCATACCGGCACAGAGAATCTCATGATGGCAGCGTGTCTGGCAAAAGGCACAACATTCATCGAAAATGCCTCTGTGGAGCCTGAAATTGCCGACGTAGCACGTTTTCTCACGCTGATGGGTGCGAAGATCGATGGGGTGAATACCGGCCTGCTGACCATTGAGGGCGTTGATGAGCTTTCGGCAGTAGAGTATACGATTATGCCGGATCGCCTGGATGCCGGTACCTTTGCCATCGCTGCCGCTGCGACACAGGGGGATATCATGCTGGTCGGGGCCTCGTTACGTCATCTGGGCGTAGTGCGTGCTAAATTAGAGCAGATGGGGGTCGAGGTCGTTGAAGATGGTCCGGTTGTGCGTGTCCATCGTCGCCAGGAAACGCTACGACCAATCAATATTGTCACGTGGCCCTATCCGGGTTATCCTACCGACCTGCAACCCCAGCTCATGACGCTGGCTTGCCTGGCTTCGGGCCTTTCGTATATCCGTGAAACACTCTACGAATCGCGTTTCGGCACTGCACAGGAACTGATGAAAATGGGAGCTGAGATCAAAACCGAGGGCGACCTGGCGGTTGTTTCCGGCCCGACACACTTTAATGGCGCTGAAGTGATCGCGCATGACATTAGAGCGGGCATGGCGTTGCTGATCGCTGGTGCGGTGGCCGAAGGTGAAACGACGATTGAGAAGGCGGTGATGATTGAGCGTGGATGCAGTTCAGTTGTACGCCGCTTCTCGCAACTGGGCCTATCGATTGTTGAGGAACGTGTCCCGATGCCACAACTGTCGCGTAGTTAGTATCCGCCGATTGTGCAAGGAGATTTTTATGTCCGACGATGGAACTACCGATGACGTTCAAAAGTGCACCGTAGTGACGGAGCGGCGAGGAACCACACTGATTGTCACGATCAACCGACCGGAGGTAAGGAATGCTCTTGATGGGCCAACTGCGATGGCATTGGCGCAAGCATTCCGTGCCTTTGATAGCGATGATACGCTGGCGGTCGCTGTTCTGTGTGGGAGCGGAGGGACATTCTGTTCTGGCTTCGACCTGAAAGCAATTGCCGATGGCACACGGATGGTCCAGGTGAGTGAAGATGGGGATGGGCCGCTGGGCGTCACGCGCATGCAGCTCTCCAAGCCGGTCATTGCTGCCGTCGAGGGTTACGCGGTCGCGGGAGGACTCGAAGTTGCGCTCTGGTGTGATCTGCGTGTGGCGGCAGAGAATGCTGTCTTCGGCGTGTTCAATCGTCGCTGGGGCGTGCCACTGGTCGATGGGGGCACGATTCGTTTGCCGCGCCTCATTGGGCAAAGCCGCGCTCTTGACTTGATTCTCACCGGTCGCGGCGTGTCTGGACAGGAAGCGTTGACGATGGGCCTTGTCAATCGCCTCACGTCTCCTGGAGAGGCGTTGCCTGTGGCGCTGGCCCTCGCCGACGATCTTGCTCGCTTCCCTCAACACGGTCTGCGCTCTGATCGGCTAGCAGTATATGAGCAGTGGTCGCTTTCATGGTCGGATGCGTTTGCCAACGAGGCGCGTCGTGGTCTGGAAGTGTTGCGTTCGGGAGAGTCGGTAGAGGGAGCGCGACGTTTTGTTTCCGGTCATGGGCGTCACGGTAGCATGAGCGACCTCTAGGGTTAACTAACCTGCCCTGCTACGTGACCGATAGCTAACTCTTCCTATAGCACTACGGCCTTACGGGACTCTGCTACTGAGATACGTTGATACACAATGATGCTTTGTGAAATCGACCAATCTCACACACGGCTATCTATATCCGCCACATGGGTAGCCGTGTGGTTGTAGCATATCCGTGAGGTGAAAGTTCATGCTAAGAAATCTTCGTCCACTGTTGTGGTCTTCGCTGCTTTTGTGTGCGTTGTTGCTCTCTTCCTGCGGTATACAAAGGATAGGCACAATTCCGCGTGGTACACCTGATACCGGGGATGGGACACCGGCTGTTTTACCGTCGCCCACGATTACTGTACCCGTCGCCAGTGTCAGTGTCCTCGGCTCAACCTACGCTTTTGTGCGCAATAATCAACTCTGGGTTGCGTTGAATAGGGCAGTGCCGCGTCAGCTAACGAATTTTAATTATAGCAATCAGCCGCAGGTTTTCTGGCATCAGCCGTTGTGGTCGCCGGGCGATCATTTTCTGGCCTTTATTTCTGATGCAGTACCGATGGGAATCGGTGGTGGCGGTTGTCCTGCGCCGGATTATAGCGCCAATGGTGTACTATATGTAGTAAACTTGCAAAGCGGGCAGGCGACACAGATTACACTGCCTGCTGTGAAAAAAGATGTGCAACTGAGCGGTGTCCTGCTGACCGATTACTGGCAGTATGCATTCTGGGAGGATGCAACTCATCTACTGGCATGGTATAATGGTGTGCCGGGGAAGGTGAGCAGTGCGGCAGGTCTCTACCGCTTTGATGTTGCGACCCAAACGTTGACGCAGATTCTACCCTTATCCAGCCTGGATGTCGCAACGCTCTTCGAGCCACAGCCCAATATGCCGCTCTTGCTCTCGTTACGTTATAGCAACGAGCAACTTTTCTATCAGGTCGTCGTACATCCCTTTGGGCAGCAGAGTCAACTCTTGATTTATCGCCGTTCGTTGCAGCAGTCACAGGCGGTGAATAGCAAGGTGTTGCAGATTGGGAGCGAGGCATGGTGTGCGAGTGCGCAAGGTGCAGGTTTTGTGCGGCCCGGCTGGGATGTGTCGCCGAACGGAGAGCAAATCGTGTCACAGACGATTGTGACTGCGAGTAGCAATGGCTCTGCTGTGGGAGCGGTACAGGTCTTGAATATGCAAGATGGCGTAACAACGCCGCTCTTTAGCCCGGCTCCGACAAGTTTCTTGAGCCGGGACCTTCAACTGACCTGGGGGCCGGACAGCCAGACGGTGATCGCCTCTGTCCCCCATACAACCGGCCAGGTTGAAGGACAAGGACTGTATAGCGCGACGCTGGCCGATCCGCAAACGATGCAGCAGTATATGCCGACGGTGATAGGGCAAGTCTGCTGGCGCGCTGATGGCAAAGCGTTTGCGTTACAGGATGGAGATGCATTGGACACCGGTACGCCGTTCAGCATCTATGTCTTTGTTGCGGGAGAGACACAGGGGCGCGTATTGTTGAAGAATGCGCGAGAATTTGCTTGGGGATGAAAAGAAATGCAGTATGCACTCTGGACGATTGTGAGCTTACTGGCCTATGCAGGTGGCCTGGTGATCTTATTGCAAGTAACACCGAGGCTCTGTTTTCGCTCGTTTGACGAGGGAGTATTTATGGGGCTGGCGGCTGTCGCGGTCATAGGAGCGCTGCTGGCCTTTGGTTCGTTTGTCGTGACATACAGCATTTTTAGCGGTGACTTGCAAGTGAAAATTGTCAACTTCCTGATGCTGGTAGGCATTCTGCTAGTAGCGATTCGGCTCTCGATGCGCAGTTTTCGTCCACGTGTTCTGACCGGCATGATTGAGGTGTCACGTATCATGGTAGGCAGTTATGGTATTTTGCTCGTTCTTGCCGCATTGTATTGTATTGTTCAGTTATTCCGTTAGCATGACAACTCCTTGAGGCAAGAAAAGCGTTGTTGGCGCGGAGTAGAGGCAAATTATGATTGTACGAGATGTAATGACAACAAAGTTGACGACGGTAGAACCGAATGATACGCTGGGGCACGCTGCGAACATATTCAGGCAGTATCAATTTCATCATTTGCCGGTCGTGCGTACCCTGTATCTTCCGCCGCCACCAGAGACGCCCCATGCTCCAAAAAGGACGAAGCTGTTATTGGAAGGCATGCTGACGGCCCAGGACATCGATGTCGCGGCGGGTACTGCCAGGCAGGGGTCTTCCAGCGAGATGCTGGGGCGACCCTGGCAGGAGCGGCATGTCTCAGAGGTAATGCATCGTGCGTTGATTCGCGTCTCACCGACCACCAGTGTCGCGGCGGCAGCGCAGATTATGGTTGAGCGCGGGTTAAACTATCTGCCTGTAGTAGAGTATGAGGAGAGCGAGCAGGAAACCAGAACGATTCTGGTAGGTCTGATTACGCGCAGTGATCTACTGATGGCTCTGGCCCGCGCACTTGGCGCGTTTGAGCCGGGGATGCAGTTGGAAATTGCGCTGCCGCCGGGCGATATGAAGCCTCTGGCAGAAACGCTCTGTTTCGTATCAGAGTTGCATACTCCCATTCGTAGTCTCATTGTGGCACCGGTTGACAGTACAGGGTCACAAAATGCTGTTTTGCGCCTTGGTACTATTAATCCGGCTCCGCTTCTTGCCCGCTTGAAAGAAGCAGGTATCCACTATTCGTTTGCAACGCCACTGGTGGAGGATGATAGCCATGCCTGATCAAATCTTATCGCGTGCGCGGCTCGTCTTTGATCCCGAAGAACTGAAGTATGATTTTGGCGCGCATCATCCCATGCAGCCGAGCCGGATTGTGGCTTTGTTCGATCTGCTCGAAAAGAGCGGCCTGTGGCAGCGTGAGCAAGAGCGGACGCGCCTCGCGCCTCGTCTGGCCACTGTCGAAGAACTGCGTTTGGTTCATACTGCTGATTATATTGATGCTGTGCAGCGCCTCAGCGTGCCGGAGGAGGAGATTCTCGATGACGGTGAGCGCAAGGTACGTGGCCAACTGGCGATGCAATATGGTTTCAGTGATGGTGATACGCCACCATTGCCCGGTATGCACGAGGTTTCGGCGCGTATTACCGGTGGTACGCTAATCGCGCTGTGTGCGGTAATGGGCTTGCCGGAGGGAGGCGAATTTGCCTCTGAGGAAGAGCGTCCTTTACATGTGTTCCATCCCAGTGGTGGTCTGCACCATGCCTGGGCCGAGCGCGCCTCTGGTTTTTGCGTCTACAACGATGCAGCGGTAGCCATCGCGCGCGTCTTGCAGGCCAGCGAGGCGAAAGTCCTCTATATTGATTTTGACGCGCATCATGGTGATGGGGTGCAGCGCGCTTTCTATGATGAGCCGCGTGTGATGACGATTTCCATTCACGAAACCGGACGCTATCTCTTTCCCGGCACAGGTGATGTGCTGGAACTGGGCAAAGGGCCGGGGCGCGGCTACTCGGTCAACCTGCCGCTGGAGCCGTTTACAGAGGACGACTCGTATATCGCGTGTATCGATTCTCTGCTCTCGCCGCTCGTGGCATCTTTCGCGCCCGATGTGATTGTCTCGCAGCATGGTTGTGATACGCATGCGTGGGACCCGCTCACGCACCTGAGCCTGACCATGCGCGGCATTCAGGCGCAGATAAAAGCTGCTCACAAGCTTGCGCATGAATATTGTAACGGACGCTGGGTCGCGCTTGGTGGTGGTGGCTATGATCTCTATCGTGTTGTGCCACGCGCCTGGAGTGTACTCTGGGCCGAGATGTCCGAGCAAGAGGTGCCTGAGAAGTTACCGGAGGAGTGGGTAGCGCGCTGGAAGCCGGCCTGGGAGGCGATTGAGGCCGAGGAGCAGATGGAGCAGGAGGTGATGGGCAAGGAGCCATCACCATCAATCTTCCCGACGACCTTTATGGATTCGCCCGCCGATTTTCCGCCCATGCCGCGTCGCTGGCAGATCAGTAACACCAATCGGCACACGGTAGCGTTGCTGCGCCATCTCCTGCTCTCACCTTCTATGCGCCAGGCGTTCCCCTCACAGCGTCATCGTTCGCCGATGGCAGGTCTTTTCGATCTGCTGCACATGAATCGCACTGACACGCCGTCACGCAGCAAAACGTTGGAGACGCCGAAAGGGTTGGTGCTACTGCGTGATTTCTGCCCACCTTCGCTGGTCGAGCGCCTGCGCCCTGATGAGGGATTGAAAGCCTTCGCGCGCCTGCCTGAGCGCGAGCATCAACTCCTGCTCAATATTGCCAGAAGTGCCGATTGCGCTTTAACACTGGCCCATACGCCGTCGGGAGTAATCGTTGGTCAGGTCACGATTGCACCCGCCGACGAGTGGTGGGACGGCATCGAGAACGTGTATGAGGTAGCCATTGAGGTCAGCACAAACTGGCGCGGCGTAGGGATCGCTCATCGCATGCTAGAATTCGCGCTTGAACTGGACGCACTGGAGGACATGATACTCTTTGCGATGGGCCTCTCGTGGCACTGGGACATGGAGGGCCTGGGCATCTCACCCTACCGCTACCGCCAATTGATTACCCACCTCTTTGCTACGCAAGGCTTTACTGAGTATACAACAACGGAACCAAATGTCAGCATGGAGCCTGCGAATGTCTTCCTGGCGCGTATCGGCAAGCGCGTCGATGAACGTACCGTCAATCGCTTCATGAACCGCATGCTCAGTTCGTCAAGTATGTTACGCATGTAGGGGGGTATCAAAAGGGCTAACGGCAAAAAGTCCTTGTGATCTATTCCTGCCCCTAGAGCAGGAATAGATCACAAGGACTTTTTGTGTATTGACAGATTAGCACAGCTTATGCTATATAAAGGATGAACAAGCTGGATATATCCTCCCTTTGGGGGGAAAAGTTAATAGGCATTTGTTCATGCTAACTTGTTTTGAGAAATGCATTCCTGTTTGTTCTATCGCATCAGCCTCTTTGCTTGCGACAAGTGCCAGTATAGTGTTGTACAGGAAGGTATTTTTTATGCATGGGAACCTCATATCCTGCCCACCTGTTGGCTTCCACTCCATACAAAAAAGTGATGAGAACAGATCGATCCTAATTGATGGGAAGATGATGATAAAATTCACCCGCACTGAGTATGCCTTGATCTTGCTGTTCCTGGAAGGCAAGGTTGTAGAGGATGCCATCTCGATAGAGAAAGTACTTGGCTATGAGGTGGGTCAACATAGCCGCGAGAAGCTTGATAAGCATATAGATCAAAGGAGTGATTCACAGGGGGTATAATGAGATCAAGAAGTAGAGTAATGAAGGACATTGTTTGCTTTGTATCACAGATGTACTGTAAACTGTTACGTATGATAGCTATCTGTTTACTTTTAGCATCTTGTAGTACTTCTATTCCTGTTTCAACAACTGTTGCATGTGGAACAATTACTAATCCCGGTAATGAAGGTACAGGAGCAGCGGAACAAGTTGGGAAGTGCTTCGCACAGGCTTATCAACATTGCCAGCCTGCTTCGCTAACATATGTTGACCCAAGCGGGATCACAAGTACTTTTACACTTAAACCTCAAACTTCACATTGCGCTATTAGCGAGACGGTAAAAACAACAAAGAACGCAAAAAAAGCTTCTACCTTTGCGTGCGCGCAAATGCAGGCATTTCGTGGCGGGATTGGAGCTTTGATTTTCTTAGGGTGCCTTAATGGCGGAACTATTACGATCCCTGTTAATGAAGCTGTGCAGTAAAATAGTCTCATATGCCCTCACGAAGTAAGTGTTCAGACTTGCCCTAAGGGGTTTGCTTGAGTGAGCAAAGCCACACATTGAGAGAAGGGATTGAGTCCCTGAGCCATCCAGGTGCCAAAGAGGCTGGCCAGACCCATGCGCGTGGTTGATCCCTTGGGACTGCGCGATCCGCCGCTGATTTTGCGCGCAATCACCAGTGGACGCACGCTGCGTTCGGCCAGATTGTTGTGGGCAGGAACTCCAGGGAAGGCGATGAAGGTAAACATCTCTGGCAAGAACCGCTCCATGCGTTCACACAAGGTATGGTGAAAGGCCAGGGTATGGGCAAAGGGCTGGCACAGCGCCCAGAGTCGCTGTTCAAAGGCATGTTGTTGCGCCACGCGAGCCTGCTGCTGCTGGCGGACAGACAGGCGTGGATCAGCACCCTGCTGTGCCCAGGCGACGGCCTCGTCATAGAGCGCTTTGACCTGCTGAGCCCAGGTGAGTAAGCTCTCATCTGCGGGATATTTTTTCTTCAGGTTGTGAATATCGCGCAGGTAATGAACCCAACAGCGCTGATGCAAACCCTGGTGGCTGTTGTATCCGGCGTAGAAGTCGCTGCCTAACACGCCTGCAAAGTCTGGCCCGATCAACTCCTTCACAATGGCCCCTTCGCGCGAGTGATGGTACTCGTAATAGCGCAAGGTCGGCGTCGAGGCAGCCCAGATATAGCCATTCTCGCCATCTTCTCTCCAGCCCGTTTCATCGGCCTGCACCGCCGGGCTGGCTCGAATCTGCTCTTTGATCGCTTCCAAGACGGGCTGCGCATGGCTCACCACGCGCCCCAGCAACTCCACGATCTCGCCCGTGCTGATCTGGCATCCATAGAGGATAAGCAGCAGCCTCTGAATTTGTCGCACTGGCAAGCGCATGAGCGTGCGTAACAGGGCAATCAAACTGCTCAAGCGCACGCCGACCCGTCCCTGCCCCAAGGCTTGCTCATGCAAATCCACCGGGGCCTCGTGCCACTTCTGACACTGCGAGCACCAGCCTTTGTAAATACGATGATGGATCACCTCGATTGGTTGAGGCTCAGGCAGTTCGATCACTTCTCGCACCCGTGCCAGGCTGATGCCGCCCAGTCGCAGATGACACTGGGGACAGTTGATGATGCGGTGCTCCACGATCTGCGTTGGCACCGCCCGCATCCGGCCTCGATTGTGCTTGGCCTCCCGTTTCTTTCTCGGTTGTTTCTCTTCTGCCGGGCGCTTCTTCACGTTCTCTTTCACAAACTCTGGCGGTTCGTGCGGCTTTTCCAGTTCCTCAATGCGCGCCAGCGCCAGGCGTAATGCTTCCTTCACCTGGCTCAGTTCTTCCAGAGCCAGCTGCAGGGCTTCTCGCACTTCGTGATTTTCTGCTCGGAGGCGCTCGATTTCTTCCTGCTGCTTCATAGATTTCAGTTTACCAAAGAGGTCAAGTCTGAACACTTACCTCACGAATGCTACTACCAGAGCATTTCATTCTTCGGTCTATCTTTAAAACAGGGATAGGCCGAAGAGCGAAATGCCTCGATGTGGCGAATTTTTGGGATGGGCGGCGAAAAAACGCAACATCTCACTGGAGGCATCAGGCCCTCTGATATCAGCATATGAGCCGCCTGAGTTGCCACCGACCCAGGCATGACCTGCCTGATGCACAATCCACTTCTCTACTATTGCCTGTCCGCGCGTGTCATAATAGAAAGTGCGTGTGTAGCTATATCCACCAGCTTGCCCTTCAATACTCTGGTAGTTCCGTCCCTGTTTTGTTTCTGATCTCCGTGCTGAAGCCTCATGCCATTGTTCTGCCAGCCGGTCTGCATTGATGGGAGCAACGGTAGTATCGGCATCACCATGAAAGATAATCAAGGGTATAGGTTCAGCGATGGCCCTGTTATAGCGCTCAGCACCCTTTCTCATCGCGCTGAAAGCGGAATGCAGGTTATGCGCTGCACCGTAGGGAAGACCCGAATGTACTCCTACTGCGGCGTAAAGGTCTGGATAGGTTGCGGCCACAATGGCGGCCATAGCTCCGCCCGCCGACAGCCCGGCGATATAGACTTGTCGATCATCAATATTGTAATTACTCATGATTTGCCGCGTAATCTCGGCAATTAACAATGGTTCCCCTCTATCTCTTTGTTGATCAGAAGTCTGGAACCAGCGCCAGCATTTTGAGCCGTTGGCGGAAACTACCTGTTCGGGATAGGCCACCAGGAACATGTGTCGATCCGCGAGCGTGTTCATCTGTGTGCCTGTGGCAAAGTCAAGCGCTGACTGGGTACAGCCATGCAGCATTACGACTAAAGGAACTTTTTCTTCTGTGTAGCCACGAGGAAGGTAGAGTTTGTAAGGACGGCGGCCATACGCATTGCTGTAGGTCTGCGCGAGCCATTGCCCCTCGGTTGCCGGTGTGGGTGACTTGCCGCGAAAAGGGGTGGGGCGTTTGGCGAGCAATTGCTGTAGATGGTGAAACAATGAGTCTGTGGTTCCATCTGCTTGTTCACCGGCTTTTTTGTTGTTAAGTACGCGCTGAAGCAGTGCTGTGGCTTCAGTGAGTTGGCCCGCTTGCGTGAGTCGCATCACTTCCTTCATTATGTCCTGGGGATCATTCATCGTCAGGTGTTGCCTTTCTTTTGCCATTTAGCGAATATGCCCTGCCAATGCTAATCTTACAGCAGGACTGACCCGTAGCGCGCCAAGTGCCTCAATGGTAACAGGATGATAACGCATCTGTCAAGAATATAGACAGGTTCTTACGACTTTCTAGCAAACCACCCCTATGTATTTTCCCAGCTCTGTAAAATATATGCTCAAAAAAGCAATCCACTCAGGCGATGCTGTCGTAGTACTAGGTGAGAAGCAACTGAACGATGCTCTTACATGAAAATACATACTATAGATATGTTGCTTCCCAGACTTTGTAAATTCCCTTATATACCTTCCTGCTTTAGGATTGAGAGAAGGGAAGTACGTCAACATGACGTCTGTATGTACTTTTATGTGTAGTACACAGAAAGGATGGTTTCTATTATGTCAAATCAGAAGTTGGCCAGCGATAATCTGGTGGCGGCTATTGAGAGTCGTCGTTCGCGCCGTTCGTTACTCAAGGGGGCCGTTGTGGGTGCAGCAGGAGCGACCGGCGTTGCTGCGGTTGCTAGCGCGCTCATTCCTGCCGGTAGCGCCTTTGCTGCCACGGCCCAGTCGAGTTGTGTCACACCCATTCCACAAATTCTGACCATTGGTCGCACGGCAGAGCGCCTGGCGGTCACCTTTTATTCACATGGACTGAAGTATGCTGACAAGCTCGGCCTGAGTTGGGACGCCCAGGTTTTGTTGAAGGCCGCTATGATTGAGGAGCAGATTCACGAGAACTTCTTTGCCAGCGCCGGGGGTCAGGTGCTGACCAGCACCTTTAGCTTCCCCAATGGCGAAGAAACTTTCCGCGATCTCTCGAAGTTTATTGCCACCCAGCAACAGCTTGAAGGTGTCTTTGACTCTGCCTTCCTGGCCGCAATCAAGGAGTTTGGTGAGCAAGGACGACCGGACCTCTCACAGATCGCGGGGCAGATTGCTACTATCGAGGCAGAGCATCGCGCGCTTGGGCGTCTCATCGGGGGTCTTTCTCCGGCGGACAACTGGGCCTTCTCGCCCGTGCTGCTTGGTTCTGTGGGCGATGCGCCTGCTGTTGTGAAACAGGCCGGTTATCTCAGCCCGACGCAAGGTAATAGCTTCACGTATCATCCAGTGAGTACCAGCGATTCCGGGGTTATCTACCGCTCGCCATTTGCTGTTCAATCATGTTAATCTAGCTGTCTGGAGCGACGCGAATATATGCCTGAAGAAGCGTACTAACGTTTCTTCAGGCGTGTTTATGCTGCTCTCGAATGGAAGGCGGTAAAGCATGGATAATTCAGAGACATTCACTGCTGGTCGGCAGGTTGGTATCTATCAGATAGTGGCACGTCTGGGCGAAGATATGTTCAGCGAGATTTATCTGGCGCATCTCCTATCTCTGCCGGAGCAGCGGGTGGTACTCAAGCTAGGTAGTTCTGCGCAATATGATATCCCTGGGCAACGTGAGGCTTTGTTGCGCGAGGCGCATTTCCTGGCACAATGTAGACACCCGCATATTATTCCTTTGCTGGATGTAGGGGAGGAAGATGGCCACCCATATCTGGTAATGGCTTATGCCACCAATGGCTCGCTACGGCAACAGATGAATGCCAATGCGCCGGTTTGCCTGCCCTTAACAGAGGCGCTGATGCTGCTCCAGCAGGTTGGTGAGGCCGTAGCATATCTTCATGCGCACCATATCATTCATTGCGACCTCAAGCCGGAGAATATTTTGCTGAACCAGCAGGGTGCCATCTGGCTGGCCGATCTAGGTCTTGCTCGCCTGGTAACGGCTGAGCGAGGCGATAGGGAGGAGAAGCATCCGGTGGGTTCACTACACTATATGGCCCCGGAGGTCTTTCAGGGTGTTGTGAGTGAGGCCAGCGATCAATATGCCCTGGGGTGTATTGCATATGAACTATTGACGGGCCAGCGTCCCTTGACCGGTTTAAGTATTCGTGAGATCATAAGGCGGCATATGCAAGAGATGCCGATAGCTCCCTCATCGCTGAGGTCGGCATTACCGGCGTCTATCGATCAAGTAATTTTGCGTGCATTGGCGAAACAGCCGGAGGCGCGTTATCCTGATGTCGAGGCTTTCCTGGCGGCGCTGTGCGCCTCATGTTGGGAAGTGACGATAGGTATGGTCGAAAAGCCATCCAATGAACCGATTCCGTCGTAGTATGGAATGTAAGAGATAGGAGTATGCGTTGCTATGCGCCCACCGTGGCTGAACCACGAATCAACCTGCCCTATCTCGGCACGCCCATGTTCACCGGTCGTGTTAAGGCTCTCCTAAGCAATTCCTCGATTTATTAATGATAGCCCCGCGTTTTTGTATCATTCAGAATATTCTCGTTCGTATTAGAGGTAACATGGCAGCCTCTCGCAACCTTCAGTCTCGCCTCAAGGCACCTCTTGCCTTAAAATATGATAAGAGATAGATTAGAGATAGATAAGTAATCGAATTATTATCTTCTTAAGGAAAGATAACCACGGCTTTAATATACTTTAGTTTACGCTTAGAGTGGTTTATAGCTAAGTTAATAGCGGCCAAAAATACTTGAAATTTGTTGTTGAAAGCGGTACGCTATGGAAGATGAAAATAC
This sequence comes from Ktedonobacteraceae bacterium, assembly GCA_034436045.1. Classification (GTDB taxonomy): domain Bacteria; phylum Chloroflexota; class Ktedonobacteria; order Ktedonobacterales; family Ktedonobacteraceae; genus H111-94. The sequence continues at coordinate 29,356 of DAOTVZ010000088.1, read as the reverse complement.
GAAAGCGAGGTTGCGAGAATATGCAATTAAGAGAAAGAACCAGAACGTCATCTCCTGAACTGACTGATGGTTTTCTTGTGAAACAAACATTGGCCGGTGATCAGAGTGCCTTTGAAATGCTGGTGCGCCGTTATCATGTGCCACTTTTCAATTTTATATGTCATTGTTTAGGTGACTATGATCAGGCATGTGATGTATCGCAGCAGGTGTTTCTGCAATTGTATATTTCCATGCCAACTTTACGCACGGGCGAACCCCTGAAGGCATGGTTATTCCAGGTGGCACGTAACCGCTGTTTAGATGAGTTGCGTCGGAAGCGTGCTATTCATTTTTCTGAGCTGGAAGCCTCGAATGAAGATGATGATCTATCACCGTTGGCGATCATGCCTGATAGCAGTCCACTCCCTGATGAGATTGCTGAGCATCATGACCTACAGTCATCCTTGCGGCACGCTATTCAGAATCTGCCTCCCAAGTTCCGTTCGGTGGTGCTGTTGCGCTATGCCGGTCAACTCAGCTTCTCGGAAATTGGGCATACCCTGAATATGCCAGAGGCGACGGCCAAGACCTATTTCCAGCGCGCTCGCCCGCTGCTACGTGCAGCGTTGGCAGCGCAGCGCCAACCGGCACCTGCGGTATGAGCATTCGGGTAGAACAAGGCTCTGGAAAGTGAAACTTCCCTCTAGTGTTATTCGTATTCTATAGAAGAGATAGCGCGAGTAACATTAGAGGGAGTTGGTATGAAATATCCGCTATATCTTCTTCTGGCTGAAGTGGCTAAAGACCCTGTGGTTGATGATGAGATTGATGAGCTATTTAGGCAATTGGAAGTGATCGAACCTCCTGAAACGTTGGTTAATGATATTCTCGCTTCTGCCGCCCGTCTAGCCCGGCAGTCATGTCTGGCGTCTCCCCTCTTGCAGGATATGGATGGTCTGGTGGTGTGTCATGATATGCGCAATCCGTCATAATGGGTTGCACGGTTGTCTTGTCTATCTCAGGCGAAATCCGTTTATCTTCCGTTCGGATTGGACGGATGCATATGATGCATATACATAAAACGGCATCATGAACTCCGGCGGTTCGTGATGCCGTTTTATAGTTATTCTTGCTTGTGATGCGCCTGGACGCTCACAGAGGCATGTACAGCACTTGTTGGCGACCCCACCGGGAAATAAGGCCGCTGGTGGGCCTTGCTATCAGGAAGCAATCTGGTCGCTGAGCCGTCCGTGTGCGACGAGCCAGCGCACAAATTCAAGACGGCGATGGTCTGCGAGAGCTTGCTGCTTTTCCCTCTCGTTATAGTCCTTACGAAGCCTGCTCAATAGATTCATCTCACGCTCGTCAAATCCACCTTTGCGTAGAATTTCACGATCTTCTCTGCGGTCCATATGAACCTCCTTTCGGGCTGTTTAAGAACTAATGGGATGCCACCATTAACAGGCGTTGTACATGCTTGAGTAAGGTAGACATAGAATACGGTTTTGGCAGGTGATCCAGCGTGAGTCTTGATTCTCCACTGCCGCGTGTAATCCTGCGTGCTTCAGGAGTTGCGCTGGTAGTGAAGAGTACAGGCACATTCGTATAGGTGCGCAACGTGTGTAACACGTCTAGCCCATTTAGCGTGCCGGTTAGTTCAAGGTCAAGCACAACCAGATCGGGGGCGAAGGAGTGCATTCTGGCCAGCGCCAGGTCTCCGCTTTCTACGATAACGACGGTATAGCCATGAGCGGTAAGTACCTCGGCCTCCAGCGCAGCGAGCGAAGTATCATCCTCGACGAGGAGAATGCGTTGTCGTGTATGTGACCGTTCTGTCGCTATTCCCGCCGAGGGGACATGATGTTGCATATAGTGCTGTTGAGACCTGTTCTGTGCGCTCATGTCGCCGCTACCCGGCAAGATGTTCGCTGCATCATTATCTTGCATGACTGGTGTTCTGCTCTCCTGTCTTGAGAGTTGACGTGCGATTTTCAGCCGGTGCGGCTAGAGTAGCGCCTATCACTATTGATTATCTTCGCTATCTCTATCTGAAGCATACCCTATCCATAGTGAGAATAACGTGAAGATTTGTTCATGGATGTGAAAATTGTGTGAAGACGCCGCAAACTTTTTAAAGTTCCTCGGCGTCAGCCGGTGGTACCAGGTAGCCTACACCGGGTTCATTGAGCAGGAAACGTGGTTGGGCCGGGTCCGGTTCTAATTTGCGGCGCAGATGGCGAACGAAGGTGCGCAGATAGGTGTTTTCGCCGCTATAGTCTGGCCCCCAGACGCGCTGGAGTAACTCACGGTGTGTGAGAACCTTACCGGCATTGCGAGTTAGCTCGCAGAGCAGATCATACTCGGTCGGCGTCAGATGAACTTCGTGGCCCCCGCTGCGTACCTGTCGGTGCGCGAAGTCAACGACCAGCCCGTTCTCGCCGCCACAGCGATAGAACGGTCGCTGTCCGTCGCCACTTCCGATACTATTGCGCAGGCGCATAGCCTCCTCGGTGCGGCGCAGCGCCACCCGCACGCGCGCGAGTAACTCGTTCAGGCTAAACGGTTTTGTCAGATAGTCGTCGGCACCTAGATCCAATGCTTTGATCTTGATAGGTTCTTCGTCGTGGGCTGAGAGAACGATAACCGGTGCATTGCTCCATTCTCGCAGACGCCGCAAGAAGGTCAGGCCATCGAGTGAAGGAAGCGCCAGGTCGAGCAGAACGAGCTGGGGCTGAAAGAGCGCTGCTATATCGATGGCCTGAGCGCCATCACGCACCGCTTGCACCTGAAAGCCTCGCGCCTTCAATTGAGCAAGGAGAAAATTGCGCATCTGTGGATCGTCCTCAACGCATAGGATGCGCACCTTTTTATCGCTGGTAGACATTACCGCCATCTCCTCCTGAATACCATCACTCTGAAAACCATCGCTGCGTATTGCCGCTAAACCATCGCGGCCTGATCGGTAGAGTCCTGTTCGGTCTGCTCTCCATACACAGGCAAAGTGAATGAAAAACTGGCCCCTTGCCCAGGACTGCTGGTGAGTTGTAACGTGCTGCCATGTGCCTCAATGATACCACGACTGATATACAAACCCAGCCCTGTGGCCGGACTCCACCGTTCAGAACCTTTGCGGCGCTCGGTGGCCTCCGGTTGACCGGGGCGTTTCGCGTCCGGGCGGCGCGTGGCCGCGAAGGTGCTAAAACGGGTGAAGAGGCTGGATTGTTGTTCCGGTGTCAAGCCAGGGCCATGATCGGTGACCCGCAATGTAACGGCTACTGTTTGTGGTCTGCGGGCCTGGAGCGCGATCACTGGCTCCGCCTCCAGGTAAACGATGTCCCCCTCCGGGGCATAGCGGAAGGCATTGCTGAGTAGGTTGGAAAGTACGCTCATGATTAGTTCGTAATCGCCCTCCACAGCCGGTAGATGTGGTGGAATGCTGATTTGCAAGCGGCGGCTGGATGTGTTAATCAGGGCTTCCAGGCGCTCTTGCAGGTCCTCGAACAATTCTGGCAACAGAATCGGCTCTCGCTCCAGGCGTAGTGCACCCGCTTCAACCCGTGAGGCATCCAAAAACTGATTGATCATGCGTACCAGCCGCTCTACCTGCTCATCTGCCGTTTGCAGAAAGTCTTGCTGCTCCTCCAATGACCATTCCAGGTCTTTTGCCAGCAAAGCGCTAAGATGGGCACGGATATTGGCGAGTGGCGTTTTGAGTTCGTGGGCCATAGTCGTGAAGAAATCTTCACGCATGCGCTCCAGATTCTTAATCGTAGTAATATCGTGCAGGACGAGAACCGCGCTGGTGATTGTGCCATCACGATCACGTAAGGGGGCGGCATTCGCCAGCAGGTAGATATTTTGACCATCTTTAATGGGAATACGGAGTTCTGCCTCTGTGGCTTCGCCTCGGCTCAGTGCGCGGTGCAGAGGACGTTCCTCATAGGGCACGAAAGCGCCTGCGGGGCCGTAAGTTGTAACCGGGCTGAGCAATTCTTGTGCGTTCAGGCCGAGAGCCTGTTTGGCGGCTGCTTCGGGGTCATCCGCCGGTTCCAGGGCAAGGCCCATGAGCTGTAAAATCTGTATGCCCCGTGTGTTGATCAACGTGATAGTATTGTTCGGAGCTGTTACCTGCATGACGCCGGATGGCAGTCGTTCGAGCAGGATTTCCAGTTGCTTCTGCTGCATCTCTTGCACCTGTTTGGCGACCTCCAAAGCGCGATTGCGCTGGGCCAGTTCGGCAGTGCGTGCGATGACTTCGGCTTCGATGCGTTCGCGGGCCGCAACCTCTTCGGTGACATCGTGATAAAGCACGATGAAGGCAAAGGTATCGCCCAGTTCGTCGCGTACAGGGGTATAAGAACAACGCATTGTGTAGGTTTGCCCGTTGGCGGCAAGCATCTTAAATTCGTCCACGCGCCCTTGACGAGCACGCGCCTCCAGGACTGTGATGGCATCAGGTGTATCCAGCGCCATAATCTCTTGCGGGAACATCATTGGGGTTTGGGCCATGACCTCCTGCAAGGAGCGTAAAGCTGTATCATCAGGCCAGCCGAAGAGTTGACGTGCGGCTGGATTGGCATCCGCGATGCGCCAGCGGGGGTCAAAAATGACCACACCATCGGGTAGGGCCTGCATGATATTCTTGCGCTGATGTGCGTTGCGACTGGCCAGCCGCGCCCATTGTTCGATGCGTCGGAAGAGTTGAACATTCTGGATAGCCAGCCCGGCTTGCTGTGCGAATTGTTCCAGCAATTGCACCTCTTCCGTCGGGAAGCCGCGTGAGCGCACGTGATACACTTCGATGGTGCCAAGAATAGTGTCGGCATGCGCCACTGTCCTGGTACGGCGATTGAAAGCCTGCACCGAACTCGCAGCGCTACTCTGCTGTGGATAGGGTTCAAAGATCGGCACACTAAGGATGGAGCCAGGGCGACGCGGGATGCCGTGATCATCTACCAGGGGCAGGTGAAGTGTCGGATAGAGACCGGTATCGGTGATCATTAATGGACGTCGCTCGCGTGCCACCTGCCCCAGCAGGATATGTTCGTTGACCTCTGGATGCCAATGATAGGATTGTACATGCAATCCCTTTTGTGCAGCTATAGTGACGTGCTGTGACCCCTGAACGGTGCTCCGTGTAATCCCGTCGATATCGAATGGTCGCTCTTCAAGCGACGTTGTCGGTTGATCAAGCAGGAGAATCGCGCAACGCCGTGAGCCAACCATCTCATGGACAGCGGTCAGAATACGGTCAAGCACGTGCGGCAAGGCATAGGCACTGGCAATGGCCGATGAGATATAGCGAATAGCATTGAGATGCAGATGTGAGCGCACGGGGTCGGTAACATCTTCAATCGTGACCAGTAGCTCTGTTGTACTACCAGTATCTGTTGCCTGCGACTGCGGAAACTGCTCAATGGAGATATTCCAGTAGGTGCGCCCACGCCGTTCCAGAAAGCCCTCGAAGGGCACGTCCTGTTTGTGTATGCTTTCACCACTGCTGATGACCTGCGCAAGCAAGGGCATCAGCACCGCGTTAATGTCGGCAGGAACAACCGCGTCAATACGCCGTCCCGTGACTTGCTGCACATTCCAGGCTTCATGCAGAAGTTGTTGTAAGTAAGGATTGATATATTGTACACGAAGGTCTGGGCCTTCGATAATTGCTATACCGAGTGATAAAGAGTTAAGGATATGTTGAAATCGTGCGGTTTGTCCTGTTTCCATATGGCAATCTTCTAGCTATCTGGTGCGCACACAAACTATACGCTCAGAGAGATTACGCACACGTGTGGAAAAACGACTTTACACTTCTATTATAACTTATTCTAGCTTCCTTTGTGCTTGCCTGATTGCCATCTTCAGCGATAGGGGATGCCAGCGAGACAGGATATCTACCAGGGACACTCCTAAATAATGATAATGATACAAATTGTGTCATGGTAGGGATGCTCCTGGTAGATATCCTGTCTCGCGTTCGTCCTGATCGTTGAGACGTTTCAAGTCTATTGCCAGCCCCGCTATCATAAGATAGACCCGCTCTGCTGCCTGTGCCAGCCGCTGGTTGATGCGTCCAAGTATATCGCGGTAGACACGGCTGATAGCATATTCGGGGTGAATGCCCAGCCCAACCTCATTACTGATGATCACCAGCGTTTTTGTGGCAGGCAGTGCCGCCAGCGTTGCGAGCAGGTGATCAATCTCTTGTAATGCCTCTTTGCTATAGCGGCTGCTCAGCGCCGGGTTGGTTTCAAAATTGGTATCATGCTGTTGCCAAAGCCAGTTGCTGAGCCAGAGCGTCATACAATCGAGCAAGAGAACATCGGCCACCTCGGCGGCTTGCTGGATGGCCTGAGTCAGATTGAGAGGTTCCTCGATGGTAGGCCAGTCGGCGGGACGTGAGGCGCGATGATGGGCAATCCGCGCGCGCATATCGTCGTCGCTGGCGGTGGCAGTGGCGATAAACGCAACTCGCCGACCGCTATTGTGTCCCAATCGTTCCGCAAAGGTACTTTTGCCACTGCGCGCGCCTCCCAGAATGAGGATCAGGCGAGAGTGCGGAGAATGCAGCGGCCTGTTCTGTTCCGTATGGTTCATAGTTATCTTCTTTCTAGCTTCTCTAAAACCGGAGGATAACGAAAGCCAGCAGGCAGACGACCTCAATAATTTCCCCGATGGCCCCGTAGCTATCGCCGGTCAGGCCACCAAGCAGGCGCGCGATCCATGTACCGAGTGCCAGGGTGATACCGCTGGCCAGAATCCAGATACCGAGGCCCATGAGGCGTCCCGCCAGGGCAACGATCAGTAGCGAGATAGCAGCGGTGATGAGCAGGTGTTGCTGGGTGACGGCTTGCCGAAAGAGCGCACCGAGGCCGGTGGTACGTGCGCTGGGAAAGACATGCAGGGCCAGTATCATGCACCAGCGGGCTGTGGGCAGCGTCATCAAGAGGGCAAGGGGGAGTGCGGTATTCGATAAGCTGGCAATACAGGCGAATTTGAGTAGCAAGAGGCAGAAGGCCCCTAGCACACCGAAGCTGCCAACGTGGCTGTCGCGCATGATCTCCAGGCGACGCTCCGGTGTTGTACCTCCGAACAGACCATCGCACGAATCCATCACGCCATCGAGATGCAGCCCTCCGGTGAGAAGCACCTCGATAATGACAACAAGAGCGGCGATGACCAGTGAAGGGGCCACGGAGGAAAGAAGGAAAATCAGCAGCCAGAGGATTAACGCGATGAGCAAGCCAATAATAGGAAAATAGATGCTGCCGACAATCACGCGCTCGCCGATAGCGTCCTTATCGAAGAGATGTTGTGTGCCGGGAAGAGGCAGAATGGATAGGAAACGGAGCGCGGCAACGAATTCTCTATATTGATCGAGCAACCACATAATTGGCTCCTTCTATGCTTCAGGTGTTATATTGCTACGACGTGGATGGGCCGGACGTTGCATATTAAGCTTGACCAGCATACCAGCAGGAAACATGTCCTGTAAAGGCTTTTCTGCCGCTGGTTGTTGCGGGGGTAGCAGATCAAGTATGCTCAAGGAGCCAGGCTCCAGGCACAGCCGCCACTGGTTATTCAGTGGCATCTGTAAGGCGCTACAGAGCAGGGCGCGTATGGGGCCACCGTGCGAAACGATGGCGATGTCTCCGGCGTTCGTTTCTGCCTGGAGCCGGGCCAGAGCCTTGCCAAGACGCTGGAGCAGATCGATCAGCGATTCTCCACCGGGGGGCGCATGATGAAGAGGGTCAATAAAGAATGGGTGTGGTGTTTGAGATTGGTCGGCGATGTCGTCATAGGTCAGCCCTTCCCATTCACCGAAGTTTAGTTCGCGCCACAGCTCAGAAACCCTCAGCGGAGTTGCATGTGCCTGTCTGGCGGCGATCAGTGTCGCGGTTTCATGAGCGCGGCTGAGATCGCTGCAATAGATGGCTTGCAACGTTACTGGCGCAAGTTGATGGGCCAACCAGCGGGCCTGCGCCCGTCCTGTGCGCGAGAGTGGCACATCGTTCCAACCGCAATACCGTTGTGTGGCGTTCCAGTTCGTTTCACCGTGCCGCACGAGCCAGAGCCGCCGGATACTGTGCGTCATATGTTTACCTGTCCTTTGTCCTTTCTTGCTAGCTCTCTCTCTACACACAAGACGGAACGATTTTCCGCAAACATAAATTCCGCTGTTTGTCGCTTGACAATGGTTTCTGTACAATGCAGAATGAAGCGGATGGCGTTAGATCGCCCACTGAAGGTACGACAGGCATTGCCCGGCCTTATCTGTAGCGCCGGGCAACCCTTGTCTTATAAGGCTGAGCAGGCTGATGGGGACTCTCTGGAAAGGTGTAGAGCATGGCAGAAGACGAACTTGAGCAAGGGCTGGATGAATTGAGCGACGAAGCACGTGCGCGCAAGCGACAGACGTTGAGCGAGGCCAGGGCGAAGCGCGCGCCCAAAAAAGGTCTGGTAATTGTCAATACCGGCAACGGTAAGGGCAAGACGACGGCGGCATTGGGTCTTTTGATGCGAGCGTGGGGCCAGAACTTGCGTGTGGTAATGTTGCAGTTTCTCAAGGCAAAGACCGGTAATTGGGGCGAGATTCGGGCAGCGCAACGCATGGGCATCGAGATTATTCCGCTCGGTCAGGGGTTTACCTGGGTGAGTGCCAATCTTGAGCAGGATCGCGCGCTGGCTCAGGCATGCTGGCAGCAGTGTTGTGAGCGGATCGAGAGTGGCCAGTATGATGTGGTGATTATGGATGAGTTAACCTATGCGCTCAAATATGGCTGGCTTGATATCACCGATGTGCTGGAGGTATTGCGCAGGCGTGATCCCATGCAGCATATCGTTATTACCGGACGTGATGCCCCGTCGGAGTTGATCGAGTTTGCCGATCTGGTGACTGAGATGCGCGAGATCAAACATCCCTATAAAACACAGGGTATTCTGGCGCAGAAGGGCATTGAGTTTTAGTATAAAAGGTATGATGGTTATATGGATGAACAGAGACGAACAATATTGATTACTGCCCATTTTGAGCCACAATGGCAACAGCGGGTACAGCAACTTGCCCCCGACTACCAGGTAGTGCTGAATACGCCTGCAAATCCGCAGGAGCTTTCCGAGGATGTATTACGGAAAGTCGAGATCATGTACGCTTTTGGCTGGAATTTGCCGGAGCCAGAACAGGTGCCACACTTGCGCTGGGTACAACTCTATTCGGCGGGGGCCAACCAGGTCATGTCGTCTCGGCTTTACCGCGAGACGGATGTCCTTTTTACAACGGCGAGTGGTGTGCATGCTGTAGCGATTGCTGAATACGTGTTGATGGTTACGCTGGCATGGTTCCATCGCTTGCCAACGCTCTTCGTATGGCAGCAGCAACACTTGTGGCCTCGTAGCGCTCAGCGTGGTCAAGAACTCAGTGTCCAGACTCTTCGCGGCAAGACTATCGGTATTGTCGGCTATGGCAGTATCGGGCGCGAGGTGGCACGCCAGGCCAAAGTATATGGAATGCGCGTGCTGGCCATGCAGCGCGGCGACGATCACCGCGATACCGGCTTTATTTTTCCAGACATTGGCGACCCGGAAGGTATTTTACCTGACCACTATTATCCTGTAGGACAGCTTCATGCCATGTTGGCCGAGTGTGATATTGTGGTTGCCAGTGTGCCATTGACCGCTGAGACACGGGCCATGTTCAACGCAGAGGCATTCAAAGCAATGAAGCCAGAGGCATTCTTCATCAATATCGCGCGCGGCGATGTAGTAGACGAGGAGGCGCTGGTGCAGGCACTCGGAGAGAAGTGGATTGCCGGAGCCGCGCTGGATGTCTTCCATCAGGAGCCGTTGCCGGAAGATAGTCCACTCTGGGAGCTTCCTAACGTCATTCTCAGTCCACATATCACAGGCGTTTTCGCGGAATATAATCAAACGGCGGCGCAGATCTTTATGGAAAATCTACAACGCTACCTCAATGGCGAGTCGCTCTATAACCTTGTCGATAGAACACGCGGTTATTAAACAGCTTTGTTGTGCAATTCTGGTTGGAAGAATTCGTTATCATAAGTCCCTTTTCTTCAGAATTGATGTTTAGACTAATTTCTCATAGAACGGCCTGTAGAGCGGGATGAGACACATTCTTGCGAAAATTGCTCCAGTGGCTTCCCAGGCCGATTCATGGAAAATTAGTCTAAACTCCAATTCAGAAGGTGGGCGCAAATATGTTTCAGATACTGAAATAGAGCCATTGCGTCGCTCTTTTTTCCCAGGTACACTGAAAAGCATGAGTATTTTTGTGTAGCGCGAACCATCATGTGTCATTTTCTTCGTTGACGGCTGCTGCGTAACAATCGTAGGTGCTGGCACGACAGTTTTCGTGTGTAGCGTGTCGTGCGTTGATAACCTGATAATGTTGTCAGGTAGGAACAAGGAGGATACTATGCAGCTTGATAAAGCCACCTTGCTGCGCCTGTACGAGACGATGGTGACTATCCGCATGTTCGAGGATAGAGTCAAGGAAGAGTTTGCGAAGGGACGCATTCCCGGCTTTGTCCACCTCTATGCGGGCGAGGAAGCGGTTGCAACTGGCGTCTGCGCCAATCTCAAGGATGGCGATACCATTACCAGCACGCATCGGGGGCATGGACATTGCATTGCCAAAGGCTGTGATGTCAACGGCATGATGGCAGAAATCTTCGGCAAGGCGACCGGTCTCTGTAAGGGCAAAGGAGGCAGTATGCACATTGCCGATGTCAGTAAAGGCATGCTGGGAGCGAACGGCATCGTGGGTGGTGGCCCACCTCTGGCCTGTGGTGCGGCTCTGAGCGCTAAACTGCTCGGTACTGATCATGTGTGTGTCTGCTTCTTCGGTGATGGGGCCGCCGAGCAGGGTACCTTTCACGAGTCGATGAATCTGGCCGCGATTTGGAAACTCCCCGTTATTTTTGTAGCCGAGAATAATGGCTTTGCCGAGTCCACACCTGTTTCGTATCATTGCGCTATCGAGAATATCAGCGACCGTGCGGCAGGCTATGGTATTCCCGGTGCGTCGGTGGATGGTATGGATGTCTTCGCTGTTTACGAGGCGGCTCAGCAGGCCATCAACCGCGCGCGAAGAGGGCAGGGGCCAAGCCTGATTGAATGCAAGACCTACCGTTACAATGGGCATTTTGAGGGCGATCAGCAACTCTACAAGACAGAAGAGTTGCAGAAGACGATGATGGAGCGTGATGCAATCCAGAACTTCCGTCAGGTTACGACGGAACAGAACTTGTTGACGAACGAGGAACTGGATGCCGTTGATGCTCGTGTCCGCAAGGCTATCGATGACGCGGTTGCCTTTGCCGATAGCAGTCCTTATCCGGCGCTTTCTGAGGTAGACACCGATGTCTACGCACCGGCGATGGCTTGATGACATTTCACTGTAGAAAGGAGTAAACTCATGGCCGTTGAGATGAAAACCCGCGTCGTGACGGTAGCCGAAGCGATTAATGAAGCCATACGCCTGGAGATGCGCCGCAATCCACGTGTGATTCTAATGGGCGAAGATGTCGCGGGCGGCGCGACGCTGGAACATCTGGAAGATGATGAAGCCTGGGGCGGTGTGATGGGTGTCACCAAAGGGTTGGTGCAGGAATTTGGGCGCGAGCGTGTACGCGATACACCAATTTCGGAGTCAGCCTTCATCGGCGCAGCCGTCGGAGCGGCGGCGACCGGTCTGGTGCCCATCGCGGAACTGATGTTCTGTAGCTTTATTGGCAGTTGCATGGACACGCTGCTTAATCAAGGCTCGAAGATACGCTACATGTTTGGTGGGAAAGCCTCTATTCCTGTGGTCATTCGCACCATTATTGGTGGTGGTTTCCGCGCGGCGGCCCAGCACTCGATGGTTCTCTATCCTATCTTCGCACATATCCCTGGCCTGAAAGTGGTCGCAGCTTCTAATCCCGCCGATGCTAAGGGCCTGTTGACGGCGGCGTTGCGCGACGGCAACCCGGTCATCGTGTGTGAGCATATTGCCATGTACCAACTGAAGGGCGAGATGCCGGAGGGCGAATACGTCGTGCCTATCGGCAAAGCGGCTGTGACACGCGAGGGCAAGGATGTTACGCTGGTCGGCGTGAGCATGACGGCTCGCCACGCTCTCACCGCCGCCGACGAACTGGCGCAAGAAGGTATTGATGCCGAGGTGATTGACTTGCGCACCATTTCGCCGCTGGATGAGACAACGATTCTGCAATCGGTGGCGAAAACGGGACGCCTGGTGGTAGCGGACGAATCCAATCCTATCTGTGGTCTGGCAACCCATATCGCCGGTATCGTTGCCAGCAAGGGTTTCCAGTCGTTGCGTGCGCCTGTCGAACTGGTGACACCGCCGCACTCGCCGGTACCGTTTAGCCCCGTGCTGGAAGATGCCTATCTCCCCGATCCGCAAAAGATAGCGAACGCGGCCCGTAAGGCTTGTGGACGCTAATCTGCGCCTGTCGCGGGAGGCGTGAGCTGTTCTTCATGCCTCTCGCGGCTCCCCAGCGTGCGATACATATAGTGTGAGGCCCTTGCCGGGTCTCATGACACGCTATAAAGGAGAAGCGGGTATGGATGTGATTATGCCAAAACTGGGCATGACAATGACTTCTGGCAAAGTAGTGCGTTGGAACAAGCAGAACGGCGAACTGGTGCGCACGGGTGAGCCGATTTGTGAGGTAGAAACTGATAAACTGAATAATGAAATTGAAGCAGGGGCTACCGGTATTTTAACAATTATTGCGCAAGAGGGAGAAGAACTGGGGGTTGGCGCGATATTGGGTACCATCGCCGTCACCGAGGGGGGCGAGCAGGCGGTAAGTACATCGAGCGCGAGCGCGGAAGGCGGCGCTTTAGAGAAGATTACTGCGAATGGCATCACGCTGGCAGTACAACGCAGCGGCAGTGGGTATCCACTGGTGCTGTTGCATGGACTGGCCAGCAGTATGAGCCTGTGGGCCGCCCTGGAGCAGAGCCAGCTTGCCGATATCGAGGTTATTAGCTACGATCTGCGTGGACATGGGGTCTCCGATAAACCGGTAGGTGCGCACACTATCGCTAAACATGTGGGCGATCTCAAGGGATTGCTCACGGCGCTCAATATTCAACGCGCTGTGCTGGCCGGGCATTCGCTTGGCGGCATGGTGGCAATGGAACTGGCAGCTTCGACTCCGACAATGGTAGCTGGTCTGGCTCTGCTTGATACGACGGCTACCTTCCCGCAAGAAACGCGCAATCTTTTTTTTGAGATGGCCAGCAGTGCCAGCTTTAATGGCATGGGAGCTATTGTCGATCAATTGCTCAAGCTCAGTTTCACACCGCAATTTATGGAGGCCAATCCCAAAATCGTAGCGACGATTCGGAAGGGGATGCTGGCCTGCGATGCCGCCAGTATTGCCGCCGCAGCTCGTATGGTGGCGAAGGTTGACCTGCGCCCGCGACTTGCCGCCATCCAATGCCCAACAGTGATTATCGTGGGAGAGCAGGATGAACTTACACCGCCATCATTGGCACAGGAGTTGGCCGAGGGTATCGCTGGCTCAACGTTCCATATGCTTCCTGCCAGTGCCCATGCTACACCGGTCGAGCAAGCGGGGGCCGTTACTCAACTGCTGGCCGAACTGGTGCAGGCGGTGAGGGAGAAGCAGACGTGAGTGTAGCAACGAAAGCGGGTTCATGGCGACAGTAGGAATTATTGCTAATCCGGCCAGTGGCAAGGATATTCGGCGTATCGTTGCGCAAGGCTGGGTGGTGTCAAATCAGGAGAAGATTGCCATTGTGCGCCGCCTCTTGCGTGGCCTGGAGGCGGCAGGTGTCGATCACGTATTGTTTATGCCCGAACCACTTGGTATCGGCTATGGCGCGCTAGAGGCGCTTGGCGAAACGACGTTGCGTGCTGATGTGCTGGCAATGGATATTCATGCGCGCCAGGAGGATTCGACGCGCGCGGCAGCGTTGATGGCTGAGCAGGGGGTACGCTGCATTATCACGCTTGGCGGCGATGGTACCAACCGCGCGGTTTTCAAGGGCTGTGGGGGGCGTGTGCCCGTATTGCCGATTTCGACCGGTACTAATAATGTATTTCCCGAATTTCAGGAAGGGACAACGGCTGGCCTGGCAGCGGGCATGCTGGCGATGGGGCACGTCACGCGCGAACAGGCCTGCTGGCAAGCCAAAGTCTTATATCTCTACCGACAGGAGGTGCAGACCGACCTGGCGCTGATCGATCTGGCCGTTTCCAGCGACAATGTGATCGGAACGCGCGCTATCTGGGATATCGACCGCTTGAGCCAGCTTTTTCTCACGCGGGCGCACCCCTGGAGCATTGGCCTTTCGGCCATTGGGGGGATGATCCGACCGCTAGAGGCACACGAGCCGCAGGGATTGCATCTCGTTTTTGGCCCCTCTGGACGAAAGGTGAAAGCCGCCATCGGCCCCGGCCTCTTTGCTACTACGACCGTTGAATATGTGCAGGAACTTCTGTCGGGCGAGCGCATCCGGCTCCAGCTTGCACGTCACATGACTATCGCCTTCGATGGCGAACGCGACATGAGTGCAGGCCCCGACGATCAGCTTGAAGTTGAACTCAGCAGCAATGGTCCCTGGGTGATTGATGTACGCCAGACACTGCGGGCCTGTGCGCGAGAAATTTAGCCCGGACCCAGGCTAATCTGCCTATAAATTGTGCTGCGGCGACCGCGTGGCACGGGCCGACGCTCCGCCTGTGGCTCAGCGTGCGCTACTGACAGAAGCTCTCTGGTTGCAATGCCAGATAGCGGCGCAACGTTTCTTCTCGACTGTTTGGAACGTTATAGGTGGCCTTGAGAACCTCGCCGGTAGCGGCGAGATTCTCAGGAGTCAGGCTAACAAGATCGATGTGCATACGAAGCTTTTAAGCGTATTCCCACGACATCTGTTGCAAAAGTCTCTGGAACGCCTGGGACGCGCGCCGAAAGAGTTCTGGCCCGCTGAAACCGCGATAGCGTTCCGCACTAGCGAGGTGTGGCTCAAGCGCGAAGAAGCCATCGTAACCGTCCTGGCGTAGACGTTGCAGCAGGTCGGGCCAGTGCGAGAGGCCCTCACCTGCCGGTACTACACTGCCATTGGCTAGCGCATCCTTCACATGCACATAGGTGATCCAGGGGCGTAGCGCATCGTAGCCGTCGGGGTAGGGCGTTTGCTGACACTGGATGAAATTGGCGGTGTCGAATGCGGCCCTGAAATGCGGATCGGTAATCTGCTGGTGCAGATCGACGCAGCGCGCGATGGTATCGCCGTAAATCTCTTTCTCATTCTCGTGCAGCAGGATGACGTTGGCCTCGGCGGCGCGGCTCGTCATCTCCTTGAGTCGTCGAATAACCTCTTCACGCCAGACTTCGGGAGCCTGTGTAGGGGCGGCGGCGGGCGGATAGAATGAGAAGATGCGGATGAACGATGATTGGTAGACGTGAGCCAGTTCAATCGCGCGTTCGACCCGTTTGAGATACTCCTCAAACGGTGTGTCGATAGGAACTTTGCCGAGCGGCGAGGCGATGGCGGCGACCTTGATGCCATGTTCATCCAGCATTTGCTTGCTCTCTCGCACCTGTTCGTCGCTCAAATCGAGAATATTGGTGCCCCAGATGCCACGTAAGTCGATATAGTGAATATGCTCACCTTGTAATACGGCAATCTGTTCGTTCAAATCGGGCGAGATTTCGTCGGCGAAGGCAGAAAGATGGATCATGATAGCCTGACCTCTTTTCCTGTGCGCGCCGATTCATAGATGCTAAGAATGATGTCTACTGGATGGCGGGCGGCGTAGCCATCGACAAGCGGTGTACCATTTTCGCGGATGGCGCGGATCATATCGGCGATTTGCAGAGCATGGCTCTTGTACGAAAGTGCAGCCGGGTCGCTGGCGGCAGAGGTTTCTTCGGCTCTGGCGATTTTCTCCGCTTTAGCGGCCTTGCTGCCAGCGCCATAAGCTCCCACCTCTTCTTTATCATCGCGGGCCAGGTGCAAGTAACTCAACTCGTCGGCTTCAATAATGGCGGTGCCTTTGTCGCCATAGATTTCGACGCGCGTGCCGGTGCCGGGGTAGGCCCCCGTCGTAGCGGCAATGGTGCCAAGCGCGCCATTAGTGAAGCGCAATACGGCAACGCCGACATCCTCAGTTTCCATGCGATGTACCAGCGTGTCGGTATAGGCGAAGAGACTCTCAACGCGGCCCATCAGCCATTGTAGCACATCTATGGTGTGAATAGACTGGTTGATGAGGACGCCACCGCCATCAAGCGCCCACGTGCCGCGCCATGCCCCGCTATCGTAGTATTTTTGTGAGCGCCACCAGGGAATGAGCGCGTTGCCCATCACCAGTCGGCCAAAGGCTTTTTCTTCAAGCAACTGGTGTACCTGCTGAGTGGCAGCGTCAAAGCGGTGCTGGCTGATAACGGCCAGCTTGACTTTGTGTTCCGCCTGCACACGCAGCATCTCATCCATCGCCTCGCGCCGTATCTCCATCGGCTTCTCGACGATGACGTGTCGCCCGGAGCGCATGACCATGCAGGCATGTTCACCATGCATGCCGCTCGGTGTACAGACGGTAACAACATCCAGTTGTTCTTTATCGAGCATTTCCTGAATGTCGGTATAGGCCCGTGCGTGGTAAGTATCGGCCAGTTTATGTGCCAGTTCTGGTATGATGTCGGTCACCGCGACAAGCTCCGCGTCGGGTAAAGAACTAATGGCTTTCGCATGTGTTGGGCCGATAACACCTGCTCCGATAATGCCAAAGCGCATTTTCTCCGTCACTGTTGAAGCTCCTTCTGTAGAATAGTAGTTACAGTTTTCAGAAATCTATGTAAGTGGTGAATTGCTTCTTGTGTGTTGCCATCGACGATAAGCAGGAAACACGCGCGCCCCTGTTCGATCATGGCCTGCCAGGTGCTAACTGCTTGCGCGAGCAAGAAGGCATCGTTATAGTCGCCAAGCAGGCATGGCTCATGCTGGCGAAAAAGGATGCGCAGGCTGATAAAAGCAGGCGGGCCGTCCATCTCGCTCTGCTCGGTTGAGTGATACGAGGCGGGCGCGCGCCGCACTTTGACCGGCACACCGAGAGTTGTGTTTCCTATAGTTGTGGCATAGCTGGTAAGCAACTGATTCAATTCATCCGGTAAATTGCCGTTGAAGGTCAGATCAAGGTAAGAGAGCCGTCTGGTGGCCTGGTTTGATGTAGCGGCCTGAACCAGTGCGTGGGCAAAGGTTGCCTCGGCTGATGCCTGGGGCGCAGTATCTGTCGGCGCGTAGAGGGCGAATGGGCCATCGATACTGGTGGTAGTCCATGCTGAGAGCGCGCTAAGGGGGTTAGCCTGCTCACGCAGGACGCGGGCGCGGGCCTTGTAGTTTTCAACGGCGGGTTGCCCGGCAAAGGTGATGTCATTCAGATAGCCATAGAGGGCCATGCAGAGTTGCCAACCCAGAAATTGAGTTGCCAGTCCGGCCAGTTTTCGGCGTGAAGCTTCGCTACCCAGTGCCGGGTGCGTGAGAATATAACCTTCGGTCGGGGGAGCGGCTGGCTCTTTGGTGACCACCGCAACCTTCTGCGTCCCTTCCCGGCTATAGCATGGTGCCTGTGTGTTAAGCGCCTGATCGCTAAACACCACAATACCTTTTCCCCCCTTGCCAAGACTTTCTTCCATGAGTTGTTCAATCCACTGGAGCAGCGGTTCCCAGCCCGCCGGAAAACTGAGTAGCAGACGACACGCGCCGTGCTGACTGTTCGCAGCGAGCATGGCAGCGATACGCACAAATGGATGCTGTTCTGGATGCCGGGTGGCGAGGTCGAGGTCGTAGTCCGTCCATGCCTGCTGAAGTACCTGGCGTAGCTGACCGGTGGTTCCGGTCAGGCGGGTAAGATAGAGGGCGGCGGGCAGCAGGAAGACGCGGGTGGTAGGAGCGCTCATTCGTCCTCCCGTGCCGTTACGGCCATCGAGTTGTAGCGACCAGCGGGGCGCATTATGCTGTTGCGCAAACTGATCGAGATAGGAGCCGGGCAGCGTCATGACCAGGATATGCTCTGCTGCCGGTAATCCTGCCTGTTCAAGCAAGGCGCTGAACCAGGTGAGATGGGTGATGGGTTCTTCCGAAGTCATGCCCATGCTGACACCAATCATCATCACATCGGCCAGCAGAGCGCGTATCCAGTTTGAGGGTACCGGAAGTTCCGCGTCAGGGAGCGCGATATCTTTGGCCTCTGCTATCTGACGAATGATAGCATTTAGCGCTGCCGGGTCGGTGCTATCCAGTGGATAGATGGCGATGTCATTATTGCGGCCTGTGCAAAAGCCGAGTTCGACCAGCACGCGCACTGTGATAACCGAGCCACCCATGCCGGCCCAGATGATATGCCGGATTCCACGCTGCCAGAGCGCTAGCGCATCTTGTTCGACGCCTTCGAGTTGCGTGTCATTGGCGAGCAGGCGTGCCATGCCCTCAACCCAGTCGAGCTTGAGATCGCCGTTCTCTGAGCCAAGCTGAGCTATCATGCCGGTGCCCTGGCGCAGATGGCTGATCACGTCTTCTGTTATAAGTCGCTGTAACGCGCTGGTAGCGTTAGAAGTCATATCGGATTCCAAAGTTATCTCCCTCTCTTTGTCACAAGTTTAGTAATCATTGCTATTTATCCTTTGACACCTCCTGCTGTCAATCCTCCTATGAGATAGCGCTGGAAGATCATGTACAGGATGACGACCGGCAGCGCGCTGACAACGGCTGCGCCCATGAGTTGGCCATAGAGCGGTAGCGCGCCGCCCTCTTGTGCCGCGCTAAACACTTGTAATTGAACGGCTAGCGTCCTGGTCGTTGGCGAGGTCAGCACGCTGGCGAAGAGTACATCGTTCCAGCCCGTCAGGAAGGAGAAGACGATGGCGACAACGATGCCGGGTAGCGCCAGGGGAACAATCACGCGCCACAATGCCTGGATGCGCGTAGCTCCATCGACCAGGGCTGCTTCCTCCAGGTCAATCGGGATACTGCCCAGGTACGAAACCATCAGCCAGATGGCGAAGGGGAGCGCAAAGGTCAGGTAGGTGATAATCACAGCAGTGTAGGTACCAACCAATTGAATTTGCAGGGCGCTTTGAATCGAGACGAAGACGACGAACAGTGGAAGCAGCAGCATCACGCCAGGGATCGTTTGCAGACCGATAAGCGAGTAGAGGAAGGTAAGTCGCCCGCGAAAGGTGAACCTGGTGATGACATAGGCTGCCGCGACCGCCAGGATGACCGCGATGATGCTGGCGATCCCTGAAACGACCAGGCTATTTTGTAGCCCCTGGAAGAGGTTGACGGTGGTCCACATATTAATGTAGTTGTCAAAAGCCCAGTGTGAGGGAATGAGTTGCTCGCCGCCCACCTCCGTGTCGGGCGTCACCGAGAGCAGAATCATGTAGGCGATGGGAATCAGGATGAAGATCGCCAGGATAGCCGTTACGGCGATGCGCAAGGGTGGGGGAAGAATCTCCTGTGCATTGCGATGTTTTTTTTCTGGCCCAGGTCTGCTAGTGGCTGACTGGCTGATGGTGGTACTTGTGCTGCTCATTAGACTTTCACCTCTCCGAGACGTAGTGTGCGGATATACAGGAAACCAGGAATGAGCATAATAATCAGCGTGATGATGGACATGGCTCCGCCCAGTCCAAAGTTAAACAGTTGGAACGAAGAGACATAGACATTGAGCGGCAAGACATCGGCCTGCACGGGCGGGGGCGTACCGAACATCACGAAAGGTAAGGTAAAGTTGTTGAAGTGGTTGAGCGTAGAAAGCAGGAGCGACAGACCAAGAATATGGCGCAGTTGTGGCAAGACGACGTGAATGAGTTTCTGCCAGGCATTCGCTCCGTCCATATCTGCTGCTTCATACAGATCGTGAGAGATGGACTGTAGGCCAGCCAGCACCATGATATAGATGAAGGCCCACGAGGCCCAGGTGTCGGTGATGACCATGGCCCAGAAGCTGTTTGGCCCCAGCAGCCAGTACATGTTTACGTTCGCCAGGTGCAGAGCCGCGAGGAAGCGATCCACCAGACCTGTGCGGTTGAGGAACATCATGCGCCAGACGAGCGCCGTTACAAAAGTGGGAATGACGTAAGGTACCAGGTAAAGGGCGCGAATGATGGTGCGCCCACGATATTGTGTATTGACGGTCAGGGCTGCAAGTACCCCGATAGGGGTGATGAGCAGCGTGGTCAAGACCGAAAAGGAGATGCTGACTCCCAGGGAAGCCAGTGCGGAAGTCCCCACGACATTGCCGGCGGTGAGAGCCGTGATGTAGTTGGTAAGCCCGGCCCAGGGCGCATGCAACCAACTGCGCAGGGTATATTGCGTGAGATTCAGGAAGCTAATATAGAAGGCGATGAGAAAGGGGATGCCGATGATCACGATCAACAAAAACATGCTGGGCCACATTAACCAGAGAGGTCGTTGATGAAACATGACCCGCCATCGGTGCCGTATATGTGGTCTTGCAATCACTTTGGGCATAACTTCTGGGATAGGTTCAGTAGACATGGTTGCCGCCTTCCTGAGGTGGGAGACTCGCGCCCAGGCGCGAGTCTCGTACTGCTCTAAGCCAGCAAGAAGAGCTGCCGGTTAATGCAACTGGCTCTGGATCTGCGCGTTGGCCTGATCCAGCAGAGGTTTGACATTGGCCGGGCTGTAGGTATTAGTGGCGACCTGATTGGCCAGTTTGGAACTGACACCGGCCAGGGCAACCTCCAGCGCGCCCCACGCACCGGAGAAGGGGGTGGGGTCGGCCCCTTGCTCAGCCTGGACGAAAGCGGCGATCTGTGAACTCTGGCTTGCCAACTGATTGGCCGCCTGAATATTCACCGGTAGATCGCCAAAGGTCTTCTGATACTGGATCTGATTCTGGACATCGGTCAAGAACTTAATGAATTGCAATGCCTGATCTTTGACCTTCGAGTAGCTGGCAATAGCAAGCATATCGCCCGAAATGATGGACTCGGCAGGAACGCCGCCAGGCGGGCGCTGCGTCATACCATAGGGAATGTTCGGCAAGGGCGCAAAGGCGTATTTACCCGCGACCGCAGAATTGTTCAGGGTGGGAATGATCGAGGTCGAGACCATGATGACCATGCCAGCTTTACCGTTGGCGAAGGCTTTTGTGGCGTCGCCCGCCTTCCAGGACATCGAGTTAGGATCGACAATCTTGAATTTAGTGGCCCAGTCGAACCAGAACTGTACCGCCTGCACGGCTTCTGGCGTGTTGAGTTGGGCCGTCTTGAGGTCGCTGGAGATAAAGTCCTTGCCCAGTTGCTTGGCGAATGTCCACCAGATTTTCCAGGGGTCATAGGAGTCCGAGGGGTCCATCGTGGTGCCGTAGATACCGGCTGCGGGATCGGTCATCTTCTGCGCATCCTGCACGAATTCAGTCCAGGTCGTTGGAGGTGCTGTGATACCCGCCTTCTGGAATAGTTCCGTGTTGTAGACCATGACGAATGGGCGCATGACAAAAGGAATAGCAATGTACTGGCTGGGCGATGAACCGGACATGGTGAGTTGGGGTTTGAAGAAGCGACTCTCGCCACCGGCTTCATTCCAGTCGCTCTGCGTGAGGGTAACAAAGCCACCGGTAGCCTGAGCGGTAGGAACGAAGGTTGTGCCCAGGTCGAAAATATCGGGGCCGGTGCCACTGACAATCGAAGTCTGGAGTGTGGTCTGCTCCTCATTGCTTGATGAGTAGGTTTGCCAGACAACGGTATTGCCGGTCTGTTTCTTGAATTGAGCGGTCATCGACTGGAACCATTGCTGCTGTTGTTTCGGGTAAGTACTGTTATACCCGATTAACACGCGAATGGTCTGCCCCCCCTGGCTCGCACCGGTCGAGCTGCCGCCCCCACAAGCCGCCAGTGAGAGAACCGATGCGCTGGCGAGCAGGCCGACGCCTGACTTTAAAACATCCCGACGTGTTAATGGTTGCTGCATCATATACCTCCATGGTAAAGAAGGCTAGCACTGTGCTTCCGCATACAAAACTGGTTGATTTGGGCTACACGTCTTCGCAAAAATTGATGGCTACGGTATCACCTCCGTTTCTGGAATAGCTCCGCACGATTCGCGTATTTTCAAGGTGAAGTTAAGGGTAATATGTTGAGGCTGAGCAGGCTGTCCGTGATTGAGCCAATCGAGCAGTAGATGCGCGGCCAGTTCTCCTGCTTCAGGGACAGGGTGTGCAAGTGTGGTGAGAGAGGGTGTCGTGTAGGCAGCGTAAGGAAAGTCACCAACTGTAATCAGGGCCATATCTTGGGGAATGCGAATGTGGGCCTGGTGCAGCGCTTTAAGCGCGCCAAGTGCCATTTCATCGTTGGCGATGAACACCGCTGTTGGTTGCGCTGGTGTTCCCCTGGTATTTGCCAGTAATTGTTGAATCGCCAGGTAGCCGCCCCTGTGGCTATAATCACCGGAGACGATCCATGCCGGATCAATTGCTATGCCACGTTCCTCCAGAGCTTGTCGCCAGCCCTGATGGCGTTCTTGCGCGCTGCGCCATGCCGGTTGGTGATCGAGGGGGCCGCTCACGGTTGCGATGCGCGTATGCCCAAGATTGAGCAAATGGTTGGTGGCCAGATAACCAGCACCGTGATCATTGAAGATAATCTGGTTAATGTCCTGGTCGGCAAGCGGGCGATTGATGATTACGAAGGGGATGCCCTCTTCTTTCAGGTGGATCAGGTGATCGGCAGGTAGAGAGAGCGAGAGGAACATAAAGATAAGACCATCAACCTGTCGCGCGCGCAGCGTTTCAATGGCTGCAATCTCGCTGGCGGTATCCGGCGCGCGTGCCAGCAGGATGTGATAGCCTTCGGCGCTCAGCACGTTTTCGACCGCTCCGGTCACAGGGACGAAGAGGGCATTTTCGATCTCGGTGATGACCAGCCCGATAGTCATGGTGCGCCGTTTGACCATGCTGCGTGCAATGATGTTAGGGTGATAATTCAGGTCTTTGATGGCAGCAAGGACGCGCTCACGCTTTTCAGTACCAACGTAATTAGCGTTACCATTGAGGATTTGCGAGACGGTACTGATTGAAACCTGGGCATGCCTGGCGACATCGCGCATCGTGACAACTTTGCGTGGCATGGCTCATCTGCTCCTCTGCACTCTCAAAAACGTTTTTCAAAAACGTTTTTCAAAGTATAATCAGAAAATGGTAGCCTGTCAAGACCTCCGATGACCAATTTAGGAGTCGGCCCAGAACTTTTTCAAGGTAGCGATAGATGGCCCCAACTCTGTTGCCATGTTCTGCCAGTGGCACTCAATCGAGATGCGTCGGTCATAACCGATCTGGTGCAAAGCGGCAAAGTAGGGGTGGAAATCTTCACCGAAGCGTCCGGGGGCCGCGCGTTCCTGCACTTCTGCCACATGCACGTGCGAGATGATGTTGCCGAAAGGCAGGATGTCGGTCGGTGCTTCCCCATTATTGCCCATGTGGTAGGTATCGACCAGCAAGGTGGCTCCTGTCTGCACCAGTTGCTCGACCAGTTGGCCGGATTCAGCGACGGTGTTGAGCGTGTTGGTTTCCTGATAGCGTAGAGGTTCCAGCGCCAGTTGGATGCCATACGCCGTTGCCCACTGGCTCCATTGTGCCAGGTAATCGGCAATCTGGCGCGTGGCGGCAGCACGGTCGTAGCCATCGGGGCAGCGGCGCGCGTCACCGCTCCCAAAGACAATGACCTTGATGCCCACCTGTTGCGCACGTTGAAAGGCAGTCTTCACATAGCGTTCAATACGAGGCCGGTCAACCGCTTGTATTGGTGTCTCAATCAACGGTAACGAGGCTGGGATGAAGCTATTGGCAGCTTCAATGGGAATGGGCAGTTGACGTGCCGCGTGCCATGTCTCAGCAAAGACGCCATCCGGCTGCTCTGGTTGCAAGAAACGCTGCACATTCTCTTCCAGGTAATCGATAGGGGGTGACTCTAAAGCGGCAATATCTTTGTAGGAAGCGCAAACTCCGAATTTCATTGTTCTCTTTCCTTTCCAGATAGATAAAATAATGTGGTAAGTCCCTATCTCTCGTTCACGACTTGCGGGCAGCGATAGAGCATCTCACCGGCATGCGGCACGTAAAGGATACCTTCATCCTCGCGCCCCTGCCACTCACGCGGATCAATTTTCCTATAGTCGAGATAGCCCAGGTTGACCTGGTGACAGCGTGCTGCGGGGATGCGGGTTGCCAGTGTGACCTGGATACGTGGCGTCTCGATGCCACTCTGCGCGTCATAGTTGCCCATACCCTTGACATGCGTGCTATGTGCCAGGATGCTGCCGGGAATATCTTTGAAACGCTCCCACTGTTTCAGGAAGTAGTCGCGCACATGATAGCCCACGCGGTCGATCAACGCACCATGCGTATACGAGATTTCGCTGATGTGGGGGGCATAGATAATCACCTCACCGCCGTCGGCGATGGCCGGTTCGGTCTTGTACATAGCTTTAGCTGCCGTCCAGAGATCATCATACATTTCGGCTGGCTGCGACAGCACGCGCTTGAAAGGGCGCGCTACCTGAATGATGTTCAACTGGCCTGAAAGGTCGGCGGCAGCGCTGAATGCCTCCTCATAGGAGCCGATGTACAGGCCATGCAGGTGCTGGCCCTTGAGGGCAAAGGCCATACAGAGCAACGGACGCTGGATGAACGCGGCAGCGCGATGAATGACACGACGCACCGGCGTGTCTTTAATGCCAATTGTGTGCATGCTGGTAACGAGCGCACCCAGCCAGTGGGTGAAGTTGATGATGTCCGGCCCCGCGATGCCGGGGAAGAGATACTTCGCGCCGCCGGAGAATCCTGCAACCTCATGCGGAAAGACCGGCCCGCAGATGATAAGCTGGTCATAGTCAAAGATCATCCGGTTGAGCATAACCGGCACCTCATCCACCAGCAGACCACTGGTCAACTGTTCGGCTTCCTGGCGCGAGATGGTGCCGATAGTTTCAAGGGCACTCGGATTCGACCACTGGTGATTGAAAATATGCACGTTGGGGTAGTGTTCGCTGAGTTCTTGCGCGGAGATGCCGACCAGACGCGCAATCTCGGTTTCGTTCATCGGTGGGTGCGTGCCGAGCGCAATCAAGTAGTCCAGGCGTGCGACCCGCTGGCCCAGGCTGGCGTAGAGCGCGCGGAAGAAGAGTGGGATGGGAGCGGTGCGCGTCCCATCGGGAATGATGACGAGGATACGTTTGCCATCGACTGAGAGCGACTCGCATGCCTGTGCCACGAGGCCATACACGTCATCCTGCGTCAACGTCGTTGTTGCCGTACCTTTGCCCAGAAGCATTGCCTTGTTCCTTTCGGGGCATTCCTGTGTACCTCTCCTGCTACAAAAACGTTTTTGAAAAACGCTTTTCTAAAGTATAACCGAGAAAGCGGCCCTGGTCAATACCTTCCAGCTCTCAAAATTATAGTTGAGCATATATGATATTTTATATAAAATATTTAGAGTATTAAATAAAAATCCTTTCAGGTGTCAGATAAGCTGGAATCCTGGTTAGTGAAAAGTAATATAAGACAGACGGTTCGCTCTGTGCCGTCTTATGTGAGAAGAAAACGTGGATATATTACTGTGAGAGCTTATGTGACGGCTAGCAGTACATTTACCTATCATAGCATTCTCTATCAAACAACCTCTAATAAGGCTGATAGTGGACTTATTGATGTGGAAAATGAAGGACTTTATGCCCCTTCCTGCCCATAAAGGTACAGTTTTCTCGAATTGTGTGAGTACCTCAAAGGATTCATACAATTCGAGACGCTATATTTAGATCTTGCTAAAAGCGATGAAATGAATTATATTTCTTTTCAGAGTTGAATTTCCCAATTTAGGTTAGCATTCCTAGAGAGGAGCAATATCATGGTTGGTCATGACCCACAACAGGTTATCCTCGAAGAAGTACAAGCTATGTACGTTTCTCTAGGGGATACTTTCTTTAACACGTCAATCTCTTCAGTTCACGAGCAAACGGATAGGGCGCTTCAGAATGAAAATAACGATGTAGATCAGTTAAAGATATATTTTCTTCAAAATCGTAACTTGCCAGATCGTCAAGTCTATTTTGTTCTAACCGAGAATAGTAAGGGACAAAAGAAATATTGGCTTTGCGGAGTGCTGCGAGATGCTCAGAACTATTGGTCATGTGTAGGGATAGCGGAAATCAGTATTCGTGAATCTAAAATAATACCGAGGAGAGAAATTGTCCCTGCAGCGGCTCTTAAAGAAGTTGTACATGAAAAAAAAGTTCCTGGAGTAAGTTTAGCATTTATACGAAATGACGAGGGTTTCTGGGCAGGTGGGCCTGTTTTTGGTAATGGCTTTGATGTAGCGCGAGTTCGTTTGATATTAAAGTCGGGGATAACTGTTGAGGATTCTGTTCAGGATAATGTAGTTTTATTTGTTGCTGATCAGAAGATGTCAAAACCTGTACAGATAGAATTATGTGATCGTTCAGAAAGCATTATTGGTACACAGACTATAGTTTAAGCTTAATAGGAGCCAATAATTCAGATTGGCTCCTTCTATGAATATCACACCCCGCCGAAGGCAGAGAAACCACCATCGACAGGAACGACGATGCCGGTGACGAAGGCGGAAGCCGGGCTGATCAGCCAGAGCAGCGTGCCGACCAGATCGTCAGGTGTGCCGAGACGGGCCTGGGGAGTGTGGGCGATGATCGTTTGCGCGCGAGGAGTAAGCGAGCCATCGTCGTGAAGCATCAGTTGGCGGTTCTGTTCGGTCAAGAAAAAGCCAGGGGCGATGGCGTTGACGCGAATACGTGGACTGTACTCCTGTGCCATGTGGACGGCGAGCCATTGCGTGAAATTGTTAATGGCGGCCTTCGCGGCGCTGTAGACCGGCACGCGCGTCAGGGCGCGAATGCCACTCATTGAGGCGATATTGACGATACAGCCCTGTCCGCGCTCGGCCATCTCACGTCCGAAGACCTGGCAACTGAGCATAGTGCCGGTGAAGTTGAGCGTGAAGACTTCATTGATAACCTGGCTGTCGAGGTCGAAAAAGGAGCGCTCCGCGCTCGTGGTGGCCTGTGGTCGATTGCCACCGGCGGCATTGATCAAGATATCAACTGTGCCGAAGACCTTATTGACCTCTTGTCTGGCTCGTTCCAGCGCTGTAAGGTCGGTGGTATCGCAGGCCAGTCCCAGGGCTTGACCTCCTTCGGCGCGAATAGCGGCAGCGGCAGCCTCTGCCGAGGCTTGATGCAGGCTTAAGATAGCGACTCGCACACCGGCTTGTGCCAGGGCAGTGGCCATTGCCTTGCCCAGAACACCACTGCCACCGGTCATAACGGCGGTCTGACCCTGTACCTGGAAGAGTGAATGGGGATACTGCATAGGTTTTTCTTGTATTTCCTCCCATGTAGAATATTTGCTTATCTTCAGTATACTACAAAAAATCTCCCCATCCGTTATTGGGTGGGGAGATCGTGAGGTGTGTCTGAGCGACACTTGTGAGGAGAGAGAGCTATTTATTGTATTCAACCAGTGTCACCAGTCCGCCCATCTCGCTCGCAGGCTGACCTGGGTTGTGCAGGTGGGTCAGGATGTGGCAGTGGAATGGGTAGACGCTGCCGGGTGCGGCCCAGCCGTAGAAAACGATGTCATAGGTTTTGCCTGGAGAGACATCTACAGTATCGGCCTGAATGGGCTGCGGGAGCAAGTGACCATCCTCGGCGATGATGCTAAAGACATGGCCATGCAGGTGCATCGGGTGGATCATGTCGCCAGCGCCGACCAGGTGTATCAGCACTGTTTGCCCGTGCGAGAGCGTGATAGGCTGAGTGTCCGGGTAGCTCTTGCCATCCATGAGGAAGTAGCCACTGGAAGTCTCGCTAATCATCTCGGTATAGGTCAGGTCGGGATGGAAGTTGGGTGTCTCCGCGCCGGGATAACCGACCGCTTGTAGTCCTGCATACTCTGCATGGGAATATTGCTGAGCCAGAGCGCTACCGGGGCGTGGATCAACGATGAACATACCATACATGCCACCTGTTACCTGCGTATTATCGTCAAAGTGGCTGTGGTACCAGTGGGTGCCGACATCGATGGTATTGACCGTGAAGTCGTAGGTATGGCTCTGTCCGGGGTTAATTGGTGGTTCAATACCGGGAACGCCATCCTGGTCGCTAGGAACCTCAAGTCCGTGCCAGTGTAGCGCAGTGGATTCCGGCAGGTGGTTGATGACGGTAATGCGCACGTGATCGCCGTCGGTGACGCGGATCGTAGGGCCGGGAACGGTGCCGTTAAGTGTCCAGGCCAGAATGCGTTGCCCTTTGACCGGTTGCCACATAACCTGCTCGGCGGTCAGCGTGAAATGCTTGGCTCCGTCCGGGTCGATAGTATAGGTAGCTAGCTGATTGCCATAATTCTGTGTCGCGTTGGGAACATTCGTGGGGGTAGAGGTTGCGATGACGCCCCCCATGCCTTCCATGCTCCCCATATTGTTCGATGAGGTGCTACTTGAGGCACTGGTGCTACTGGCAGAACTTACGCTGCTTGTTGATGCTGGTGCTGCTGGTGTGGCGGCTACAGTCGCTCCGATGCCGATGCCAAGCATGCCTACCAGGATGAGAGCAAATACAGTAAAGACGAGACCTGGTGATGGTTGCCATCCGCGCGTCGCGCGGCGGGTCACAGGTGGCTGGATTGGCGGCCTCGCTTGCGCTAACTGCGTCGTCTGATAAGTCGGCGTTGTTTTTGGTTCGGATTCCAGCTCTGGCCTATCCATAAGGGGAGTCGTGTTATATCTATCGGCCATAATAGTGTTTTCTCCTTATTCTGAGACAGATAGGTGTATACCGACGAGCCAGTAAGGCGCTCATATTGCCGTGAGCGTCTAGCTCTGTTTGTCATGTGATAAAGCATAAGGATGGTAAATCTCATCCGGGTCACAAAGAGCGCCGACAAGATCACGAGTATATCACAACTTTGTTCTAAAGTATTTTTAGGGGGTGTGCGTCGTTCTATTGCACAGAGGCAGGGCAAGCGCAAGGCCCGTCCCTCCCCTACGACAATCCAAGTTGTGTTTGTTGTTGTAGGATAGAGGTGGGCCTTGCGCTTGCCCTGCCTGAAGTTGCTAATAGACGTTATGTCCGAGGAGTTGCAAGGTCAATTTTGCTAGCTCAAGCACGCTATGCAGGCCGATGGCGGCGAAACCCAGACAGGCCAGGGTGATGTGAATATAGCGCCAGCCCTGGATGATGTTGCGTGCGCGTTTCTGCCGTTTGAGTGATTGTACAAGTTGACGGTGTTGCGCGAGAATCTCCCACGTGCGTTGAAAAT
>DAOTVZ010000087.1:0-2446 GCA_034436045.1 Ktedonobacteraceae bacterium | reverse complement strand
CTACGGCGGTTTGCGTCTTGCCGATGCCGCCCAGACCGCTGATCGCTTGCGGTTGTGATAGTGCAACGAGGCCGGTATCTGTAGTCAGAGCAGCGCGTAGTTGCGTCAAAATATCTTCGCGGCCCGTGAAGAAGAGATTGCGCCGATAAGGGACGTTCCAGACATGCACAGGTGATGGTACCGTGGAAGCAGGCACAGCGATTGTGGAAGGAGCCTGCGGCGTCTCCGCTGACTCATTACTCACCGACAATCCTAAATCCTGAGCGGCCATGGCGAAAACTTCGCAGAGCTTGCGTCGAAAGA
Source organism: Ktedonobacteraceae bacterium (assembly GCA_034436045.1). Lineage (GTDB taxonomy): Bacteria > Chloroflexota > Ktedonobacteria > Ktedonobacterales > Ktedonobacteraceae > H111-94. Next base: position 2,143 of record DAOTVZ010000087.1, on the reverse strand, counting down.
AGTGCCCAGGTTGGTTCACGCCGCGCTCCCAACGTCCAATATTCAACGCAGTTGTGCCAACCTTCTCAGCTAATTCTTCCTGAGACCAGTTGCTCTGGAGACGCGCATTACGTAATCGCCTGTTCGGGATCACTTTGGGCGTTTCTGTCATCTACGTACCCTTATTTTAAATAACACACTTTTCAGATTTATTTTACCATATTCGTGCTGTCACTAGCAACAAGTACAAAAAAGAGTATATATAGAGCATCGATATAAGTCCATTGTTACTTGCCCACGCATCAACAGAAGAACAACAGTGCAACAGAACACAGATATCTTCCTGACCACGGGCATGAAATGGGGGGGCCGGAAAACGACTTTCGTGATGCAAATGTGATATACTCAACCGAGTTGTGATTGTGCCGTGATTCTCTGTTTGTATACTCAAAATGCAAGCGGAAAGAGAAACCTCTCCACTTGCCAAAGAAATACGATTATTACAAGTTGCCATCTCTTTTAAGATAGAGAGAAAAGAGGGAAAAAACATGGCTAGTCAACGTCAAGCGACTCCAGTGTTCAGCATCAACCTGCTCATTATGGCGATTGCGGGTATCTGGACACTCGCACACATCATACTTGGACTGGTCGGTAGCACAGCCAATGATTTCTGGACTTTGGGCCTGCTCATCTTGTTCGTTATTGCGCTCATTCTAGCGTTCGTGCAGTATGCCCAGGAACGTCCTGCGCTCCTGGCGGTTCCCTCGCAGGAACAATTCCCTGAACCCGCGATCTCGCGTTTCTTTACCGGTTCAACCGGCTCATCGCCCTTGTGGTTTGTCGTGCGTATGTATGTTGGAGCCGAGTGGTTCCTCGCCGGTTGGGAAAAAGTCATTTCACCAGCCTGGGGAACCAGTGGTAAGGCCCTGGCAGGGTTCGTCGCTGGTGCGCTGGCGAAAAGCTCCGGTGCTAACCCGGCGGTTCAGGGCTGGTATGCCTCTTTCTTACACAACATTGTCCTGCCTAACGCCGGTTTCTTTTCCTTCCTCGTCACCTGGGGAGAAGTAGCCGTCGGTCTAGGTCTTCTCTTCGGCGTCCTGACAGGTATTGCGGCAGGCTTCGGTGTCCTGATGAACCTGAACTACCTGCTAGCCGGTACCGTCAGTATCAACCCTATCCTGGGCATGATCGGACTGTTCCTGGTCTTCTCATGGCGTGTCTGCGGTTGGGTCGGCATCGACCGCTGGCTGCTACCAGCGTTAGGCATGCCCTGGAAGCCTGGTACGCTCTTCCATCATCAGGAAGCAAGGATCCATGCGCCAGGTGCATAACCGCTCGCTCATAGCGAGATGGGCTAAACGAGAAGGAAGGTTCTCCCCAACTGAACATGGGTGAGAGCCTTCCTTTTCGTTTACCTGGAACAGAGATTACATGACCGTTTCACCTACCTCTTGCAGCTCCTCTTCCACCAGACCCAGATACACCTGTTGAATATCATACGCGCCGCGCTCGCCGCTACGAGGCTGGCATGTCACCAGCGCGACAACGTTCTCAAAGAGCATATCATGCTGAACACGCCTGCGCGTTGCCGGTTCGCGCATGGGCAAGACGCGCGCGTGGAGTCCTCCAAAATCAGCGCGCTTCATCCATGCCTGACCAAGCACGAGTTGCTCATCGCGCAGCCCCAGGATATTTCTGAAAGGGCTGGCGACAAGCTGGTAAAGCGTGGCCGACCGCTTGCGCCAGCGGTGACGACACGCGCTCATGGCATACGAGAAATGTACATCACCGGAAAGCATCACAATGTCGTACCGCCGCGTGTCGAGAAGGGCCACCAGTTCGCGCCACGTGGCATTGAAGGCGGGCCAGTGATCAAAACTAAGATCGATAGCGATCTTCTCCTGGAGCGCCGCCAGCTTATGACCCAGGCGACGTAAGAAGCGTATATGAGCCTGCTGAAACGGACGCAGACCTGTAATATATTCGGCCAGGCCAATGAGCGGTGGCAAAATGGCAGGGACAGAGCAGACTACCAGCACGGTAGAATCGGCATGTACACGCAGCCAGGTCCGCAATGCCTCCATCTGAACCTCGCTCATGATGCGCGGCACAACATCTACCGGATTGGCCTTATCATGAGGAAGCGCGCGGTCAGTGCGGAGAT
>DAOTVZ010000086.1:0-15874 GCA_034436045.1 Ktedonobacteraceae bacterium | reverse complement strand
TGCCTGACCCTCGCCTGCGGCTATGCTTCAGCAGAAGTACTATGCTATAATGAAGACAATCTCGCTGCCTCGTACATGCAGAAAACGACAACGCGCGCATCATGGCATTGATGAGTGCGCTTATGATAAGGAGTAACAGGATCACTATGGCAAAATTGCAAGATATGTTTACGCACGCCCGCAGAGCGGCAAGCGGTGGCAATATTGGCTTTTTGGGCCGAAGCAAGGGCGAAACCAGACCACGCGCCGCCGCCATCGTTCTCGAATTAACAAAGGTCACGGCAGGTGACGCTGAAGCTGCCGTGAAGGCGGGCGCGGACGGCCTGCTTTTCAGTTGGGATGGCAAAGATAGTGCCCAGCTTGATAAGCTCGCAAGCGAAATCGCGGCGGCGAAAACCGCCAGCGAAGAGGTGGTCAGCGGCCTGCACATCACCGGCGGCTGGGATCACATCGACCACGAGACGCTGACCCACATCAAAGAGCGCGACATTCAGTACCTCGTTCTACCCCTTGAGGCTCCTGCCAGCCTGCTCGGCCAGGAAGTCAAAGACCTGGAAATGGTTGTGACCGTGCCTATGCGTTCTGGCGACATGTATCCACTCTTCATTCGCAACCTCACCGCTTTCGACAATATCGCCGGTGTTCTGCTAGATTTCGGCCTGGGCAACAATATCAACGAGATGACGATTGAAGAGGTACTCCAGTACCGTGCAGTGCGCGAAGCCGTGCGTTTCCCGGCTCTAATCCCTATCGGCAGCCAGTTGGACAAGACCGCCACCTACACGCTAATGGCCCTCGGCGTTCAGGCACTCATCATCTCGACCGCGACAGTGAGCGCGAGTGTCCAGGAGCAAATCAAATCTTTACGCGGCATCCTGGAAGATATTCACGAAGAGAAGAAAGAAGCTAGCTCTCACAAAACCGGTCTCACTCCGCAAGAGAGCCGCTAGGCACTCATCCTCGTATAGGCACCATGACGGGGTTCAATGAATTAGATCGGTAAGAGGTCGATGTAGGAATGCGGTAAGCCTGTCCCTACACCGACCTCTTACCTGTTTTATCTCTTCACCTGCGTAATCGTGTCCAGACGAAATTGATGTTTCTGCTTCCTATAGAGAGCAATCAGTGTTCATATCGTGCAAGGATTGAGGACGCACGATGGGCATCTGCGGCTGGGTCGAGGGCCAGTAAAGCTGGCGGCGCGGCACGTGCCGCAGGCATTGGCGCGTGATCTCCCACACTCTGGTCGGGTTGGCATTGTTACGCCAGTAGTAGTAGCAGGCTACCTCGTCGGGTTCGTTCTCAAGCAGCTTGTGAAACGTTGTTTCAAGGGAGCTTTCTCCTTCTTCGTCCAGGGAAAAATTCTGCAACCAGAGCTGGCTGCGTTTACCATGCTGGCGCGCAGTCTCTACAACGGCACGCGCCCACTCATCAACACGCTCACTCTCTTCATTGAGTAATTGCCAGAAGGGATGGCAGCCTAACGTATCCAGGTGTGGTAGCGTTGCCAGGTCCTCAAGTTGAAATAAATCTTGTGGCAGCAGAACAATTGACGTTCTGGCCCGTTCGTTGACGCGCTTGACGCTGCTACATAACTCGCCCAGGAAATCAATAAACGAACGGCGACGAAAGCGCGGAAGATCGACGACATCCGGGCAAAGTGCACGACACACTGGGCAAAAGCAGGTCACATCCGGGCCGCGCGGCTCATCGATTAAGATGCCGTTGATTGGATAGCGTGTCAGATAGGTAGCAATCTCTTTAAACAACCAGGAACGAAAACCCTCGTGATTGAAACAGGACATATCATGGTCACGCCCGTGCCGATCCTTGACACGCGATTGCGGATGATGAAAGGTATACCAGCTTGGCACGAAAGAAGGCCCGGCAAAGAGATTGCCATAACGCCCTAGACTGAGATAGACTTTCAGGCCCATCTCCTGTGCTTGCATCAGACCACGCTCCAGATCACGCGACCAGCGCTGGACTTCCTGCTCATGCAAGGCATAGACGATAGCATTGGCCCCAACGGCACGAATCTGCTCAAAATCGCGTTTGACTACCTCTGGATGATACAAGGGATGAAAATACGCAACGACTATATCCATAAGAAAAAGCAATCCTATCTACTATTTTGAATAATACAGGAACTTCTAGCAGCAGATTTCTCTATATACATCCATGAGTATAACACAAACTCAACCGACTTCCATGTTACGGGGAAGAATGGGCTACCAGCCCAGGTCTCAAGCAAAAAAAACCATGGTTCAGAGTAGGCATTCCTTCCCCCTCAAGGCGCTTTTTTCGACCTTGAGCTTGACAAGTCTGCAATTTGTATGCACAATGCTTCCATGAGTCACTCACTGTATCAGCAGAATGCTGGCAATGGATATTTTGTCCATTCCTATGCAAAGATCAATCTTACACTTGATGTCCTGGGCCGTCGCCCGGATGGCTACCATGAGTTGGCAACGATCATGCAGACCATCGACCTGCATGATACCATCTGCCTGCACACTACCAACGACGAACAGGTACACATCGTCTGCACACGTCCAGAACTGAGTACGGAGGACAACCTGGCGGTACAAGCCGTGCAGGCCATCCGTCAGCAATTCGGCTTGAAGCAAGGTGTAACGATTGAACTGCACAAGCGTGTCCCTATCGCAGCCGGTCTGGGCGGAGGAAGTAGTAACGCCGCAACTGTCCTGCTTGCACTACAGCAGTGGTGGCAACTTCCGGCAACCCCGACAGATTTGCTTGCGTTAGCGGCCTCACTTGGCTCAGATGTACCGTTCTTTCTAAGCGGAGGACTGGCTTATTGCGAAGGGCGGGGGGAACGAGTCACACCGCTCGCGCCGCGCTGGCCTGTTGCGCTACGCTGGCTACTCCTGGTCAAACCGACCATCAGCGTTTCGACGGCAGCAGTCTTTCGTGCGTTACCCGCCAGTGATTATACTGATGGAAGTCACAGTCGAGCGGTACGTGCCGCATTCGAGACAGGGAGTACACTTCAACCAGAAGATTTGCATAATGGATTGGAGCGAGGCGTGCTTGCTCGCTATCCAGAGGTTGCGCAAGCTCGCGCGGCCATGCTTGAAGCCGGTGCGCCATTCGTTCGGCTCTCCGGCAGTGGGCCAACACTGTTTGCCCCTTTCGCGGATCTGGCCCACGCCGCCAGCGCGCGACACCAGTTGCATGCCCAGGGATACGAAGTATATCTGACGCATGCCGTCAACCCTCATGGTAACGATGTTTGTTTGTTCTAGCACGGATGTAAGGAGGTTTCAGCCGTGGCAGACCTGTATTACTGCGTCAAATGCAAGAAGAAGACTGAACTGAAGGATGCTCAGAAGGTCACGATGAAGAACGGCAAGCCAGCACTGCGCGGGCAATGCGCCGTGTGCGGAACAACCGTCAACGCGATCCTCGGCTCCAAGAAGGAAGAATAGTTCGCTCACAGAGCGGAACAGGATAACCACGAGAGGTATCCTGTTCCGTTCACCTTATTGGCCTTATGCTCGACTTCTCTCAAGCCCTCTGCTATAATATTCTCAATACCATTTAACTTAAAATGGAAAGGATGCGGTAGGGATATGCCAACACAAGAAGAGAGAGTAACCACTTTAGAGAAGGCCGTAGCAAACCTTCAAAGGGAGACAGCTTCTCATATCCGTGAAGTAGACGAGAACTTGACCATCCTCGTCGGGGTGATACGACACCAGGGACAGGACATTAAGAGAATTTTCGAGCGCCTCGATACTATAGACCAGCACCTTGAGGAACATACAACGCTTCTTGAGGAACATAAAATGCTTCTTGAGGGCCATACAACGCTTCTTGAGGAACATAAGGCGCTTCTTACCCAAATTCTTGCACGTTTACCTGAAAGGCCTTAGCTTTTTCCGCGTTAAGCCAGCAGGGTGAACACAAAGCAGGAGGGACGCCGTGAATATTTGGGACTCCGTACAACGCGGTCTGGAGAAGGCCTCAAATGAAGCCGGGCGCATCGCTCGCATGCAGCGATTACGCGCCATCATCGACCAGTTGACGAATCAGCAGCAGGCACAACGTAATCTACTGGCCGACAAAACGTTAGAACTCTTCAATCTTGGTCAGATTACACAGGAAGAGTTGCTATTGATCTGCCAGGAATTGACGCGGCTGCAACAGCAACTGGTACAAGTACAACAGGAACTCAAATTCGTGCAGAGCCAGGGACCCGCACCCACGCCGGGGCAAGCGGCTACAAGCGGGTCGGCTATGCCAATAACACCCGCCTATCCGGCATATACCGGTGGAAGCACACCCATTCCGCCACCCCCGCCGTCCGAGGAGAGACAGACACGCATCCCGCCACCCCCGCCGCCTGAAGAAGGGCAACCCCTGATGGCTGCCAGTAACTTCTCCACGATGCAAGTCGGCGCATACAGCCCCCACACCAGCGAAATCCGCTACTGCGTCACTTGCCAGACCGAGTTGCTTCCAGGCTATGCCTTCTGCCATAATTGCGGCACACCGGTCGCCACAGACGCTGCACAACCTACCAGACGCAGCGATACCGCAACAGGGGAAGGAGAACGCACGACACTACGCCCGGAGGGAGGAGCCTAACCCTGCGTCAGCATATCATCACTCTGTTCTGTAGACTCTTACGCCTGCCATTTATGGTGCTCAGTCTCTTGCAGCGTCGGCACATGCATGCCGCACTTCGTCACCCACGCCGCATTGTGGTCATCAAACCTTGCTGCCTGGGTGATCTCGTCATGACTACGCCCTTGCTGTCTGTTATTCGTCAGCAATACCCTGACGCGCTCATCACCTATGTGACCGGAACGTGGTCAAAGGTCGTACCGGCACATCATCCCGCTGTAGATGATGTGTTCGACTGCGGCACGGTCGGTATTGCTGGTCGCTACAGTCTGCGCGACTACTGGCAACTGGCCGTAAAGCTGCGTCGCTACCACTTCGATCTGGCATTCGTACTGGATCGTTCTCCTATGCTGACCTTGCTACCCTTCCTGGCCGGTGTACCACGACGCATCGGCCCAGACAGTCTTGGGCGCGGCTTCTCGCTGACTGATAGAGTACCAGTTTCATCCAGTCCCGCATATCTCCAACACGAGGCAGACATCTATCTTGATCTGGCCCGTGCTATCGGTCTACCCGTTCAACAACCACGTATGTCTTTTGTACCCACAGCAGAGGAACGGCAGACTATTCATAGAAGCACACGGCCAATGGTAGCCGTCTTCCCCGGCGGTGGCAGCAATCCAGGCATGGAGCTAACGGCAAAACGCTGGCCCCTCGAACGCTATCGCGCACTGGTGCGCCGCCTTGTACGAGAACTCGACGTGCAGGTACTGCTGCTCGGCGGCAAGGATGACGTGGCCCTCAACGAGCAACTCATGAACGGACTTGATCTGCCGGAGCAGAGCGAGCGGGTGCTAAATCTCGCCGGTAAAACCAGCTTTGGGGAACTGGCCGCGCAACTAGAGGCTTGCGTCCTCTTCATCGGCAACGACAGTAGCCCGATGCACCTGGCTGCCGCCGTTGGTATTCCCATCATTGCCATTTTTGGTCCGACCAGCCCACAGGAATATGGCCCTTATCCCTTAGACGATCCCAAACATATCGCGCTCTGGCATCACCCTACCGGTCAACCCTGCTTCTTTCTGGGCCAGGTGCGCGCCTGCTTGAATTGTACCTGTATGCAGTCAATCAGTGTTGATGAGGTCTGGCAAGCTGTGTTACGTCTCATCCCGGCCCCACATAGTAGCGAGGTTTTGCCGTGAAATCACTGCTTCGTCAACTCATTCTTCTGGTTGTGTACCTGGTCGGGCTTCCTGACGCACTCAGCAGCAAACGCCGTGTTCGTCGAGAACGTGCTAAAACCTTCATAGCACCGCGCATCCTGCTCATGCGCCCGGATCATCTGGGCGACCTGGTGATGACAACACCGGTTCTGCAAGCCTTGCGCGATGCCTTGCCGGAGGCGCATATCACAATGATGGTCGGGCCGTGGTCGAGCGAGATTGTCGCGCGTCATCCCGCTATTGATCGCCTGATAACCTGCCCGTTTCCAGGCTTTCGCCGCGCCGCGCAAGGGGCGCTGGCACCCTATATACTGCTCTTCAGCACGGCACAGCAATTACGACGCAGCCATTACGACCTGGCTATCAATCTGCGGCCCGATTTCTGGTGGGGGGCGGCACTGCTTTATCTCGCGCGCATCCCGCGTCGCGTCGGCTACGCCATTGCCCCCGGCACTCCCTTTCTATCGACCGCCTTGCCCTTTACAGCACCGGAACATGCTACCGTCTCCTGTCTGAAACTGGTCAGCACGGCCTTGCAAGTACTGGGCCATCCTGCTCTGCCCATGCCCTACACGCCGGAGCAATATCCAGAGCAGTTCGAGCCAACGCACGCAGAGCGACAGGCCATCAGAGAACGCCTTCAGCAGGCCAACATCACCGATACAACCCCGATAGTCGTTATTCACCCTGGTAGTGGGGCCACTGTGAAACTCTGGCGAGTGGAAGCATGGGCCGCCAGCGCGGCGAAACTTACAACGGCCAACCCTGCCGTGAGCATTGTTCTCACAGGCAATCGGCAAGAACGCTCTCTGCTCGAACAAATTGTACAGGCCATGCCCGCCGGAATCACACCACCTTTGCTCCTGACAGATTTGACGGTGGGACAACTGGCTGCGCTGCTCGCTCGCGCACAACTGGTGCTAGGGGTTGATAGCGGTCCTCTGCATCTCGCCGTGGCCCAGCGCACGCCAACCGTGCATATCTTTGGGCCAACGGATGCGCGCATCTTCGGCCCCTGGGGCCATACCGAACGTCATATTGTGGTGGCTTCCACGCAACGCTGCCCCACCTGCGTGGCGATCCCCTGTGGACGACTCGATTTCACTGTCGAGGAACTGGACGCTCATCCCTGTGTGCGCCTGGTACCGGAACAACAGGTGGAAGCCGCCTGGCAATCACTTCTAAAGAAATACAGCTATACACGATAAAGCAAAGATAAGTGACCTTCTCTATGACAAAGAGCAATTCTCATACAACTCTCGACGAATATGGTTATCCGCAGCGCCCAGACTCGCGCCGCTCACTCCGCAATTTTGTGGTTCACGGCAGCCGCCGGATCGTTCTGCTACTGCTCTATATTTTCATGAGCGGATTTGGCCTGCTGCTCCAGATCAAACGAGGGAAACGGCGCTACAGGCCGCTCACGCCACACACCTTCCATCCGCGCCGCATCCTGCTGATTCGCATGGATCTGATCGGTGATCTGGTAATGTCGCTGCCTGCTCTGCGCGTTTTGAAACGCACCTACCCGGAGGCAGAGTTCGACTTGCTGGCGCTGCCTTCCAGCGCATCGGTTGTGCAAGCCGACCCTGATCTAAGCCGCATCTTCACGTTTGACCCCAACAAGTGGCGACGCCCTCAAGCGCTCGTGCAACCGCAGCGCTGGCTAGAACTCTGGCAACTGCGGCACAGACTCAAAGCACGTCACTATGATCTCGCCGTCAGCCTGTATGGCAATGTCGCCGCCATGCTGGCAGTACTGAGCGGGGCACGACGCAGCGTGGGCTATACGCGCGAGGGCTACCCCGGTTTCCTGACAGATGGTATCGCAGGCAAACACTGGGATGTCCATGACCACAAACACGAAGTTGACTACTGTCTGATGTTAGCTGAGGGTGCCGGAGCTACCATCACACCCTCAGACCGCCTGCCAGAGTTGCACGTCAGTGAACAAACACGACAGGAGGTCGTCCGCTTGCTAACCGAGATTGGCGTCGGCCAGGATACTCCCTTTATCGTCGGCCACGTCGGCTCCAACAATGGGCAGGCCAAACGCTGGCCACTTCCCTACTGGTCTAGCCTGCTAGACAAATTAGCTCATGAGTGCAATGTGCGCATTATCCTTACAGGCGTACCGGCAGATCAACCCCTTATCGAACGGGTTATGGCCCGTATGCAAACACCCGCTATCAATCTGGCAGGCAAGACCACCCTGGCACAACTGGCAGGCTTAATGCAGCAGTCCAGCCTTGTTATTAGCGGCGATAGCGGCCCCATGCATATCGCCGAAGCTGTCGGCGCGCCCCTCATCTCCATTCATGGCCCAACCGACCCCGCCCTGAGTGGCCCTATTGATCCACAGGCGGTCATCCGTAGTGACATCTGGTGCAGCCCATGCTACACTACCAGAGGCCCGGCAGAGTGCCGTTTCCACACCGTTCAATGCATGAAAGATGTGACACCTGAGCGCGTTTTCGCACTGGCAGAGAGATTGCTGACAAAACGTACACAGCTTCTGCATAACGGCTATAAAGATGGTAAAATGTGAACCTGCTCACACAAGGATAGATTAACAGCATGCGAAAATCCATTGTTCTTCGTCCAACAGCACACATCCTGGTTATCAAGCTGGCCGGCATTGGCGATCTCTTGCTGGCAACACCAGCCCTGCGTGCCTTACGTGAAAGCTATCCACTTGCCACCATCGATCTGCTGGTCACACCTGCCTCTGCCGGGCTGCTCGACGGCTGGGAGATCATCGATCACATCATCGTGCTGGACAAGTACCTGTTCGATTATCCGAAACAGATTATTACGCACCCCCAGAATCTTTCACGCCTGCTACCATTGTGGCAAGCGCTACAAGAGGGTCACTACGACGCCGTACTGCTCATGCATCACCTTACTCTACCCTTCGGACGTATTAAATACCAGATGCTGATGCGTGCGACGGGCGCGCGCTGGCGTGTGGGGCTGGACAATGGGCACGGCTGGTTTCTCAACGTCAAGGTACGTGACGATGGCTTCGGGGCTATGCATGAGGCCGAGTACGCCATGGCTGTAGCAGAAGCAGTGGGAGCACAGGTACAGGACAAACGGCTCTCTCTTCCCATTACAGAAGAGGAACGGCAACAGGCGCGTGCCCTTCTCTATGGTGAAGCCGGAGCAAGTGATGTTCCCCATCCCATTATTGCCATGCACCCAGGCAGCGGCGGTTATAGCACCGCACGGCGCTGGCCACCGGAGCGGTTCGCGCAACTGGCCGACCTGCTCTATCAAGAATTTGGCGGTCAAGTGCTGCTGGTCGGAGGCCCCGAAGAGGTTGAGCTTCATCAGCAAATTTTGCAGACCATGCAATCAGCAATGCCCGCACGCAGCCTGGCCGGGCAGGGCAACATTCATGTTGCCGCCGCCGTGCTGGAACAGGCCGATCTCTTTATCGGCAACGATGCTGGCCTGATGCATGTGGCAAGCGCCGTCGGCACGCCCGTAGTGGCTATCTTCGGCCTGACCAACTACAAAGCATGGGGGCCATATACCGGTACAGAGGATACGACGCAGGCTACACGAACAACCATCGTCCATCTCGACCTGCCCTGTATGCCCTGTTTCTATCGTGGTCACGATCTCGGCACACCAGAAGGTTGCGCCACCCGCGACTGCCTGACCAGGCTGAGCGTTCAGCAAGTTGCGGCAGCAGCACGCAAAATGTTACAAAGCAGACAGAACATCAGACTGAAGAAACGGTAAAACCTTACAAGACCGCTTGCTTCTGCACACGCTTTACCGGACGTGAGAAATTGCCAAGCTCCACTTGCGGCAACTCACGTCTGAGTATCTCAATCAGTGCCTTCATACCCAACGCCTTGCCCATAGAATCCAGCGCGGGCATACGCGGCAGCAAGACTTCTGGATCGATGTTGAGGTTGCGCAACTGAATCAGCTTGAGCTGTGTTTCGCGCGCAAAAGCCAGCAGTGCCTCTACCTCGCGCTCACGGTCGATCAGGCCGGGGAAGCAGAGCAGGTTGATGGAGCTATAGACTCCGGCCTCGTGAGCGCGTTTGAGCGACTCTTTGACATCATCAAACGTGTAGCCAAGCGGGCGATAATAAGCGGCATAGGTCTCTGGATGACCCGAAATCGTGCTGACGCGAATAGTATCCAGTCCGGCGTCATAGAGCTTCTGCAACCAGCGCGGCTTACTGGCATTAGTATTGATGTTGATAACGCCCCTATCGGTGCGTTGACGTATGGCACGAATCGCTAATTCAATACGGTGTGCTTGCAAAATCGGGTCGCCTTCACAACCCTGGCCGAAGCTGACAATGGCCTCTTCAGCCTGCTCAAGATGCGGCACAGCGACCTCGACGATCTCCTCGACCGTCGGAATAAAGGTCAGGCGATCTTGCGGTGAGATCAGGTTCTCCTCTTCCTGCTTAGAAATGCAGCCCACGCAGCGTGCGTTACAGCCCGGCGAAACGGCGATTGCCATCTCCCAGCGCCCAAAGAACAGGTTGCTGGCAGTAGGACAGGAGTAGTCCAACGCGCAGTGGGCATGTTGCGCCACCACGCGATTTTCCGGCATGGCGGCGCGCTTCTCTCGCACCAGCCGCTCCAGCACGCGCCGATTAAAAGCGCGCGGATGCCACTTGCGCGGGTTATCGGTTTTGAGCGCGGCAACGTAGAGCCGCCCGTTATGTCCGGCCAGTGCGCTATAGCCAAAGAAAGGCAACGGCTCCGTGTTCGGCACTTTTTCATAGGCCGGAAGATGCGTGCGCGTATAGCCAATGGGCAGCAGTGCCGCCATCGCCCAACCACGTGAGCGGGCAAGCACCTGGCGCTCTCCGGTGGGTTTAAGGCCCACAGCCTGGCGGTCAGGCATCATGGATAGCGTAACACCATCGGGCAAAGGAATCAGTTCGTCCAACGTTAAGGGATGATCTGGGTAAGCCATTGCCTGTAAACGCCGCTCTTCACGCAGTTCACCGTCAGGCGTGCAATAGACTAGATATGGTATCGTCATAGATATTTTTAGCTCTTTAGCTCATCCTTCCCCAACTTCTGAGACCTCAGTTTATCTTGTGACAACTGTGAATGCATCGGCGGTGGTGTCGCCGGAATGCGCGGAGAGGTGGGGCGATCCTCAAGCTCATCCTCAAAGAAACGTGGTGTAGTGAGACGATATTGCGTCTGCGCCGTCACGCGCTGCTCTAATTCTTTCGTATCTTCGTAAACAAAGCTTAATAAAACGTGTTCTCCGCGCATCGTCTGACAGACATGACGAATACGTGGGCGCTCCTCCTCCATCCAGGCATTGACGATAGCCTCCAGCGCAGATATACTATCTCCGCAAATGGCGCTATCAAAAGCCTTGAACCTGTACACGTCTCTATCCTTTCCTTCAAACTTAGAGGCGATACTTTATTCCCGACGCCCCACGCGAAACAATCGTTCTCTCTCTGTCGATGGCTATTGTACATTCTAAGGAAGAAATCAGCAATAGGTTACGGTACAAAGTACGACTTACTGCCTGATACCTCCATAAGGGATATCATACATGTAGTGCTATCCCTTGTGGGTATCATGTACGGACACCTCCCTCTACGCAGATACCGCAAACAGCTTCTGATAACATTTCTATACATTTCGCCAGGTCTTTGTCATGCCTGGCCATACATTTGCACATTGCATGACTATACAAAGATATTACACTTCTATTACAATGTTGTTCCATAATTTTCCACAATTCTATAGTCAAAATTTCCATTGATTTCAATTCCGATTCTTGACTTTCAGTGTATACCCTGCTATACTGCAATATGTCGGAAATAGATAGAGAGAAGGGACGAACAGTACGGTGCAACGATCAGAATTCGTCGTCGTAGGAGCCGGTATCGTAGGACTTGCTACAGCTTACGCTCTTTTAAAACAGGGATGCAGAAATGTGACCGTCCTTGAACGGGCAACAGTTGACCACCAGCACAGCCCGTCACACGGCCTTTCGCGCCTCTTACGTTTTGAATACGGCCCCCATCTGCATTATTCCAGAATGGTACAGCTCAGCCTGCAACGCTGGCAACAACTCGCGCAATACTCTCCACGCCCACTCTACACACCCACTGCCCTGCTCACGCTGGGCCATGAGAGCGACGGCTTTACGCAAGCCAGCTACCATCTATTACATGATTTAGCTCTACCGATTCATAACATAACGCGCAATACGTGTAAACGTCTTTTCCCCCAATTTCACCTACATAACTACGATCTCTTTCTTTATAACAGGCAAGCCGCTATTCTCTTTGCCTCCCACTGCTTACAAACGCTACGCGAGCTGATCCTTGCAATGCACGGTAATATTTTAGAAACAACCACTGTTACCGCACTTAGCCATGATAACAGACAGAAACCTATTCGCGTGCATTGTAGCAATGGGCATGAGATCATGGCTGATCGCGTGGCACTGGCACCTGGCGCGTGGATTCACAATCTTCTGGGTGAACTTCATCTGCCCGTGCGCATCACACGCCAATACCTGCTCTATTTCGCCGACTTGCCTGAGCAGCACTTCGGCATGCCCGCCTTTCCCGCCTTCATGGCCGGTGATCTATACGGCTTCCCACTTCACCACACCTGTGCGGGCTGGGGGCCACGCTGGCTCAAAGTCGCTTCGCACCACTTTGGCGCACTCATCAGCCCCGATGCTGAGCCGGAGATCGACAAACGGGCCATTGCCTATATGCTCGCTCAGGTACGCCAGTTACTACCGGCGCTAACGACCGCTCGTTTGGCACATATCGATGCCTGCATGTATGATGTTAGCCAGGATGAAGATTTCATCATCGATTATCTACCTGGCGACTCACGTATTACCTTCGCCGCCGGTTTGAGTGGTCACGGCTTCAAATTTGGCCCACTCCTGGGAGAAATGATATGTAGCCTGCTCTGCGAGACACGTCCTCCGGTCACAATGGAACGTTTCCAGCTTGGCCGCTTCGCGCGCCAACCACAAAAACAACCGGTCTCGGTAGCCTAGAAACCAGAACCTTGACAAGACCATTGCTCAACCGTATACTTTATTCAATCGGTTGAATAAACTTCTTCACGATGAGGGATTTGCGATGACCAAATCTTCCACTGCAACCGACCGCCGGGCTGATATTCTGGCTGCCACTATTCGCGTGCTCGCGCGTGATGGGCTTGCAGCAACCACGACACGTAAAATCGCCACCGAGGCCGGTGTCAATCAGGCTACCCTGCGCTATTACTTCGGCAGCAAGGATGATCTGCTCTTCGCCGTCTTGCAGGCTATGATGCAGAATACCGGAGAGATTGTGCAGAAAGCGGTTCAACCGGGCGAGCAACCGGCTGCACTGATTAGACAAAGCCTCACTGCTTTCTGGTCGCATGTCGAGTCTTCGCCTGAATTGCAGGTTATGCAATACGAGCTAACGCTCTACGCGCTGCGCAATCCTGCTTCAGCCTGGTTGGCTAAAGAACAGTATGACGGTTACTGCGCCCTTGTCGAGAACCTCTTCCAATACTACTTCGAGCAGGCCAGTGTTATCAGTGCTACTCCGTTGCCAACGCTGGCCCGTTTTACCGTCGCAGGCATCGATGGCCTGATCCTACAGTTCGTGAGCGATCACAATAGCGAGCGTGCGCGGCGCGACCTCAATACACTCATTCAGGCCGTGCTGGCACTAATAGGTATCTCGTAGCAACCATAACCTGGCAGAGTGGTGAACGCGCTCACGCACCTTCCAGCGTGGTTTTGTAATGTCTGATAGATGCTTACAAATACAAATGAGGAGAAAAGAGCATGAAGGAACAGCAGTTAGCAGGCCAATCGCCAGCGCGATCTCAATCTGTTCAGACTGCACAAGCTTTTCAGACACCCCGCAGCGCAGTTACCCCCCATGATTATGCCTACTATAAGGAAGTTTTCGCCGGTCACCGTATGCCTTTCGCTTACCTTGATCTCGACCTGCTCGACCAGAATATTCAGCAGATTGTCGCACGGTCGGGCGGGAAGCGCATTCGCCTGGCCTCAAAATCGCTCCGCTGCACCTGGGCCATTCGCTACATTCTGGCCGCCAATTCTTGTTTTCAGGGCCTCATGTGCTACTCTGCCCACGAGGCCGTCTATCTCGCCTCGCTCGGCCTGTCTGATCTCCTCATCGGCTACCCGATTTATCACAGTGAGGATATTGCCGCCGTCGCGCAGGCAACCGTTCAGGGCGCATCAATCACTTTAATGATCGATAGCATCGACCATGTGGAGCAGATTGAACGTGTTGCGCAACGCTATGGAGTACGACTGCCGGTATGCCTGGATATAGATATGTCGGTAGATTTTCCTGGTCTACACTTCGGCGTCTGGCGTTCGCCCATTCATAGTGCCGAACAGGCCGCGCCCATTCTCAGACACATTAAACGGTCGTCCTACGTACAACTGGACGGTATCATGGGCTATGAGGCACAGATAGCCGGCGTGGGCGATAATATGCCAGGGCAGATGCTCAAAAATACGCTGATACGTCGGCTCAAGCAGCGTTCTATTCCTGAAATTGCTCAGCGCCGTGCCGCGCTCCTGGCATTGATCGAGTCATATGATATGCCGCTCCGCTTCGTCAACGGCGGCGGTACAGGCAGTCTCCTGACTACACGAGAGGAAGCAGGCATCACCGAGGTCACAGTCGGTTCCGGCTTCTATTCGCCAGTTCTCTTTGACTACTACAAAGATTTTCGCTATCAACCAGCAGCGGGCTTCGCCATCGAGATCGTGCGTCACCCTCAGCCCTCCATTTATACCTGTCTCGGCGGTGGCTATGTGGCCTCCGGCTCGGCTGGCCCGGAAAAATTGCCACAACCTTATCTTCCCCAGGGAGCTAAATTGGAAACTCTTGAAGGCGCAGGTGAGGTGCAGACGCCCATTCACTATCGCGGCCCTATCGCGCTCCACCTCGGCGATCCTATCTTTATGCGTCACAGCAAGGCCGGTGAACTCTGCGAACGTTTTACGCACCTGCTACTGGTGCGCAACGGTCACATCGAGAGCGAAGTCACAACCTATCGCGGCGACGGGCAATGCTTTATTTAGTCTGATATCAAGAGAACCGAAGGGAAGGAAGGTCAATGAGTACAGCAACTCAGACAACACAGTGGAGCAACTGGTCAGGCTCAGTACAGAGCCATCCACGTCAGATTCTCAAGCCCCAAAGCGTTGAGGAACTGGCGCGCCTGATCGGGAGTTTTGGGCGCGAGCGAAGACAGGTGCGCGTGGTTGGAGCCGGTCACTCGTTTACCCCCATCGCGCAGACCGACGATATCTTGCTCTCACTGGATCATTTGCAAGGTATCGAGACACTGGATGCAGACGCTGGCTATGCCGTTGTGCTGGGCGGCACACGCCTGAAGCGACTCGGTGAAGAGCTGTTTGTCCATCGCCTGGCGCAAGAGAATCTGGGCGACATCGATGTGCAGAGTATCGCAGGCGCAATCAGCACCGGCACACATGGTACGGGTATTCGCTTTGGCACGCTGGCAACCCAGGTTGAAGGACTCACACTGGTGACAGCCAATGGCGAACTGCTGGAATGTTCCCCAACACAACATCCCGATATTTTCAAAGCGGCACAGGTTTCGCTCGGCATGCTCGGTGTGATCGCAAAAGTCAAATTGCGCGTCGTACCTGCAAAAAAATTGCATTATCGCGGACAACGCAAAAGCTTGAGCGAGTGCCTGGAACACCTGGAAGAGTATCAACAAACCAATAGCCACTTTGAGTTCTTCTGGTTCCCTTATACAGATGGAGTGCAGGCCAAATTCATCAACGAAACCAATGCCGCAGTCAGCAAGAATAATCTGTGGAACGAGTTCAACCGGGTCGTGCTGGAGAATGATGTTTACTGGCTGCTCTCGGAGCTATGCCGCCTCAGACCTTCACTGTGCAAGACCGTCTGTCGCATCTCTGCCAGTTCCATCGCTACGGTTGACGTGGTGAATTACAGTCACCGCATCTTCAGCACGCCGCGCGTAGTACGCTTTCAGGAGATGGA
>DAOTVZ010000085.1:0-6571 GCA_034436045.1 Ktedonobacteraceae bacterium | reverse complement strand
AAGAGATACGGGCGATGCATGATTTGTTGCAATACCCGGATGACTAGTGGGTGGCACCCCACGAACACAGTAACACGTGGGGTGCCATTTACCTGGTTGGGTTGGTCTTTTTCGGTTGTAAGGAGGTGTGCTGATGCGTCGATCTTTTTCTCGACAAACGGTTTCTTCTGGGTCTTGCCGTGCTGTCCCTGGGATTCCTGGCGTTCTTCATGTGTCCTTCGATCAGTTGACCCCTGCTGAATGGACACGCTGGCTGGCTGAGATGGTGGCCTGGTTGGAACAGAAGATGCAGCGTGAGCAATCCTACCTGGCGCGGCGTCAGGCGCGGGGGGTCTGCACCCCAACGGATGAGGCGTATGCACGGGATGCCGTCTATGAACATGCCTTGTTGGCCTTTTTACACGAGATGGAACAGATACAGCAAGAGGAGGGCTACTAATGGCACGACATATGCGTGCCGGTTGGTCAATGGCTTGTAAGAAAAGGTCAGTAGCATCGTTGCTCCTGGCCTTTTTGTTGGTTGCTGTGTTGATGAGAGGGGGGTATTGGTGGCACAGGGACAGGTAAAAACAAAGGGACAAACTTCGGCTGCGGTCACTTTACGGGAAGGGTATCCTGTGGAGATTATGCAGCTTCTGGATGTGTTGGCTCGTATTGAGGCACGTCGTCAAGCCAAATTGCGAGCGTTACGAAAGGATGGGGAATAATGCCACGTCAAAAGCAGCATCGTGATCGTGTTTTCCAGATGATTGGCGAACCTGGCCCTGGAAGTCTGGCGGTCGGTTATGTGCGCTATAGCTCTGAGCTTCAAAATGAGACCAGTATTGTGACTCAGAAACGGCTCATCATGGAGTTCCTGGAAAAGAAGGGCTGGAAACTGGCGCGATGGTATGAGGAACCGGAACAGAGTGCAAAGTATGACAGTATAGAGGAACGGCCTGTGTTTGCCCAACTCCTCAATGAAGCTGGCTCACGCTTTCAGGTGGTGGTCTGTGCGTTCAGCAATCGCTGGGCGCGTAGTATGGAAGCTGGCTTTGCCTCGCTCTCTCGGCTCCGGCGTATGCGCGTCTGGTGGTGTACGGCTGATGGCTTGTGGGACATCGATAAGGTACAGCAAGATGGCTTTGACGTGGCCTTTGCTGTCGATATGCAGATGAACGCGAGCTATGTCCGCCAACTCTCGAAGCGTACCATTGCTGGCAAAGAAGATCGGGCGCGTGCTGGCTATCACAACGGTAACGTGATGTTTGGCTATCTACCTCCTGAGTATCCAAAGGCTCCTGATGGTGCGCCTTCTACCTGGCGACCTCCCCGTACTCCGGTGCGACCTGACCCTGTGACCTTTCCGGCGCTGGTTCGCATTGGTGAGTTGGCGGCGCAAGGATGGTCTGATCGGGCGATTGCTGATGAGTTAGAAGGCTATATCTCGAAAACGGCGCGTTTCGGGGAACGCTTACTTACAAAAGATACGGTGGCTGCTATTCGTCGTTCCTGGTTCCCACGTGAATTTGCGCCTGGCAGTGGTCATGGGACGATTGATACACCACAGGGCGAGTTAGTGGAGGGGAAACATCAGGCGGCGTGGCCGTATGACCTCTGGCAACGCATGGTGGAGGTCAAGGCGGGTCAATATCGGCGTCCAACAAAAGAAGCTCAGCGACGACCTCATGAGTTTAGTCGTATTATTATCTGTGCTGCATGTCGTCGTCCCTTGCGTGTGACATTGCCGAAAGGTATACCTTACTATCATGACACAAGCAAGATACGCAAGCTTGATTGTCCTATCCCTGAGTCCCTTTCTGTACGGGGTGGGTTGGTAATCTATCAATTTGGGGATATTCTGAGAAGCGTCCATTTACCTGAGTCGTGGCGTGAAGCTGTGGCTGAGCGTTGTTCTCAATTAGCACCGAAGGATGAGTCCGTCGAACGGATAAAGGCTCGTCGTGCGGCGCTTGAGGCTGAGCAGAAGAGGCTCGTAACTGCCTTTACGAAGGGGTATCTGAGTGAGGATGCTCTGGATGAGCAGATGGAACGCATCCATGTAGAATTGTTCTCCTTACCTCTTCCTGTGGAACGTAGTGCTGCTGATATGACAGGTGCAGCTATCTCTGCTGGTGAAACGCTGATCGGGATGGCCGATTATTGGAGTGAGGCGACTGCCGAAGAGCGACGTGATATGGTGTGGGCGCTTCTAAGGCTAGAAGGACTGGTATACGATTTAGAACGGCGTGTGATCGTTGGGCTGCGGCCTCGTGAGAGTGTCTTGCCTGTCCTTGCATTGGGTTTGGAGGCAACGGGACAGTGGGAGCAGCGTGATGGTGGCTTGTGGTTGCGTCATGAGTTCTGGCCTCCCAAACTTGATAGAAGCAAGCTGCAATTTCCACCACCGCAAGCACCAAGTCTCACACCTGCGCAACAGGATACAGCTCTTCGGATGCTCAAGGATGGTGTCTCGCTCCGTGAAGTGGCGGCGTGTTTGGGAACGTCTCGTGGTTCTGTTCATCGCCTGGCTAAGAGAGAGGCGATTGAATTACAGACGACGTATAAGCTCTCAGAGGCGCAAAAGGAAGAGGTGATGCAGCTTCTTGAGGCTGGTTGGTCACTCAGGCAAATCGCAAGACGATTTGGGGTATCACCTGAGTCTGTTCGGCGGCTTGCTATGCGGCGTAAAAGTGGGTAAGGTAAGAATAGCAAGAGACACGTAGGCAAAGGTGTCTACGTGTCTCACTGGTTTTGCTGCGGCGGAACCGACGGGTTCCGGGCCTTCGGTCGCCACTTGCCTTAGTGCCTGAAAGTGTGCTGATTCCTGCTGAAATCGATGGTGTTGCTGTATATATGCATCCTCCCGCTCCTGGTGAGCAGCGTCGCCCTGGCCCTGAAAATCCGTCCTGGAAGATACCACACTCGTGTTGGTCTGATGTATTGCAACGTGTCGCGCGTGGTGAGACACTGCGGTTCATTGCAAGTCAGTATGGTGTGTCCTATGAGGCGGTGCGGCGTGTCATTCAAGCTGCAAGGGAAGAGGGTTTGTGAGAATAGCTCTTGGATATGGATGAAGATGTTATGATAATAGAGAGTAAATTGCATCTTAAGGAGGGAAATGAGAATGCAGTCGCAACGTGATACGTGGCATCGTATTCGTTATGCCTATCATGAGGCGGGTCATGCTGTTGTGGCTCATATTTTGGGACGTCTGATTGCAGAGGTTTCTATTCTTGCTGATTGGCAAAGCGGCTATAAAGGGTATTGTAAGTTTGATGCCTTGACTGAATCGACGCACGGAAAGTTTCAATGGCAAAAGCATAGCCGCAATCCTGAACTTATCACTATTAAGTATGCTGGTACGATAGCAATGTCGATTATTTGCCGGAAGCGTGGATGGAACTATGAGCGTTGGCGTGGGTGTGATAGGGCTGACTTTGATTATATCTATCTCTGGTCGCTTGAAGCGTTTGATAGCGATGAACAGCGTCTTCGTGTACAGAAAGCGTGTCGGGAACAAGCAAGAGAGATAATAGAGCGATACTGGTATGTGGTTGATGAGTTGGCCGCTAGCTTACTAGAAAAAGGTGTGTTATCAGGGCGTGAAGTATATCAGATTATACGGCAAGCTATGGGTGAGACTGGTTTTGATTGGCGGTTGGAAGCGTATGGTATCAGGGGGTAGTGTGCCTGAGAGAGATTTTTCGAGGCGACCTGATTCCACAAAGGCATAGCTACACCTTCTCTTATCAACTTATCTTTCCTAACTAGTTCAGTGTATAAGCATGTCATTGTTCTAATTTACAGAAGATCACCTTTCTGTCGGTATTTCTGAATACGTTCAGTTTCGCTCTTGACCAGCTTGCGGTGTTCCGTCGATAGAAACCATGTATATGGGTTCCACTCTCCTGTTTCGGCGTAGTAGTTGATGATCTGGATGTCATAGGGCTGAAACACCTTCGCAAACGTGAGATAGGTGCGTAGTTGGTGAAAAGGGGATGTGACGAGGATGATGCGTTTCATGTTGTGTTGCTTGATGAGAGCAAGCACCTCTTCGGCGTTTTCGCGGGTATGTAGCGATTCATCCTCAAGGAGTATGGCGTCTGCCGGTATTCCCATCTGTAGAAGCTGATCGCGCATGTATCTGGCTCCGAGACTGATGTCCCAGGATTGTGCGGCGTTGGCAATGTCTTTCTGCTGAATACGCCCATTGGTGGCTGCTACTTGTAACTCTTCTATTGGAATGAGGGTGGCCTGGTCTGTGACTTTCACTGAGAACTTTCCGGTACAGATAATGCGCGATGCCCAACCTTGCTTATAAAGGTGCGCGGCGGTGCAGATTTTCCCGTGAAGGAAGTTGATGTTGCCGCGTGTGCCTGCTAGGACAACAATGGCATCGGCCTTTTGTAGTCGATCTCGTAGTGCAAATTGCCTGCCTTTCAAGTATAAAATAATCCATGCAACAAAAGGGATTATTGTTGCTATGCTAAGAAGAGCGACAACACTATTCGTTTTTCTCATTTATGCATGTGCAAGCGTCTCCCCTAATTGAGTAACGCTTGATTCCTTTCTCCATGATGATTGTAGAAGGTGATCGTAAAGCGTTCTGACACGTGCTATTGTCTTGCTTGAACCTGCTGAACGGCCAAGTGTCAATGCTTCGTTTGCGCTGGCCGTGCAGGCTTCGATTGCTCCTAATCCATAGTATGCCTCGGCTTTTTGTGCGAGCTGCCTTGCTCGTCCTCGGATGAGTGCCGGGTCATAGATCACAAGACTGGCATCCAGCAGCTTAATGGCTTGCTGATAGTCTTCCAACAGCACTGCATTCACACCTTTCTGTGCTGCAAGAGATGCCTTGTTGAAACGGAGCAGGCTGTACTCTTGTACCTGTTGTTCCTGGATAGTTTCGGCCTGACCGATATGATGCCAGCATTCCTGTTCCTGGTGTGCTTTCGCGTTAGCTTCTGAGAGGGCCTGCAAGATGTGTCCCCTTAATTTTGGAAAGGTGTAGCCTTCTATCGTCGTGAGCGCACCGTCCAGGTAGATCACTGCTTGTTTCGGTTTGTCTTGTTGGATAAATGTTACTCCCT
This sequence comes from Ktedonobacteraceae bacterium, assembly GCA_034436045.1. Classification (GTDB taxonomy): domain Bacteria; phylum Chloroflexota; class Ktedonobacteria; order Ktedonobacterales; family Ktedonobacteraceae; genus H111-94. The sequence goes on along the minus strand of DAOTVZ010000085.1, from coordinate 1,499 downwards.
CGCGTGCAAGTGCTGCCGCCATCAATTCCGCGTCGTCCAACTCCTGGGCGACGTGAAAGGCTCGTTGGTAAGCAGCGTGAGCCTGCTGGTAGTCCATTATATCGCGTAGAACGCAACTTTGTAACTGGTAACTCATCGTGAGTAGCCGTAAAATACGGGGTTGCCAGCTTGTACCTTGTGCGAGTCGGGACAGTCGAGCGATTTCCTTGACCCATGAGTCCAGACCTTGCACAACACGGATTGCGCCACCAGTATGATAAAGTTCCCAGTGAGCAGTCATCGTGTTTTCAAAGAAAGAGATGAGGTCATCACTAATAATGCTCGTGTCTGGCTCGGCTGGTCGCAACTGATCTATCGGTAGTGCGAGTGATGCTCCTACGAGGGTGAGCAGTTGCCGTAAGAATGCGCGTCTTGATCTCTCGATGCTGCTGCCTTCAATGGTTCCGGTGAGTAGGTCGCCGTCAAGGGCAAGTAATGAAGTCAGCAACTTCTTCTCCTCGTCGGTGAGTAGGACGAGCAGTGAGTCCTGTCGAGTAGGTTGAGAGGCGGTATTCGTTGCTGAAAGTTGTGTCTCGTGGTGTGATGGGGATGGTGTTGCAATCTGATTGGTTTCTCTGGTTGCGTTGCATGTAACCTGTTCGGAGATGATTGCTGCATCTGTTACCTGCACATCTTCTGTTGTCGATTGTTTGTTGGTGCTGTGAAGTTTCTTTTGGATGGTATTCAGTACTCTTGTATATTCCTGAATTTTGAGGTTGATGTTTAGCGGTATGCTGTTCTCGCCTACTTCTCTCTTTTTGGTTTCTAGCTGAGAGAGCAGTTGGCGATAGATATTCTCAAAGTGTTGAAGGGCGGCAATGTTATCGGGGGTGTCACCTGCCCTGGGTATAGCTGGTGCGAATCCTACTTGAATTTGTTCGGCCTCGGTGAGCAATGAGGGGTCAATTTCTGCGAACTCAAGGTAGCGTTTGATCTCGTGTTTGGATGTGCAAAGTATCTCTGCGAGTTTGATGACAGTCTTGCGTGTTGTTCCCTTAAATGGTTGAGGGACACCGTTGTTTTCTAAACGTGATATGCTGCTTCGGCTGCTGTCAACGAGCTTTGCCAGTTCATCTAATGACAGTCCTGCACTGGTGCGTAGGTTGTAAAGGAATGGCCCGAAATTTCTCATGCGCATGTTCCTTTGTAACTGTGAGAAGGTGAAAGCAATTTTTCAATCCTTCCCTGGTTGTCCCATATGAAGCCTACAATTCCTATGATTCTCACTCATAATATAAGTAGAGGGTTCGTTCGTATCATTATAGCACATCATTTTGAACGTGTCATGTGACTTATGCGCTAATGGCTAGCCGTAAGGGCAATAAATTTTTGTTGGCTAGCCATTTCGTTGTGAAGAGGCGCGACGGTGGGGCTGGTGGTGGACGTGGCAACATATTCGGCCTTCGCTGCGGTATGTTTTCCCTGGCCTCTTGCCCTCCGCTCGCGCTGATCTGGGGCGG
>DAOTVZ010000084.1:0-74947 GCA_034436045.1 Ktedonobacteraceae bacterium | reverse complement strand
CACTCATGCCGTGTACTCTCCTGTCGAAATTCAGTAGCGTTGGCGTTAAAATTTCGGAATACATGGACAAGATCGCGCTCCTGCGCTCCAAGCTGACGCCAGCGCGCGCTTAAGGCAACGGTATTGGGCGTCTCTTTCGGGCCAAAGCAGCCATAACACCCACGCGAACAGGCCGGACAGAGCGCGTTGCAACCGGCATGCGTCACTGGCCCCAGACAAGGCGTGCCATGCGCAACCATGACGCAGACCAGCCCGCGCAATTTGCACTCCATGCAGACGCTGTGCGCCGGAGTTACTGGCCGACGCCCGTGCAGAAATGCACTAATGACATCAAGCAACTGATCTTTATTGATCGGGCAACCACGCAACTCAAAATCGACAGCGACATGATCGGCAATGGGCGTCGAATGGCTCAGCGTTTCGATATACTGAGGGGAGGCATACACAACAGCCATAAATTCTTTGACATCCTGAAAGTTTCGCAGCGCTTGAATCCCCCCGGAGGTCGCACAGGCCCCAATTGTGACCAGGTATTTCGAGGCGCGGCGTACCTGGTGAATGCGCTCTTCGTCCTGAGGCGTAGTAATCGAGCCTTCGACCAGCGAGAGGTCGTATGGCCCTTTAACCTCGGCCCGCGACGCCTCAAGAAATTTGGCAATCTCAAGCTGCCCGGCCAGCGCCAGCAATTCATCTTCACAGTCCAGCAAGCTCAGTTGACAACCGTCACAGGAAGCGAACTTCCAGACAGCGAGCCGAGGTTTATGTGTACGCGCCATAGCCTTTATATCTCCCGTTTTACCAGCAACGCCCGGATACGATCATAAGAAAATACCGGGCCATCTCGACAGACAAAGTAAGGACTATACTGGCAATGTCCACAGAAGCCAATGGCACAGTGCATATTGCGCTCCATCGAAAGAAAAATATGTTCTGCCGCCATACCTCGTTTCTCCAGTTCTATAGCCGTAAAGCGCATCATGATCTCCGGGCCACACAACATAGCGATAGCGTTCGATGGGTCAAAGGAGGCATGTGGTATTAAACGGGTCACGACACCAACATTGCCGAACCATGCCCCGCTCGCACGGTCTACTGTGATAGCGACGTCGAGGTCAAAACGCGCGCGCCATCGCTCAAGCTCTTTATGATAGAGGATATCCTGTGGCGTTCTGGCTCCATAGAGGAGTACCACCCGGCCATAACGCGCGCGCTGCGCCAGGAGAGTGTACATTACGGAACGTAGCGGTGCTAGCCCGATGCCGCCCGCGACAATCACCACATCCTTGCCCTGAGCCGCTTCGACAGGCCAGGGCACGCCAAAGGGGCCACGCACACCAATAACAGTTCCCGCTTTCAAAGTCTGCATGGCCCGTGAAACCGCGCCTGCCGCACGAATGGTATGTACCAGCAATTCCGGCTTGCCGGGATCGCCGCTCAGCGAAATCGGTATCTCCCCCACCCCGAAGACATAGAGCATGTTAAATTGCCCGCAGGCGAAAGGAGAAACCGTGTTACCCTCAACGGGTTGCAGTATCCAGGTGAAGGTATCTGAGATTTCACGCTGCACGCGCTGAATGCGATAGCGGCGCGGCAGCATTGGATCTTGCGCCAACTCCGGCGCTATCGATGTCATCGTCATCGCTTTCCTCTCTCTGGAGTACGATAGATATCGAGCAGTTGCAGGCGCGTGGCCTGGAGCCGTTGCATCAGCACCTGCGCCACTTGCCTGACCAGCACGTAGCCAAAGTCGTGATCGCGTTCACAGGCTTCCCGTAAGCAACTAGCATCCAGCGTTACGGCCTGCACCGGCGCAAGGGCTTTGGCACTGAAATGCCAGCGATAAGGCGGAAAAAGCCAGGACCAGCCCAGCACATCACCGGCGGCAATCGTCTCGATAGGCACAGCCCCCAGTTGCGCATCAAAAGCTTCCAGTAATACTTTTCCTTCGCTGAGGATATAGAAGTATAATGCCTCTTCCCCCTCGTGAAACAGATATTTCCCGGCATCAACGTGCAGAAAAGACGCGCAAGGAGTGATAAGCGACCAGGTCTGTGGTTTCACACCAGCAAAGAAAGGATGCTGCGCGAGAATGATATCGTGCGCTTGCATTAGACTCCACTCACTTTCTTCTAATGATTCTGCGGCGCGTTGGTCGCGTCGTCGGCGCGAATCGCCCGCATCTCTTCTGTAATATCAATGCCAACCGGGCACCAGGTAATGCAGCGTCCACACCCGACACAGCCGGAGGTACCAAACTGATCAATCCAGCTTGCCAGTTTATGTGTCATCCACTGGCGATAGCGCGAACTGGCCGAGGCCCGTACACTGCCACCGGTTAAGTGAGAAAAATCCATCGTGAAACAGGAGTCCCACCTGCGCCAGCGTTCGGCAGTCATCCCCGTCAGATCAGTGACATCCTCGACGGCGGAACAAAAGCACGTGGGACAAACCATCGTGCAATTTCCACAGGTTAGACAACGCGACGCCACCTCCTGCCAGCGCGGGTGCTCCAGATTGCGGTACAACGTCTCTTTGATCTCGTTAGTCTCCATCTGGCGACCCATCTGCTGGGCAGTACGCGCAACCACCGCTTCTGCCTGCTGCAACTCCTCATCGCTCGCTGGCTTATACGGAATATCCTGAAGCATGCTCGCACCTTCCTCGCTACCAATCTGCACGACAAAGAAATGGCGTTCAGGCGTCAGTATCTCGGTCAGTGCCAGATCAAAGTCCCCTGTCACCTTCGGCCCCGTCTGCATGGAGACACAAAAGCAGGTTCCCCCTGCATGTCCACAATTAACGGCTATAAGAAAGAGATTGCGGCGACGCGACTGGTAGTGGGGATCGACGTAATGAGAGCGCAAGAAGACACGATCCTGGATGGCGATGGCGTGCAATTCACACGCACGTACACCGAGAAAAGCAAATTTTTGCATTTCATGCCGTTCCGGCTCGATCTGAAAACCGTCCTGTTCACGGCGGGCTTGCCATAAACGAATGCGCGGGGGGAAAAGATAGTGTTTCCAGGACTGTGGCCCAACGGCATAACCAAATAGCGCCCCGTCGGTGCGTCGTTTGAGGCGATAGATTCCTCCGTCCTGCTCGTCGGTATAACCAACAGGCAGGTCTGTAAGAGTTGTCACGGTGTCGTAGACAATGGCCTGGTCGCGCACCGTCGGCCCGACCACCGTATAGCCCTGCTCCTGGAGCACCACGAGCAATTGTTGAAGCTGTTCCCGTTCGATGATAATGACATCATCAATCTGAAGGAGGTGACCCATACTTGCGCCCTTCTTTCCATCAGTATCTCATAGTCTACTCTATGGGAGCCGTCAAGGATGCATGGACGGTATCATAAGAATATCACGATTGCGTCACAAGACATCGTAGACATCTCTCAGAAAGATCACAGCTTATCCCGATTTCTGCATCACACAAGCCCTGACATAGTCACATTATGCACACAACACTGACAGAGACGTTTCTTCCTCATTTCGATAACTGAAGAGGACAGGAGAAGTGCGGGATATGCAAAGCCGCCAACAGTTCTGCACAACTGCTTGTGGGTGGCTGGGCAGTTGAAACTAGTAAATGTTGACATTCAGCCTCTTCGTATTCATCGAAAGGCTCCCAGCGCGCGCTCTGGGCCATGTAGAGTTCAGGTCGGCCATCAGAGGCGTTGCCTTGACCTTGCTGTATCCTGTCCAGCCAGCGCCGCTCCAGGCGTTGCAGGACGATCTCTGCCGGGCATATGCACTCTACAAAGATAGCGCTGGCTCCATGCAACCTGGCGGCACGACTCATCGCCAGACGTTCTGCACGACGACTGAAGGAAGCATCCAACAAAACGGAGCGTCCTTGCGCCAGAGCAGTGCTGGCTTCCGCTTGCAATGCTTGATAGGTACGCTCTGTCCACTGTGGGCTGTACAGACCCTGTTCAAAGGCATCTGCCTGGGGATGCGATGGGTCGAGGTGCGCCAGACGCTTGCGTATGACATCTGAAGAAAACAAGGGCCACCCCAACTCATGATGAAGCTGGCGTGCTAATGTACTTTTCCCTGTGCCCATCAGGCCGCCAATCATGATGAGCAGCGGCACTGTCGGGCCGGTAGCATACTCAGCGGCCAGGGCAAAGAGGTTTGTTGCCTGCTGCCGTGCCAGCAGACGTTGCGCTTCCGGCACCTCTGCCTCTTCAAGCTGAAAAGACAACACCTTGCCACGCACACAAGCACGATAGCAGCAATAAAAAGGTAGTAATTCGCGTAAGGCATCATCGCCGGTGGCAGCGACATAGGCGTCTACGAAGGCCCGCGCAAGATCGTTGCGGTAAGCAGCATCCAGTTCCATGGTCAGGAAAGCCACCTCTGCCGCCACGTCGCTATAGCGGAACCGTTCATTGAATTCAATACCGTCCAGAATAACGATGGGGGGCAAGGACTGAGTGAGCTTCATAGGCCGGGTGTCTAGCAGGTACACATGTTGAAGTCGCAAGTCGCCATGACAGTCACGAACATATCCATCACGGATGCGTAGCTCAAAGAGTTGGGTACGTTCCTGCATGAAGTGGCGAGCGAAGGTCTCGATGCGTTCATACACGGCCCCTTCTAACGTGCGACCGATCAAGGGCTGCATCTGAGCAAAGTTCTCTTCCCAGTTCTGGCGTACCACGTCCAGCGAACCAAAGTGCGCAATGTGTGCGCTGGTCGGAGCGGTCGCATGGAAGGTTGCCACATAACGCCCGACGCGGGCAAGTTGTTCAGCGGTGGCTGCACCAGTTTGCACCAGAAACTCCAGTGTTGCCTCATCCGGCAAACGTTGCATGACGACCGCATAATCGACGATAGTACCCTCACCCAATGCGCTCCCAGGCAAGGGGAGATTATCTACAGGTAATACCTCGCCAAAGGAAAGATAGCCGTCATTAGAATATACAACCGGCGCAACGCCGATATAGATGCCAGGAGCGAAGCGGGTATTCACCAACACTTCCTGGATGCAAAAGTGACGACGCTGCATGGGGGTCGAATAATCGAAAAACCCAAAGTTCTTTGGTTTCTTCAGCTTATAGACCAGCGTCGGCGTAAGCAGAACAATAGAGGCGTGAGTATGGATGACCGGGATGATTTGCCCAGGTGGTAAGGCAAACGGAAAAGCTTCCGGGCGGCTGAGAGCCTGGAGCATCCTGGTAACGTCCAATGACGATGATTCTGAATCTACAGGTCGATGTTGGTGATTCATCAGATATCTCCCTTTTCTAAAAAGGACGCCTCATATAACGTTAGAAAGCAAGGAGCCTGAAAAACATTATTCCAGGCTCCTACCTCCATTGCTTCCTTTTTCCATCGTTTTCTCCTTCATCCTTGTTGCTGTGGTCGCACAATCAAGATCGGGAGCTTGCTTGTGTTCAAGACACGCTCTGTCACACTGCCCATCACCCAGCGCTGCAACCCGTGCCGACCGTGTGTGGAGATGGCGATCAAGTCACAGCCAGCCGCGCTTCCGCTTTTCTGTCCCTCATTGCCGTGCTCAGCCAGCTCTACCAGTGCGCTCGCTACATCGGACGCACACAAGACTGAAGAAGTGATCGAGAGCCTCAGCTCCTTCGTTCTTGCCTGCCATTGCTCCCTCACCTGCGCCAGATAGGCATTTGCATGCTCCTTGACCTCCTCGTTGAGTCTAGAAGCCGCAGCAGCACCAGCCGAGGATGGGGGAAGATTAACCTCCTTGACCACCTGAGCCAGATACAGAGTCCCCTGCCCAGGCGCGGCCAGAGCGGCGGTCAAGGAAGCTGCCGGATCAAGCGCGGCCTCGGCAAGCTCCGAGCCATCTAGCGGAACGAGTACACGCAAGGGACGAGCACTTCCATCCGGTGCTAACAGGGAATCAGACGCGCCCTCTCGCAGCACGAAGAGGGGTACGGGACTCTCATGCACCAGTGTGTGGGCAACACTGCCCAGTATCCAGCGTGTATAGCCAGTTCTGCCATGACTACACAACACGATGAGATCAGCCGCGCATTTAGAGGCGGTAGCCAGGATACCAACAGCAGGTACGCCAAACTGCACTTCAGTTGTCGTCGGGATGCCAGCCAGCAGAGGTGACATAGCCACCGCATTGAGATAGGAGGTTGCATTCTTCGTCTCTATCTCAATGGTTTCTGCCGACATAATGGGCATAGGAGATAATCCCCCACTGTAATCAATCGGTGGATTGACCACATACACCAGATGAAGTGAGCCAGCAGTTCCTCGTGCAATCTGTGCTGCCACCGGTAAAGCACGTTCCGCTCGTATGGAGCCATCCAGTGGAACTAATATATGGTGAAACACAAGCGTTCTCCTTTTCAAACCATTGATAGACCCTTCTTCCCATGAGTGTAGGCTCTGTCCCTCACGAATGCATCACAGGATGCAGCGCCAAAGGCACAAAACCGTCACTTCCCCAAGATACACACATATATTTACGTGAGTACAATGAGAGATTTTTGTCTCTAAAAGAGACAGCTTTGATAACTACCGCTGCTATACTTTCTTTGCATGGTTGTGATCTGATAGACGGTGCTTGAAGGAGTAATGCAATGAATACTCAACAAACAGATCAGGATAAAAATGTTAAAATGCCTCAACCTGCGCAAGACCCACGACGGTCGAGAACACCGAGAGGATATACCGGAATCGCGCTTGGCATCATCCTGGTGCTGCTCTTAAGCATTGGGATTTATGCTATTGCACGTTTTGCGCCAGAGTCGCCGCAGACACAGGTCACTCCGACCGCAGCATCGACGGCACAACCGACCGCGTTAGCTACTACCACTCCTGCGGGCACGGATACGACGCCAACATCAGCCCCAGGAGTGGTACTAGGGCCACAGGCTTGTCCGCCAGGCATCGACAGCACTGCCCATTGGAATGCCATTATCGGCACCAATAATGGAGAACGCGCTGTCGAGAGTGTCAGTTGTGCAAACATTATGGATACTCCCACCTTACAAGCTCTAGTAACAGTGCGCCATACCAACACCAATCGCACACTGGATGTCTATGCCTTCAACAACATTACCGCGATTCATCCAGCGCGCATCTTTCTGCTGTCGGGATTACTGAAAGGTGACGCGCAGATTAGTGGCTACAATACCATTCTAACAGCAGAAGTCGATACACATTCGGCAGTAAATGCTGGCAAGCCGGTTGCCTCAATGACGGCTGACCTGTTTCGCGAATTTGACTGGTCGAATGCGCAAGGCACCTTGCTCCAGGTTGCTTTCCCCGGTATCTACCCTGACCTGACACGCTACCAGGCCGAAGCGGATCAGACCCGCGTCAATCAGGGACAGGATAGCTGGAAAAATGACCCGGTGCAGGTGGCACAGACACTGGCCAAACAGTTCTTCGCCTGGCAACGCCCCGTGACCGGCAAAATTCTGAGTGGCGGCGGCGCACATGATGTGAGTGCGGTCGTCCAGGTACAGGAGAGTCCTATACAAGGCGCGCAGGTACAGGGGCCATCCGCAGTGGTAACGTTGAGCCGTCTGGAAGGTAACATCCATAACATCTGGATAGCTATTGCCGTCAATGATGGGACAATGTTGACACTGGAGAATATCAAAGCTGGTACCATGCTCACCAGCCCGGTCAGGCTGGAAGGCACAGGTGCAGCCTTTGAAGCGGTCATCGGTCATGCTGTGGTTTACGACCATCTTTATACCGATATCGGTCATGCACGGATTACCGGCGACAACGGTATGGGAATTGCCCATTATATCACGAACGTCTCGTACACCAGTACATTTCAGCAAGGAGCACAAGAGGGAGTCATCGCCGTTTACGAGGCCAATGGTGGCATCAGTGATGAGATCTACACAGCCGTGCTGAGAAAAGCCTTGCTCGGCCCGGAGTCCGCCCTGGCACTGGTTGGGTGATTTACCTGAAAGCACGTATTATGCTCAATACACAAAATACGTATCCTGCCGACGACAGCATGAGTATGCAGGAGATGACAGTGGCAGTCCAGCAACACTGGTATCAGCGTCCCTGGAGGGTTATCAGCAGATATCCACTTCCATTGGGCGCGCTGGCACTTCTACTGCTCAGTTTGATCTTCTGGCTCAGCAAGCACAGAGAACTGGCAAACTGGACTTTGCTGGCTACCACACTCATCGGTGGCATCCCGCTGCTCTGGAAAACCTTGCTGCACATCATACACAAGGAATTCAGCGTTGATTTCATCGCCATTCTCGCTATTAGCGGCTCTCTTCTTTTACAAGAGTATCTGGCGGGTGCATTCATCGTTTTGATGCTCTCCGGCGGCGAGGCACTGGAGGCGTATGCCTTACGGCGAGCGCACAGTTCTCTCTCAGCGCTCGCTGAACGTGCCCCACGCACTGCCCATATCTGGCAAGGAGACCAGCTTGTCAATATTCCGGCTGACGCTATCGAGATCGGAATGGAAATAGTTGTAAAGCCGGGCGAGTTGATTCCTGTCGATGGAGCGGTCGTCGAGGGCACATCAAACGTCAGTGAGGCCGACCTGACAGGTGAGCCAATGCCTGTACGCAAAATGCCGGGCGCAGAGGTTCTCTCTGGAAGTGTTAATCTGGATGGCGTACTGGAAGTGCGCGCGAAGAAACGCAGTGCCGAAAGCAAATATGCCCAGATTGTCAGGTTGGTTCAGGAAGCACAACAGCAGAAAGCGCCCATTCATCGTCTGGCTGATCGTTATAGCGTAGCCTTCACCATCGTCACGCTGATCATGGCAGCTACTGCCTGGGCTATGTTCCAGGACAGCGTCTACGCTCTGGCTGTGCTGGTGGTGGCTACCCCTTGCCCCCTGATTCTGGCTACCCCCATTGCTATTATGTCCGGCATCGATCTGGCCGCGCGCAACGGCATCATTGTCAAAAGCGGTGGCGCGATAGAACAATTCGGTGAGGTCGATGTTGCCGTCTTCGACAAGACCGGCACACTTACGCTGGGCAGACCCAAGGTGACCGCGCTGATCATGCGAGAGGAACAAACTTCCGATACAGAGCGCGTCATGCAGCAGATCGGCAGGAGCGAAGACACCATTCTGCGCCTGGCCGCTTCAGTCGAACAGCTCTCCACGCATATTCTGGCTCGCGCAGTTGTAGAGGCGGCTCAGGAGCGTGGGCTACCGCCAGGCACTGTCAGTAACTTCGAGGAAATGTTTGGCAAAGGTGTCCAGGGCACCGTCTCGCTTACCCCAGAGGAAAGGACAACGCCTGCCACCGTAACCATGCTCCGGGACATAGCGGTTGCGGTAGGCAACCGCACCTTCATGAAACACCTGCACGTCGAGATCCCGTCTTCATTGCTGGCAGAGCGCGAGCGGCGTACCGCCCTGGGCCAGATCGGCAGCTTTGTCGCCCTCGATGGCGTGGTCATAGCCTTGCTTGTCCTGCAAGATATGCCGCGCCAGGAACTCACGCAGTTGGTGCCACAACTCAAAAAGGCCGGTATCAAGCAAGTCGTCCTGCTGACCGGGGATGGTGAGGTAGTCGCCCAACAGATCGGGCAGCTAGCCCAGGTTGATCGTATCGTGGCACGTTGTTTGCCCGAAGATAAGGTACGAAGCGTGCAGGAACTGGTGGCACAGGGACATCGCGTCCTGATGGTTGGTGATGGTATCAATGACGCGCCTGCCCTGGCAACGGCCTCGCTGGGGATGGCACTGGGAACACAGGGACTTACCGCAGCCGCGACAGCAGCGGATGCAGTGCTGCTCTCTGGTGATATTCAGCGTGTGGTCACGGCGGTGCGCCTGGGCAGACACGTGATGCATATTGCCCGGCAGGGCATCTGGATTGGCATGGGCTTAAGCCTGATGGCCATGATCTTCGCCTCTATCGGCTACATTCCGCCCGCCATCGGTGCTATATTACAGGAAGGGATCGACGTGATTGTGATTCTGAATGCGTTGCGGGCAGGCAGAATGTCTTAGGAAGAGGAAGAATCAATAGGAATGAATGCTCTCACACCTGACGAACAAGATACAAAGTCAACACCAGGGCAATTCAGCAAAGCAGATTTGCTCGCCATAACGAAGCGCATAGTACAACCCGCACCGCAACTATCTTCTACTAACTTCTGCCTCTTTGATATTTTGTGTCATCCTTGTCACTTTCTGTATCCGATTCATAGCAGGCAAAGGAGTTTGTGTGTGTCGCACAGGATTTGCAAACGACGAAAGATAGTGCCAGGGTTTTGCCTTTGGTGGTAACTGGATCAGGTCTATCTCGACACGGGTGCCGTACTGCCTGAGCAATTGCCGAAGCTCGGCAGTTTGCAGTAGCACAGCTTTTTGCTCGCGTACCGCGACCAGTATCCTATCACAAGAAAGTTGCTGATAGGCACTGATGATCCCGATAACAGGATCATTTGTATAGACCTCGTGTAACTCAACCTGTACATGGTGCCAGCGCGCCACGGTCCTGACGTACTTGAGGATATCTTTTGATTGCTCAATATGTTCCAGGCGCGGGCCTTTCTTCTCCCCCTGCACCGCAATGAGCGAGAGCAGAACCAGCGTTGCGCCTTCATAATGCGCAACACGCATGACACATTCGATGGCCTGTGCGTCAATGCCATGTGTAAATGGCAACAGGAGTCGTGGTGCAAACATAGCAACCCCCTTTAGCGTGGTTCCGACATGCTAGATCAGGTTAGCGACGACAGACATTTCTCTACCCTTCCTTATACTTAAGGGTAACGTACACGATGCTCAAGAGGCTATAGGGAAAATGGTTCCTGATCCTAAAAAAAAACTCAGGATATTACGAGGAAAATACATAGAGGCCCAGGTGACAGAGGAAGAGGGCGGCTAATTGCCGCCCGTAGGAAACATTTTTTGATACTCTTCCTGGAAGGCCTGACCTTGCGTGGTCATCTGATCCTGGTAGGTAATCAGCGGCAACGCTGTATTTGTGACGGTATATTGCATAGACGCAAAGACGCCATTCGCGGCGAGCGTTTGCAACGCTCTGGTAGTCCACTGCGTCATAAAAGCTGCATTATTGTATTTGTTATCGGCATAGGGTTGACCATTGTTCTGCACTGATTGGTCAGCGGCATAATTCCACTCGGTAATCATAATCGGCAACGTTGTGCCTATTGTAGACAGCATAACGGTTCGTGCATCGGCGATATGAGTTGTCCATTTATCGATGTTGGCAAGGCACTGATCCGCCGGGTCTTTGTAGCTACAGGTATATTCGTGCCAGCTAATGGCATCGGGACGCGGATTGGCACCTTGCAAAAAAGCCGTCAGGTTGTCATGGCTATACTGGTAACTGACCGGCCCGACGAACTTGCCATTCAACGCCAGTTTCTTTAACTGCGGAATGATCTGATTCCAGCCAGCCGTATAGCGGTCGATGGGCAGGCCATTCCAATCATCTTCGTTGCCAAATTCATAATAGACCACGCTATTCCCAAAGATGCCATTCATAGCCTGCACAATCTGGCTATCGGCCTGTAGCGGCTGCGGGCTGCGCATACCTTCCAGCACAATGAGCGGCACCGCACCGATACTCTTTGCATCTTGCGCCGCCTGAATCGTAAGGCTCAGCGGCAGATTATCTCGTACCGGTATGCGGATGATGCGCACATGCATCTGTTGCATCATCTGACGTGTTGTATCTGATGTGAGAAACTGATCATTGGCATTGAACAGGCCAAGGTTGGTACCGAAGAGCAAAGGCGATGGAACCTGCGTGCTGGTCGTCGCCCTGGCATCGGCGGTACCGCTCACTCGTGTAGCAGATGTCGGTGTTTGCTGCTGCTTCTGAGCTATCGAAGACCTGGGCGAGAGATAGGTAATCGCAGCATAGCCCGCCAGCACGATGAGCAGGGCAGCGGCAACAACCATTAATGCCAGTGCGAGGCGACGCTTCCTTATCTCACCTTGCTCCGTTTGTGGTCGCATGAGTTATCCCCTTATGTGTTTGTATCTATTGTAGCAACGAACAAGCTCTATTTTCGTTCTACCCTGCACCTTATAGATGACCAATGTCTTATACAACAGGAGAGAAGGGGATAGCAGTGATAGATACCTATTATAGATCAATGCGCACCTTTCACCTGTTTGACAACAACGGTTCCCAGGACGATGTAGATGACAGTCAGTATGAAAAGCGATGTGTAACCAAAGTGGTGCGGGATGCTCTTCAGGAGTTGCAATACCACCCCTCCGATCAGCAATCCCACGACCTGGGGCAGAATGCCGACCGCCGACCAGATCCCCATATACTTACCAGCCTCGTCAGTGGGTGGCAACACATCGGTTGTCAGCGCCCAGTCCACACTGGTGTAAGCTCCGTAGCCGATGCCAAAGAAGGCCCCTCCGATCAGCGCGGCATACTGGTTCTGGAAGAAGATGAAGATAGCACAAACCATCGCCATCATCGCGCCGGAGAGATAGACCAGCCCCTTGCGGCCCCAGTGATCTGAAGCCCAGCCCGCCAGTAGAGCCGTAGGCAGAGCAAGCAGGACAATCACCGGTTGGAACAGCGCGCCATTGAACTGCTCGCCGCTAAATGGTGTGTTGAAGATGATGGTGCGCACGCCGGGGCCGCCAAGAACATCATTAAAATAGTACGTGAGAAAGTAATAGACGCTCCAGATGCCCATTGTCACTAGGAAACGCGCCAGTAACACCCAGGACAGGTCGGGGTATTGCGTCGGCTTAAAGAAGAAGCGTTTGAGGATGCGCAAGAGGTTGAAATCACCGCGTTTTTCTGGCGCTAATGGCACCTCTTTGACGGTAAAAACAGTATAGGCGACGAAAACAATCTGCACGGCGGCGATGATAGCAAACATCTCTACAACGGCGTTGCGGTAGACAAGCATGTTATTGGCATTAACACCATTGCCGAGAACAATACCAGCCAGCACGGAGCCGAGAATGGTGCCGATAAGCGTTAGCAGACCGTAGAAACCAGAGGCCAGCCCACGCTGATCGCCCGGTACTTTATCAGCAATAATCGCGCTCCAGGGCGAATTAGCGACGTTATTACTGATCTGGAGTAACAGGAAGAGGAGCGCGAAAGTGAATAGCAGCACGCCGGAAGAGAACCAGAAGGGCGAGAAGGCAAAAACGACCAGCACAATGACATTGACGATAGTGCCGATGAGCATGAATGGACGGCGACGCCCCATATGAAAACCAACATGGTCGGAGATCGCGCCTGCTAACGGGTTGACAACGACAGCCACAAACGTGCCCGCGCTGACGACGATAGCCAGATTGATGCTTTTATTGGCCGGGTCGAGAAAATGAGCCACCATACTGGGGATGACAACGGCCAGCAATGCCTGCCAGTGAAAATTATTCGCCAACCAGAAGGCATTAATATTAAAAATACTAAAGAGCGAGAGCCTGCGCTGCTTTGCGTCGGTAGTCGGGGAACTGGCACCTATGCCCCCCGGCATATCAGAGACTTCCATCGTGCGAACACCTCTTGAGAACTGGGATGCAACTTGCACTCGAATCCGGTGAAGCATGCTTCAGCCGGAGATATCCTCTACCGATCTATTGTATCACGGAAAGCTGATGGGATTACTAGAGAACTCTTTTTTCTGGCACGTTTGCATCCAGTCGGTCAAAAGAAGTTACTATAAGGCGTTGAGGGCCTTTTCCATCACTTCGACAGGTGGCTCTATACCGGTATAGAGTTTAAATTTCAGCACACCTTGCCAGAAAAGCATGCGATTACCATAGACGACCCGACATCCTCTTTCCTGCGCCTGTTTCAGCAATGTCGTTTCTTTGGGAGAAGAGACCAGATCCATCACGACAGCATCTGACGATAACCATGCGTTATGAACGAGTGACTCGTCCTTCGCCGCGCCCATGCCCACCGAGGTTGCATTAATCACAATCTGCGCATCTTGTATTGCCTGTTTGAGCCTGTCTAGCGTGGTGTATTGTCCGTGTATCGCCTGTGCCAGTGCTGCCGCTCTCTCTTCTGTTCGATTCACAATCACGATCTCGCCCCCGGCATCTGTCACAGCAAAGGCAACCGCGCGTGCTGCTCCCCCCGCGCCGAGCAAGACCACTTTCTTGCCAGCAATGGTGGTAACTTCCTCTAATGCTTTGACGGCCCCTTTCCCGTCGGTATTGGCTCCAAGCAGCCAGCCATCACGATTCACAAAGGCGTTGACAGCTCCAATTCTGCTCGCGTCGCTATCCAGTTCATCGAGATAAGGAATGACATCGATTTTATAGGGTATCGTCACTCCAATGGCCTTGATGCCCAAATGGCGTACTCCCTCAACCGCTTTCGCCAGGTCTTTGACGATAAGAGGAATATAGATATAGTTCATCCCTAACGCTTCAAAAGCAGCATTATACATGCCGTACATCTTGCTGGTGCGATAGGTTGCGCCAAAGAAACCAATTACCTGAGTTTCGCCATTAATGTTGTTCATACGCCCTCAATTCAGCCAGAATGTTGCGCGTGACTTCCTCCGGGGTTTCCTCACCGACCTCAATAGTCAGAGCGGCTAATCTTTTATACAGAGGAACTCTTTGCGTCAGTAGCTCATCAAGTGATCGCGCTGGATCGTCTGGATAGGCAAAAAACGCGGGGATGCCTTGAGCGAGGATACGTTTGAGAAGAATGGCTTTGTCAACATTCAGAAAGAGGATCGTGCCCATGCGCGCTAAAATTGCCTGATTTTCGGCCTGTAACGGCGTGCGTCCTCCACAAGCAAAAACGAAATCTGCCTGCGCGAACGCCTGCGTGATGCGCTGCAACGCCCGTCGATCCAGGGCCTGAAAATACGCTTCGCCATAGCGTTGAAAAATCTGGCGGGAGGACAGGGCCTCGCCGCTCTCTTGCAGATGGAGACTTTCAACCTCCGCATCAGCGTCAAGAAACGGCACTTGCAGCGTTTCGGCCAGTAATCTCCCGACGGTTGTCTTTCCACAACCTTTCATGCCAATGAGCAGTATTCTCATGCCTGTTCTTCCACCAGTTCTACATTGGCCCCAACGTTTCTCATATCTGGGATGAAATTCTCGAACGATTTTTCCACCATCTGGGCATCAGAAATGTATGTCTCTCCCTCTACCTGCATGCCCGCGAGTGCGAGTGATAAGACCATACGGTGGTCGTAGTAGCCATCAAGCTGCGCCGCATGCAATTTCCATGTGCCATCCTGGTCGATAATGAGTCCATCTTCTTTTTCAACCACTTTCGCGCCCATCTTCGTCAGTTCCCGGCACATGGCCGCGATGCGATCACACTCTTTCCAGCGTGCCGTCAACGCATTCTTGATCACTGTTTTCCCTCTGGCAAAGCAGGCGGCAACAGCAATGGTCGGCACCTGATCGGGCAAATCATTCATGTCTACCTCAATGGCACGTAACTCACTGGTTCTGGCGGTTAAAGCATCACCTTTAATCGTGATATCTGCCCCCATGTCGCGCAGGATAGCAATAACATGTTTATCTCCATAGGGGTCTTCCCAGTTCATGCCGCGCACAGTGATCTCTGAGTCCGGCGTCAGGATGGCAGCCAGCAGTGGGTACGCGGGAGCAGACCACTCAAGGGGTATTTCCGCATCAAAAGCCTGGGGGGGAATGTTGCCTGGAAAGCGGTAGTAGGCATAGGTGTTGTCAACATTTTCAAATTGTAGGCCAACCTTGCGGAACCAGTACAGCAGCAGGTCAATATAGGCTTTCTCACCAGGATTTCTGACAAAGATTTCCACCGGCTTCTCCGAAAATGCCGAGGCAATAAGGACACTAAAAACGGGCTGACAGCCAACTCCATCCATATGTGCAACGCCGCCATCCACTTTGCCTTTAATAACCAGGGGGGCCATGCCATCATTCTTCGTCGAGATGATCTGGACACCTAAGTCTTGCAAGGGTTCAAACAAATTGCTTGAAATTTTTCTGAGTGTGCGTATGGACTCATCACCGGTAATCACCGACCAGCCAGGACAGGCCGCCGCTACGCCTGCTACAAAAAAGAGCATGGTGCCGGAATTATTGACATTAATGATATCTGCCGGTGTCTGTAACTTGCCCCCCACACCTTCGACGCGAAAAACGTTGGGTTCAACTTCCTCGATATTTGCGCCATACATGCGCATAGCCTTCACAGCTTCATGCCAATCTCCGCTGAGCTTGGGATTTCTGACAAACGAGATACCATTGGCCAGCGAGGCCAGGATAAGCGCCCGAAACGAGTGCGTTTTGCTGCGCGGCATACGCACCTCGCCGTGCAAACTGCGGCTTTTCGTCACTTTTAGAAACACCTGTTTTTTTGGCATCGTGCTACTTTGTCCTCACATAGTTGATCAGCTTTGTTAGTGCCTCGTAATAGCTGCGCTCTTTCAGCCCCACCACCTGGTCAATACGCACATCTTCAAGTACGTTGACCCCTTGATTGACACCCGTTTTGTGGATATCGGACATATGAACTTCAATCACCGGCTTCCCCAGGTCAATGAAGGCCTGTCTGAGCGAATAACCATAGCGCACCAAAGCCCCAGGATTGATAATGATCCCATCAGCGGCGCGAGATGATTCAAGCTGCAAAAAATCGATGATGGCTCCTTCATGATTTGATTGAAAAAACTCAAGCTCACACTCAGCTTCGTGGGCAAGCAACTGGAGTTGTGCATTGATGTCGGACATCGTTAAAGTCCCATATTTTGCCGGGTCTCGTTTGCCGAGAAGATTGAGGTTGGGGCCGTGTATGACCAGAATTTTCATAAGATGTCTGTGGTTCCTCCTCTTCATCCTACCACCCGTGGTAGCAAGCATACTTCGCCACGATGCCAGCCAAATATAGCATAGGGGTATTTGCTTGTCAAGACAATTCATTATAATGCAGGTGAAACGCTGAGAAGTGTAATTATTTTCTCCATTTCAGCCACCGTTCGTAAAATCTGGAATAAGCGTTATACCAATCTGGCCCATTATCAAACTCTTTTTGCATATCCAAAATAGTATCAAGCAGCTTACGAACATCCGCTATTGATACTGAATGATACTTAAGACATGCAACGAGCTTTAGAAGTTGTTTTATCTCAAGGGCAACAATAGGCGTTATGATATATTTTTCATAATTTTTCCAGTATCTTGCATTATGGAAAGCATCTATTGTATTAGGGTTCAGTCTCTTAGCAACAAAAACGCCATAGACAGGTTTATCACCGCTAGCTTCTATAGCTTTAAAGACATGGCGCGTCACTGGTTCACCTTCCATAGCAAACTGGCGACTACCATTCGCTAAGGTCATTTCACAAACAAGTTTGAAATCGCGGTAGGTCAACGTAAGATCAGCCACCCCACCTTTAGCATGATGAACAGGATTCATATTTTCATCAATCTGAAAACCTCTAGTATTGCTAATTTCTCCAACCAGATCATTCATAGCCAGGAATAGACGCCAGATAGCCCATTCAAGATATGCAGGAGCATATGAGGCAAAACCACCACTCTCAATGCTCTCTAACAAGTCCTCAATCTCATCAATAGCTTCGGGAGTACGTTGCATATGATAGAACTGAATTTCCTGTACTTCACGCAATCTATTACGTAACTTAATTTCATACGCCTGTAACTTTAAGAGAGTAGTGTCATCATCAGGAATAGGTATATTCGGTGCTACATTTATAGACTGAGCAACCCCCTTAATGCGTTCTTGAAGGGTTTTAATTTCATACCGCACAAAAATGATGTCATCGGCAGGCAAAGGTGGATAGTTGGGATCGTAAAATTTTTCCAGGTAAGTTGCATCCGGCATCAGCGTTGAGCCATCGGCAAGCAGAGCGTCCACAAAAGGTACTTTCGTTTCTGCAATAGCTAATTTATTACCGCGCAGTGCCAGTAATCCACTCATCAGGGCATAACGACCATTGCTGTCGGCATAATCTTTCAGAGTACCATAGTCCAGGCCAACCTGTGAGGCAACTTCCTTCAAACGTTCACGTGCAAAAACAGTCTTAGCAACCTTCCCATTGATTCTATCATAAGCCTCTCTATATACTTTAATCCTAACAATAGCGTCCTCAAATGCTTTGTCATCATCTTCATCAAGAAGACGAATCACATACATACCTATTTCAGTATGTGTCAGACCAATCAGCTTTTCCTGGTGCATCCTTAGCAAAAATCTAAGCAACAATCGAAATGGCCTCAAGTGAAAACCGTTTGTACGACTATCACTCTCAAGTGGAGACTGTATCTGATATTTCAATAATTGTCGTAAGAAGATCGTTTCTTGTAACTCAAGATGTTCAAGTAGTAATTTCCCAACAGGTGTAACCTCCCAACTTTGTCCTTGTGACCAGTCGGTAACAAAACCCAACTGCTTAAAAGCACTGGCAAATTTGCGCCCTCCATCATCACCTGTAACCCGCTCTGAATCTACCAGACCAGCCTTAATCATCGCCTGCTGGAATTCAAGCTGTTCACTACGACGAAACGGTCTTCCACTCATTTCAGCCACAAACAAGCGTAAGGCCTCTCTCAAACGCAGAGGATTACGAACAGTGGTATTGCCTATATTCCAGACATTCATAATATGTTAGTCCCCCTGACGGACTGACGTTGAAGGACAATCTGCCTGTCTATTCTTTCTACATTCCCACAAACAGGTACTCTTTTACTTCATTCTGGTTGTTATTTATCTTGTGATTGTGTGTGCCGAATGAATAACGATGATCGCATTCATACACCTCGACATGACGCTTGTAAGCTGAAAGTATCGCTAACAATTCTTCCTTCAAGGGGATACCATTGGATGAATATGAAACAATGATAATAGAATCGGCGAAACGTTCAAATAACGCCTGAAAAGCCCGATACACAGTCCTTTTCGTATCAAACAGGCTGGGCAAGCGACGAAATTTCTTTGTTTTCGTCTCTTCAAGAATTTCCAATCCCTGCCAGTAGCGTGTTAGGCCCTCAACAAAATGATAACGGCGCGTATAGTCATTATCACTATGCGGAGAAACATAAGGTGGGTCTATGTAGACGGCATCAAAAGTCATCTCTGGCGGTAAAGAAAATACATCCGTATTTAAAGCAAGGTGCTTCTGCCCATTATCAAAAACTGCCGCATTAAATAGCCCTACGGCGGTACGAAAATGATCTTCTAGCGAGATACGCAAATCACGTCTTCCGTCATCATAGCGCACTCCTGTGTAGGTAAAGATACCACGCGGGCGGCGGCGAAGACAGGCATAGACTAAGGCGGAAAATGCAAGAGATTGCTTATAAGGAGGGGTGATCTGAAAAATATTGGCAACTATATTATCTAGCCACCGATTCTCCTCATCAGTAAAATAGAGGCCCCGAAACGTCTCCTGAATGAAATTGTCAGGAGAAGGATGGGGGCGTAAAAGCCTTTCCACCTCTTCATGCGACAATCGCTCGGTACTGTTAGCAACGCAGGCCTGGGCTGTATGGTAGCAAAAACGCAAAACATCATTACTGGTTACAGCTTTGCCCATTGATTTGAAGAGATAGCTCACAGCCCCACTCCCACTGCATGCATCCAGCACCGTAGTGAACGGTATATCTTTTAAGATATCATAGATAAACGGTAAAATTACTTGCTTGCTTCCCATATAACGAGAACCTGGGAAACAAGCGAGTTGGTCACTAATCAGCTCGTATTTAGCAACCAGACGACTGGTAAGTACCATAACTACGACCTCGGCGTCACAAGAATTTCAGGAATGGGCGCACGTCCACTCCCATCGTGATTGATATTACGCGGAGCTAAGACAACTCTTATATGGTGGTGAGCATATAATGCAAGCGTCAGTTCTGAATACGAATTGCTCAACACAGGATAAGCTCCTAAAGCAATTAGCTCATCATAAAGATGGACTAAGGTTTTTTGATCCTGCTCTCGAAATTGCTTCTTTGTATACCGTTTAAAATCAGAATACCGGCTAACAGGCACATAAGGCGGGTCGAGATAGATGAAATCACCCGGACGTGCGTGTTGCCTGAGAAAATTCTGATAGTCTTCGCTAAATAATTCCGCGCGCTGAAGGACTCTGGACGCTGCCTGTATCTCCGTCAGATCATAGAAGATCGGGTTTTTATAGCGACCAAAGGGGACATTAAATTTACCATATCTATTGACACGATACAGGCCATTAAAACAAGTTTTATTCAAATATATAAAGCGCGCCGCCTGCTCTACAGGAGATAATGTTTCTACGTCCTGCTCCCTCAACATATAGAAATAATCCTTAGAGTGCTTTTTACGATGCTCATTAAGCAGCAACAACAATCCCTCTAAATTATCACGCACAACGCGATAGGTATTGATAAGTTCAGCATTAGCATCATTCAACAACATCGTATGATGGCCTAATGCCAATGCTACCGCGCCACCTCCAACAAAAGGCTCGATATAACGCTCAAATGAGGCTGGCGCGACACGCAATATCTCATCAACAAGTTTACGCTTTCCGCCTGCCCACTTTACAAAGGGTACTGCCGCTGGCTTACGATTATGAAACGTCTCAGCATCTTCAGCATAAAGCGTTAACTGTACAGCCTCCTCATCAGTTACCATGCTCACACTCCCCCAAATAATCTCAGTCTACTCCCACAACAAAATTTATAGCTCCCCATCGAAATGAACGAAATAATAATCAAGAATAGATGTTCTATCCTACCACAGATAGGCAGGTAGCCGTCAAGGAAAAAAGAGAAATTCCTATTGCACTGTTTGGCCCAAAACGACGGAAGCCGCTTCATGCTCTTATTACTATGAAGCGACCCCCGTCTTCACGTTCTGAGCTAGAAACGTGTATGCGCTATCCCTACTGGATCGAGCCTTCGTAGATGCCCATCACGGTATTGAGGAACTTCAGGGCCTCCGGCTCCTTGCGCTGGAAGGAGTTGCGCCCCATGATGGAGCCGAAGCCACCGCCATCGCGGATAGCCCGTACTTCGCTAAAGACCTGCTCGTCAGAGGCTGCCGGGCCACCGGAGAAGATCACAATGCGCCGCCCACCAAAGGCACTCTGCACGACATGCTGCACACGCTCTGCCAGCGTCGAGATCGGAATCTCGTACTTCTGATAGACTTTCTGCGCTTCCGGCAACTCGACATGCGCCGTCGGCAACTTCACCTTGATGATGTCTGCCCCCAACTGAGCAGCGATATGGGCAGCGTAGGCCACGACATCAATGGCTGTTTCACCCTCTTTGCTCAGGGAACTGCCACGTGGATACGACCAGACAACGACTGCTAGACCCGCTGCTTTGGCCTCAGCCGTCATCTCTCGCAGCTCCTCGTACATCGTATTGCGTTCGGTCGAGCCAGGATAGATCGTGAAACCAATGGCCGAGCAACCCAGGCGTAGCGCATCTTCTACGCTGGCCGTTACTGCGGAAATGGGATCTGCCTCATTGCGTAGCAGGTCGTGGTTGTTGCATTTGAGGATCAGCGGCACCTCACCAACATAATCGTTGATGCCCGCCTCAATTGCGCCGAGCGGGGCCGCGTAGGCATTACAACCGGCCTCTATCGCCAGATGGAAAAAGTAGCGCACATCGTAACCAGCAGGATTGGGCGCGAAGCTACGGGCCGGGCCATGCTCGAACCCCTGATCCACAGGCAAAATTACCATCTTCCCGGTACCGCCCAGTCGTCCATGATTGAGCATACGCGCCAGATTAGCACGTACTCCCGGATTTTCGTTAGCGTACCAGCTCAAAATTTCCCTTATACGATCATTCATTGTTACCTTCCTCATTATCTCCTGGTCACGTGATACAACCGCTTCACACAATCATCCTCTCCCATTGTATCACGCAAAAATCTTCTAAAAGAGAGCGACCTTGCGAAGAGAGTTACCTCATGCAGATTGTGATAGCAATGTGACCTTCAAGGCTCTGTTGTGATCGAACTGATGTAGGTAGCCCCTCCTAGTCAGCAGGCTCAAGCATCGCTACAATTCGGTGGAAGAAAATACGTTATATCTCCCCGTTCCTCAGTTTATTACTTCATGAAAGGCAGAGAGAACGCGCCGTGCCTACCAGGGGCGTGGCTGCTCGATACACAATACCAGATACCCTTATATAGTGTAACACAGGAGGCTGTAGACCCACAAGCAAGGCATTGAGGAAGCGGGCAGCAGAGCTATCATTCTACCCATGCTCTATCATCAAACAGTTTTCTCAGCTAATTTTCATCATTAGACCCATCAATTGAAAATATATAGCACAACCATTGTTACTTCAGACACGTTGAAACGTCTCAATAGCAGACAGCAAGAGATTGCCTGCTGCAAGGGATTCTATCCCCCCGCAGCAGTAAAGGCATTGAAGGAGAACGCCCTCATGAGTGGTAGTAATTTTGAAACCCTCATACAAGAAATCTTGAAGCAAAAACGGATCATGGATCAGCTCGCCGAGGAGAATAATGAACTGCGCCGCCAACTTGCGGATCTGCGTGATGGACGTGGCATCTTCGTCGATATTCTTGGTCAACGTTTCGCACTCATCAGCAGTAACGCGCTCACTAACGAAACCAGCCTCACGTCAACGCACCTTCCACTGACCGAGCAGGAAGATGCAGAAGAGCAAGCTGCCGTTTACACTCAGCCCACCATGCAGATGGTTCTTACAAGCGCTGCTGAAGCCCCCACGACAGCCATGCCTGAAGTCAGTGATTTCGTCGATGCGCAGCCTGCATCCGAGCCAGACGAAGCGGATGATCTCGCAGGCATTCTCACCGTAGACGCGGTGGCAAACGGACAGTTCGAGGACATGGCAGAGATGCCAACACATCCCGATGGTGTCACCCCCATACCATCAAGCCATTTCGAGGACGAGGAAGCATCGCCCGCTACCTTCCTTGACGATATGACCATCGACGCTTTTGTGGCGACGGCCAGCAATCCCAAAGCAGTATGGACGCCCCCATCGATCAACAGTCAGCGGAAGCAGACAAAAAAACTAGAGATGGATGATGAAGAAGCCAAAGCTATGCTGCGCCGGGAACTGATCGGGAGCTTCCTGCTGGAGTAATCACAACGCTTTGGCAAGCTGATACTCCGTTTTGCAAGCTTCAGCTATTCATCATTCCGTTTGAGACCCGTTCTTCCAGCCTTGCCTGATGTTCCCCATCTTGAGAGGGGAAGCCAGTTGAACTGTAATCGCACATCTTTCACTCCGGCTGGCTTCCCAAATCATTTTCGTTAATAGACCATACCCCCCTTTACGGCAGCGAAAAGGTCGTCTCCGCCTCACTGAAGCCGGTTGCCTGCGGCGACCCCAACAGGAACGTCACCGAGGTCTCCTGTTGGGGCACAAGGAACGTCACGGTACCTCTCTGTCCGGTCACACCGGTCGCAAACGAAACCGGCAATGTAGCATCTACCGGCGTGAGCATAGTCGCGCCAACTTTTAAATGCACATAGTCATAGGGGGAACCGGGAATCGCCGTCTGTGAAAGCGTATTATCGACACTGAGCGTAATCACCACGTAACGCATGCCACTCGGTGCCTGTTGACCGGCGATACTCAACTGAGATGCCTCATTGACCAGCGTATAGTTGAGACCATAATACTGTAATTGCTGATTGATCGTCGCCGTCCTGGGCGCATACTGACTGAGATCAGCATGTGTGCCCAGTGGAATATCCATTTGAACTTCATTCACGGCACCGAGGCGCAATGTCAGTTTGCTGGTGGGCAGCGCCGCTGTGAGGGGAAAGTCGATCACCACATTCTGCGTTGCACCGGCTGGCAGTCCAATACGCCCCTTCACATAGGTTGGCGCAACAAGCTTGCCTCCTGGTAGTATCAAGTGAAACAATGATGGATAAGCCACATTAATCGACACCGATGTTTGATTAGCCGCCTTCAGATCGACACGTATCACCTGCGCGGCGCTGGTCACCTTATCATCGATAAAACGCTGCGCTTGCTGCACATTCTGTACCGTCATCGTCACTCCAGCATAGGTGACAGTGGTATTGAGCGTTATCGTCGTGATAGCCGGTTGGGTATTAGCCTCTATCGTTTGAACGACAATATAGGCTATCGTGCCAATAAAAAGGAGCAGGAACAACAAGATAGCCACCAGGATGCCCCGCCCTGCTCGCTTCTTCTGCACTGGTACCGACAACGATGGGGCTGGCTGTGGTGGTGATGTTGGTGGTGACACCGCCAAAACTGGTCTCGTCTCCTGCTCCTCAATGCGTGTAGAACTCATTGTTGAACCCGCTAGATCATGATCGTGAGTAGCAAATTGGGTCAAAGAGGTTTGACGTGCAGGAGTCGATGGCCCGCTAAGACGCCAGCCGCAACGCGGACAAGGCTGCTGAGGCTGCGTAAGCGCTGCTCCGCAGCGTGGACAATAATGCGGACTCACCTGGGCCATAGAACTCTTCTCTCTTTCGCCTGAACTGATTCAACCTAATGCGACGAATAAGACAGTGATAGTGTAACACAGGCGAAGAGAGAGGCTATAGTGTAGCTCACATTAGTGGGAACCTGCTGTAGCGCCACATACCGGACAGAAGCGCAGTCCCCACACATCGGGTAGCCGATTGCCGCAGCCCGCGCACAAGCGTGCTAAGGCCTCACCACAATAGGCACAATAGTTCCAGCGCGGTGGCACCTCGTGCTGGCAGCCAGGGCAGAGCATCCTACCCTGCACAAAAGATCGCGTCATGGTACCATCCAGCACTACCTTATGGTGAAAACGGCCCGGCTGCAAGAGCATGCTATCAAGATACTCAGGCCGATGGGTCGCCGCAACCACGACAATAGCAGGATGATAATCGCGCGCATCCATCGCTACCATAATCCGTTTCTGTAAATACGTCCTTAGCTCCGCTTCCATATAGGCCAGGGCATCCAGGGCATCCAGCAATACAATACTGGGCGCAGCCATTCTCGCCTGCTCAAAGACAGTTTGTAGTATCTCTCTCCCCCTTTCTTTCATACGCTCTTGCCTGAACCGCCGATACACCTCGTTATCTAAATCGGCGTCTAGCTCACTCTGTTCAACATATTCCTCGCTAGTCAACAGCATCTCGACGAGTGCAGGAATCGAGAGACAAACCAGTGATACCACCGCCTCTCCGGCCAAAGCTCGTATAAGCATGGCCCGGCTATTGCCAGGAGGGCCAACCAGCAGTAACCCACAGGCTGAAACAACGTGCTCCGATTGATGCAAACGCGGCTTACGCAGAAAATCTACCACCGGGCGCAGTTCTTGCTTGACTACATGAAAACCCAGAATGTCCGCAAAGATCAGCGTGGGGCACTCTATACTCATGAGCATCCGGCAATGACCGTGCGAAACGGAGGGAATAATACGCTGCATGCGGACTCTAGCACGTATCAACTGGTCGAGAGCGCGTGTGTACCCTACCGGTGTCTCTTCTGCAATGTACACAGGAAGAGCAGCTTCTCTCTCAGAAAAGAGCAGTGCCAGCAGTGGCTGCACACAGGGAGAACGCAAACTACTTAACAACACGTGTACCGGCAAGATTGTTTGCTGGTAATGGAGCGCGGCTTGCAGCGCAGCCCAGCGCATACAATCGCGTGCATCTGGCGAGAGTGGGATGGGGCCAACATCCTCTATCTTCGGCACGTCCTGCTGTTGAAAAATACTATGCACCTGTGAACGCAAAACTTGCATATCCATTCCTAGCTGATCGAGAGCCTCGGCAATCGCCTCATCGTCTGCCATAATCGAGGCCAACAGAAGATGTTCTGGTGCCACCTCAGTAGCCTCAAGCGACTGCGCTTGCCATGCGGCCCTGTTCAATACCGTGAGCGTTCCCGGCGAGAGCGGTTGAAATTCCTCAATGCCAGCGATAGCGCAAGACAGGGTTTCTGTAGTAGTCATTGTGTACTCCTTCATAAAATATATCAGGCAGTACCTTCACCCCAACGTTGCCCGTAATGCTCACACGCACAACATCTATGTTTTGTTTCAACCCTCTAACGCATGCCCACAGGCGAAACAGAAATGACAGATAGTATGCAAAAAGCCACCAGACACGGCAAATTTATGGTATAATGGACGAGTGATTGGAAAAAATATTCTACTCAGGGATCGATGTCCATGCCGGAATTTAAAGTAGAGGCACCATTTCAGCCAACAGGTGATCAGCCAGAAGCCATTGCCAAACTCGCTGAAGGCATCAAAAAGGGCTATCGGCACCAGACCCTGCTCGGCGTCACAGGCAGTGGCAAAACGTACACTGTCGCTAAAATCATTGAGCAGGTGCAGAAACCGACGCTGGTGCTGGCCCCCAACAAGACGCTGGCCGCTCAGCTTTACAGCGAATACAAAGAGTTTTTCCCCAATAATGCCGTTGAGTATTTTGTCTCATACTACGACTATTATCAGCCAGAGGCATATATTCCGCGCACCGACACCTATGTTGAAAAAGAGAGTATGCTCAACGAGGAGATCGAGAAGTTGCGCCTCTCTGCCACACGCAGCCTCTTTGAGCGGCGCGATGTGCTGATCGTGGCCTCCGTTTCCTGCATCTATGGCCTGGGTAGCCCCGAAGAATATGGTGAGGTCGTGCTGACGCTCAAGGTCGGCGAGGAGCGAAGGCGCGATAAAATTTTGCGCCACCTGACCGAGATTCAGTACGAGCGCAACGATACCAACTTTATTCGCGGTCGCTTCCGCGTGCACGGTGACGTGCTAGAGATTTTTCCAGCCTACGAAGATGTCGCGGTACGCATTGAATTCTTCGGCGATGAAATCGAGCGCATGACCGAGATCGACCCGCTCACCGGCGAGATACTGGGCCGCCGTCAGCGCCTCGACATCTATCCGGCCAAACACTGGGTCACGACGCAGGAACGCCTGAATGCCGCCATCACCGCTATTGAACAGGAATTGGAAGAGCGCTTAAAGGAACTGGAAGCCGAAGGAAAACTGCTTGAGGCGGCACGCCTCAAACAGCGCACAAACTTCGATATTGAGATGCTGCGCGAAACAGGTTTCTGCTCCGGCGTCGAAAACTACTCGCGTCACCTGGCCGGGCGCGGCCCCGGCGAGCAACCCTGGACACTGCTGGACTACATGCCGGAGGACTTCTTGCTGGTGGTCGATGAATCACACGTGGCGCTGCCACAGGTGCGCGGCATGTACGCTGGCGACCGCTCACGCAAGCAGGTGCTGGTCGATTACGGCTTCCGCCTCCCCTCAGCCCTGGATAATCGCCCGTTGACCTTTGCCGAGTTTGAGCGCGCCGTGAAACAGGCACTCTATGTCTCGGCCACTCCCGGCCCGTATGAATATGAGCATAGTCAGGCCATCGTCGAGCAGGTTATTCGTCCAACGGGGCTACTCGACCCGGAGATCAGTGTCCGACCCACAAAGGGGCAGATTGACGACCTCCTGAGTGAGATTCGCCGCCGTGTTGCAAAAGGACAGCGCGCCCTGGTCACTACTCTCACCAAGAAGATGGCCGAAGACCTGGCCGACTATATGCAAGAACTCAACATCAAGGTTCACTATCTACACTCAGAAATCGACACTATCGAGCGTGTTGAGATTCTGCGCGATCTGCGCCTGGGCGTCTATGACGTGGTTGTGGGCATTAACCTTCTGCGCGAGGGTCTGGATCTGCCGGAGGTTTCGCTGGTCGCTATCCTGGATGCCGATAAAGAGGGTTTCCTGCGCTCCGATCACTCTCTGATTCAGATCATCGGACGTGCCGCTCGTCACGTGGAAGGCTCGGTCATCATGTACGCTGATACGATCACAAAATCGATGCAGCGCGCCATTGATGAAACTAACCGCCGTCGCAAGATACAGATGGCTTATAACGAGAGTCACCACATCACGCCGCGCGGCATCACGAAGGAGGTCAAGACGCTCTCGGAGCGCATCAAGGCCATGAGTGGCGCGGCAGAAGAAAGCGCTGGCAAGGCTGCCAGTGTAGCCCTGGCCGAACTCTCACGTGACGAGGCACTCAGGCTGATTAAAGACCTGGAGAGCCAGATGCGTGCAGCCGCGAAGCAATTGGAATTCGAGAAAGCCGCCCAGTTGCGCGATCAGATCATCGAAATACGCCGCTCAATGGTCGAGTAGCCTGAAAACAGCATGGCAGGAGAAAGTTTAGCTTTCCCCTGCTATGGTATGTGTCGCCAGCAAAACCTCTCAAGCTGTTCTCTTCTAGCAAGCTCCCAAACTGGTTCATATAGACTCCCAGGCTACCCTTCGCCAACACTCTCCCCTGTAGAATCCGTTACGCCATTAGTAAAATGTCCCTGGCAGTCTTTTCATCTGTAGCTCGTGATATCGAGTGTACCAGGGCACGAAGGGCCTCTGGTTCGGCCAGCCTCGCTCCTTGCACCTGAGCCAGATCAGTGAGTGCAGGAAAACGCCCTCCCACGATATCTGTCAACACCCGTCGCAATTCCTCTAAACGCGCCTTCTCCTCTGCCTTCGCCGCAGCCTTCGCCGCAAACCGCTGGACAAAACTGTTCTCTTCTAGCAAGCTCTCAAACTGATTCATATAAATCTCCAATTTGCGTTTATCCGCCTCTTCAACCATATCTGTACGTTTTAAAAAGGTACCGAACCAGAGCAGAAGTTCCGCAAGTTTTCTCCTTTCATTATTATATACCAACTTTAGCTCCTCGATGGCATCAACCAGTCGTCGGTAGGTCGCACCTTGCATCGTTGGCAACAATGGGTAGAAGCCGATGACGTGCCGCTCTATAAAATATTGCGCGTTCAATTTCCACAGCGCGATCACGCGAAAATGGAACGTCAGCACCTCTTCCCCACCAATTTTGACCCGCAGCGGCGACTCCGGCAGGATAGTGCGAAATGGATAGATGACGATAGAGATCAAAGGTTCCTGATGCTTTTTCAGCAGGATACCGTAATATTCTAGCAACCGATACGCTATCTCTGCGTCCGCGCCAGTCTCCATTTCAATGTGTACCACCGCAACAGCGTTGTACACATCCACTATATACACACGATCAGCACGCACTGGGGGCTTTAGTACTTCATCGTTCAATTCTCCGCTAAATCTGGCCCCTGGAAATAGATGCGGAATGATCTCCGCAATGTGGCCCTCGAATAGTGCTTTCAAGGAACTGTCATATGGTTGTGTATTATGGCTCATAGCAAAAATCTATCTCCCTGCTACCCGTTTGCAATAATTATAAGTTATGTTGTAGTTATTAAAAGGTGACAAAAATGGTGAGATAGGGGAAATAACAACCATTCTAAGTGATAATAGCTTAACCATTATTACGTGTCGTAGGGCCATGTATATTCTTGTATAGTTGAGGATACCTTACTAGCAGAGGATGGTTTGACAGGTAGTCGGCCCTCTTGCCACCATAGGCTATACTACTCAGAGAATTACTCCTCAGCGAAAGGATTTTGCAGATCACTATGAACCATCATCACCATGAATCACATGAGCGGGAAGAACTGCATCAGAGTGATTATCTCAGCGGCCCACAGATTTTGCCGCACCGGGTACGCCCCAATATGACTGTAGCGGAACTGCTCGACGAACAATTTCAGGCTTATAACGCGGCACGTCTGCATGAGGCGGCGCGCTTGTATGTAGAAGAGATGCTCAATCCTGAGCGCGATGTCACTATCGGCATGACGATGGCGGGCGCGCTGACACCCGCCGGGCTAGGCGGCTGCATCATCACCCTGATGGAATACGGCTTCGTTGACTTTATTATCAGTACCGGCGCTAACCTCTATCACGACATGCACCACGCGCTTGCCATGTCACTGCATCGCGGCGATTTTCGCCTGGATGATACCAAATTACAGGAAGAAGGCGTGATTCGCATTTACGATATTCTCTTCGAGGATAGGGTGCTGCTGGATACAGATGCTTTTGTGCGCGAATGCCTGAAAAGCCTGCCTGACCGGCCCATCTCAACCTCGGAACTGCATCATCACCTCGGTACCCAATTACTCAAAGCGGGTGTTAAGCCAGAATACTCTATTCTGGCGCAAGCTGCACAGTGGAATGTTCCCATCTACACCTCGTCACCGGGCGACTCTTCCATCGGCATGAATCTGGCCCGCCATGCTCTGGACGGTAGCTCGCTGACACTTGATCCGCTGGCCGATGTCAATGAAACAACGGCCATTGTGCATCATGCTACACGCAATGGGGTGATTATCCTGGGTGGAGGCAGCCCTAAAAACTTCTATTTGCAAACACAGCCACAGCTATGGGAAGTTTTGGGCATTCACAAGGGTGGTCACGACTACTTTATTCAGATCACCGCCGACGCGCCCCACTGGGGTGGTCTCTCCGGTGCGACGCCTTCAGAAGCCGTTTCATGGGGTAAGATTAAGCCAGACCAGTTGCATGATACAGTTGTGGTCTATGGCGATTCCACTATTGCTCTACCCCTACTCACGGCCTACGCGGTCAGTAAGGCGCAACCACGACCACGGCGCGCCCTCTTTGCACAACGCGACATATTACTCAAAGAACTGAAAGAGGGGTACGAAAGTCACAAAGCAGCACGGCCATAAAAAGGTCTGGCGCTCTTATAGCAAGGGTAGTTTGCGAGTCGGCGGGGTGTCGCACTCAGTTTTAGGTGCAGCACTCATTGGCTTTAGATGGACGAATATCCTTGCTTTTAGATGAAATCCCCCTTGTTATTAGGTCAAAGCGTCGGATTTTTATTTGCATTAGCTTGACAACCTAATGTATAATACGTACCTGTGTATAACACACAGGTGTCTTGGTGGCATCCCGCACCGTGGGGGATCACGGTGACAGAGGATGCCCGCTTGGTTGTGCCGCAAGGCTTAGACAACACAGGAGGAAACTGTCCGATGCTTGTCCATTTGATGCTCGAACTCTACAACTGTGATCGTGAGCTGCTCTGCAACGAGGCTCTCGTCCGCCGCGCTCTGGACGAATATCCAGCCCGCATTGGGATGGAGAAGGTCAGCCCGGTTCATCTCTACGATATCGAAACGTCGAACCCGCTGGACGCCGGTCTTTCCGGCTTCGTCGTGATCGCCCAGAGCCACGTCAGCTTGCACGCCTGGCCTGAGTATGGCGAGGTCGATATCGACATCTGCTCGTGCAAGGAGTTCAGTCAGGAAGATGCGATTGCCTTCGCCAAAGAGATCTTCCAGACCGACGACGTAGAGAGCCATTTCCTCGTTCGCGCCACGCGCTCGCTACGCCCGGACGAGCCAGACCCGGTGCGTTACGAAGCCGCTATGGCCGCACGCCGCGCTAAACAGGCCATGCTGGCACAGGCCGCCGAAGTAGCTGCGGAGGTGCGATAAGGGCAATACGGTAGGGGCGCACAGTTCGCCCACAGACCCACACCCTTCCACTGGAGGGTAAGTACGAGCGAGGACGCATCTGGACACGTGCTTATCCTCCAGTTTTTTTGCTCATTCTCTTATCACACAGGGAAACAGGTCTATTAGCAAACATACCCCGGAAGGAGTACAAGCATATGGATAGCTCGGAAACCGCACTTATCACGCAGTTTGGTGCGCCGGATGCCCCCTACTGCAACGCGGAGACGGCACGTGTCACCATCATTCCCGCCCCTCTCGAATACAGTGTGTGCTATATGAAAGGCACTCAGCATGGGCCGCAGGCCATTTTAAATGCCTCAAGCCAGATGGAACTCTATGATGAAGAACTGGATACCTGTCCGATTGAGGTGGGTGTCTATACTCGTCCCGCGCTCGACTATACCGGCATGGATCATGCAACCGCGCTGAAAGTCACCGGCGACGCGGTGCGCGAAGTGCTACAGCGTGGTCAACTCCCTCTGACGCTCGGTGGAGAACATTCACTTTCCGCGCCCGTTATCGCCGCCGTTCACGAACGCTATCCCGACCTGACGGTTGTTCATATCGACGCGCACGGTGACTTGCGCAATGAGTTTGAGGGGACGCCCCTCTCTCATGCCAGCATCGAGCGGCGTGTTGTTGAGATGGGCATACCGCTCCTGGAAATCGGAATACGCAGCTTCAGCCCGGAAGAGGCCGAATTTATGAAAACAAAGCCCAATGTTGCCATCGTCTGGGCCTATCAGCTCGCTAACGGCAGCGCCGTCATCCCCTGGGAGCGTCTGAGCCAGCACACCTATGTCACTATCGATCTTGATGCTTTCGATCCCAGCGAGATGCCCGCTGTGGGCACGCCCGAACCCGGCGGCCTGCACTGGTATCAGGTACTTGCCATGTTCCGTGAAATCTGCCGCCGCAGTACCATTGTTGGCATGGACGTGGTCGAACTCTGCCCGATGGCAGGCCAGGTGCGGGCCGATTTTATGGCCGCCAAACTGGTCTATAAAATGATCGGCTACCGTTTCGCTGCACAGTAAGCAACCATTGACACCGATACGGCATATTGTAGCGTATTGATAGTAGAAATTGCATCAGGTTTTCCTGGTTGGCTACAATAGAAAAAAAGGAATATGGCTTCTATACGCATGAAGCGAGGGGCATTGAGCGTAAAACCCAAATATTGCATCAATAGCAGGCCACGCGCAGCACAACCGGCGCAGATTTTTATCTCTGTGGAGCTACTGCTGCTCTCGCTCCTGCTCACAGCTTGTCTTGGCAGTAAGGAACCGGCCCCGCACACAACAACTTTTGTGAGCGGGCAACCGGGCGCGGCTGGCACCCCCAATCAGGCGATCACGTACAGCACCTTGCCACAAGATGTCCTGATCCGCACCTTCACGGGCGGTGGCCTGTACGGCTCGCTCTCGCTCAGTCCAAACGTGAGCATTTATGGCGACGGTACCTATATTCTAGGCACCACACAAGAGGGGCAACTGGGCGCAGATGCGCTCCAAAATCTGCTTCATCATCTGGTCGATACCTACGGTTTGCTGGATATGCAGCAACGGCAATTTACCGATATTCAGGATCAGAACGCAACGTACCTGGAGCTTAACCTGAATGGCCAGCAGATGGAGTTTATGTATGGCTCCTTTGGCAATCAGCAGGAGAGTGCCCTGGCGATGCAGGAGTATCACAACCTGGGCCTGGCGCTCACCGCCATTAACCAGGCTCTCACTGGCCCAACACAGCCCTATCATAGCCAGTACATGGCCCTGCTGGTACGTCAGGACTTTAGTCCCAATCTGAGCCAGAGCATTCCGGCCTGGCCGATTACAGATTTCACCCTGGCACAAGCCGCCGCTTTTGAATGCGGCCTGATTCCGCAGGATACGACCAGCCAGAATCCCGAAACAGGCTGTTTGAAGTATACCATTCCCGACAACGCCATTCTCCTCACAGCGGCACAGCAGGCGACGCTCGTTGCCCAGATGCCCAATCAGACGCAGAGCGATTTCAGCGAGAATGGCCTCTATTATCAAGTGACGTTGCGCCCATTATTGCCGGACGAAATGGTCAGCAAGGAACTGGCCATGTTCGGTAGCGCACAACAGAGCTATAAAGGCGTTCCCTTATTGGAAGGGACAGTTCCACCGGCACCAACACCAACACCCACTTCCTAGTAAGCAGTGGAGAGGCAATAAAGCACGGTACCTACGGGCAGGATGAGTGCAAGACATCGCACTTACTATGATATAATACCTCTCTTACCCGTTTTATGGGAGGAGCGATACCTTGCGCTCACCCTGCCCGCTTCTTTCATCTCGCCACTACACGGGAGATGTGGTATACTTACTACACGACGCGGCTCCATCATGTGCTGGGAACGAAACAGCCCCGCGTCACATGTTTATAAATAAAACTGCCCTTCCGCGTTGGAGGCGCTACAGAGCCACAGGGCGCGGAACAGTACCGTCGGTGGGGACGAGTAACGGGAGGAAGTAACTGACCTTGCCGACCAGCCTTGACCACTACAAGGAAAATTTACACCCCTGTGCGGTAAAACCGTGAAAGGATTTATGACCAGAGAATTCAATTCACAACACCGAGATGACTCGCGCCCGTCATTTCGTAGAACACATCCCTATGATAATGGAACAACGCGCTCTCCACGCCCAGGCCGTCCGCGTCTCAACCGCGAAACTGTTGACCGCGCCTGGGAAACCGGAGCGCAACATCACCACGCCGATTATGCCCTACGTGATGGGCGTGGCCCGGCCAATCGGCAGAATCATTACGCGCGCCAGCAACGGCAGGAGCCAGAGCGGAACACCTTTCAGCGCGAGCGAGTGAGAAAGAATGGGAACGGTGGCAGCGAGAATTACCGCGCTGATCATCGTGATTACCGCAATGCTCCCTACCATCCTCAACCCAACCGACACAACGGCGCAGAACCGCGCTACCATCAACGCCACGATGATCGGCACGGCCCCGACTCGTTCGATGAACGCTCCCATCCACATAGTCGTAGACAGCGGGATTTCAGATCTTCCAGAGACATCGATACCCCCTATCGAGAACGTCAGCAACAGGGGTATCAGGAACATGACTTCCACATAGGGCGCAACAACTATCAAGAACGGGCACCCCGCCACTATGACAGATTTGAGGCACCTACAGAACAACCACAGCGTTCAAACGGCAGAGATACTCGTTCCGATTTCAATAGAGAGCATCCTTTCAGCCGAGAGAAGGGGGGAAGAAGATTCCAGGAACGCCGTCCAGAACAGATGAAACGATATGGTCAGGCGCATCACTACGATTCCCCTGAGATAGACAACGCAATGTTTGAGGGAGATTACGAGCGCTTCACCGCCAACACCCAGGAACCTGTGCGTCGCGTGCGTCACATAGACACACACAAACGTGCACAGAACAGGCATGCAAATAGCGGACCGGAGCAGCACCATATGGCACCTCTTTCCAATAGGCATGTGCTTAAAGGTCCACGTTCTCAGCAACGCAAACAGGCACAGTTCTGGACAGAAGTTTCTGAGGAGAGTGATGAACTCTTAAGCAACATTCACACTCAGGAAGCGGAGCAGGAGTACA
The DNA here is from genome assembly GCA_034436045.1 of Ktedonobacteraceae bacterium. Classification (GTDB taxonomy): domain Bacteria; phylum Chloroflexota; class Ktedonobacteria; order Ktedonobacterales; family Ktedonobacteraceae; genus H111-94. The sequence continues at coordinate 40,017 of DAOTVZ010000084.1, read as the reverse complement.
CAAACGAAGGATCGTCTACTGAGGGAGAAAAAGCGCACCGTCCGCGCTCACAGGCAGCCAGCGCAGTTACACGCAAGCACAAGTCATCTGCCAACGGAAACTCAGGGACGATTCTCAGACCATCGCAACGTGGCTTCAAATGGCCAACACCATAAAAACCGTGCTGACGCACGTGTGAATAGAGCGCGATATAGAGGGGTATTGCCATAGAAAATGACGCGACAAAGCACATCAGTCTGTGGAAGTATACCCCTTGTATACGCCAGATTTCACAGATAAGAGGGAAAACGCAAAAATGTTGTACCCTGGTTATCTTCAGCTTTACGAAACCGGAGAACTGGCAGAGCGGGCCGCTGCGGCCTGGGAGATTTTACGCAGTTGCACCATCTGTCCCCAAAACTGCCGTTGCAACCGCATCGCCGGTAAGACCGGCGTCTGTCATTCCGGCACCGAAGCTATCGTAGCGTCATGGAACGTCCATCGCCGCGAAGAGCCACCTATTAGCGGAACACGAGGCGCGGGCACCATCTTCTTTGGCTATTGTCAAGCACGCTGTACCTATTGCCAGAACTTTCCTCTTAGCCAGGGTGGGCTGGGACACCGCGTTGGCCCGGAACGGCTGGCCGATATGATGCTGTACCTGCAAAAAAAGCGTTGTCATAATCTCGACCTGGTGACACCAACCCATTTTGTGCCCCAGATACTGGCAGCGCTGGTCATCGCTTGTGGGAAGGGATTGCGCCTGCCGATTGTTTACAACTGTGCAGGCTACGAGAACCTGGAAACGCTTCGCCTACTTGACGGCGTAGTAGACATCTATCTACCAGACGCCAAGTATGCCGATAACAAACATGCGTTGCGCACCTCGAAGATGCCACGCTATGTCGATCACAATCGTGCCACATTGCGCGAGATGTATCGGCAGGTCGGCCCCCTTCAGCTTGATGAAGAGGGCATTGCACGCCGGGGTCTTTTGATTCGACACCTGGTTATGCCCGAAGACATCTCTAATACACGCGAAGTCTTGCGCTGGATCGCCGAGGAACTGGGGCCTGATACACCGGTCAGCTTAATGGATCAATACTTTCCCGCCTGGAAAGCAGTAAATGACCCGATCTTAAACCGGCGTCTTACCTGGCAGGAATATCGTACCGCACTGGATGCACTGGATGAATTCAATTTCACCAATGGCTATGTGCAAGAAGACCTGATTGAAGTGGACACAACGTCTACAGTCTAAAGAATTTTTTCATCTACCATAACATGCAGTGCTCTCGTTCCCTATGGAGCAGTCACTGTATAATCTGACTAGAGAAGATACGTCTCATCCGAGAGAAGTTGCGGGTGTCTGATACACCCGGCTTCTCTCATCACGTGCTAGAGGACAAGCGGTTACGCATTTTCCCGGTCACGTGCTAGAGGACGTGCGAAATGGAGTGTGTTTTCTATGAATACTACGGCCACGTTGAGCCGACTCTTTGCTGGTATCCAGGATGACCTCGAAAAGGTAGATGCCACCTTTCAGGAACGCGCTACCTCTGGACTCGATATTCTGCATTCTGCTTCTATGCACGCTCTTGCGTCACCAGGGAAACGTCTGCGCACCGCTATCACGCTTTTAACAGGCAAACTGCATACCTATCACTTCGATAAGCTTCTCCCTCTAAGCGTAGCCTTTGAAATGACGCATCTAGCCACGCTCATTCACGACGATATCGTTGATGAGGCCGCGACGCGACGGGGTAGCCCGACCGTGAACGCCCTGTGGGGAGATAAGATCGCCATTCTGCTGGGCGACTACTATTTCGCCAAAACCGCCGGACTGATTGCCGACATTAAAGATCATCGCATTGATCGACTCTTCTCAGATACCGTAGCTACTGTCTGTGAAGGCACCATCATGGAAATGATGACCGCCCGTAACATTGATTTGACGATTGAAAGCTATTACGAGAAGATCCAGCGTAAAACCGCGTGCCTCATCGCTGCGTGCAGTAAAGGCGGGGCCATTCTCAGTGAGGCTTCCGATGAGGCCATTGATCTGCTCTATGAGTATGGCCTTAATCTGGGTATCGCCTTCCAGATCATCGATGATATTCTTGACTATACCGAAGATCAATCCACCATCGGCAAACCTGCCGGGAATGATTTGCGCCAGGGAATGGTTACACTGCCTTTGATCTACGCCTTACAGGATCAACCCCATAACGGGCGCTACCAGCAGATCAGCCGCATATTGAACGGTGAGGCGCGGGATGAGGAAGAGATTCTCTCAGTCGTCACCTGGGTTTCTGAAGGTTACGGTGTTAAACGCTCGCTGATGGATGCCTATACCTATGGCAGCAAAGCACGTGAAGCCCTCTACCACTTCCCCGCTTCACCTGACCGCGATGTGCTGGATGGATTGATCGATTTCGTCATCTCACGCGACAAGTAAGGCAGAGATATTCCTAACATCACGATAAGATCAGTAATATGGTATTAGTATGAGAACAAATCTTTCGTTAGAAGAACGCTTCCGCTCTACGGGCGGGAAAAGGCCTTATGTTCAACGGCTCTTCGGACGCATCGCGCGCATCTACGACCTGATGAATCGCCTGATGAGCTTTGGCCTGGATCGCTATTGGCGCGATTTCGCCGCTCACTATCTGGCACTTGGCAGTGGTGAAACCGGCCTGGACCTCGGTGCGGGCACTGCCGACCTCTCCATTGCCGTCATTCGTCGTTCCGGCCCCGGCACTCGCATGATCGGCATGGACATTACGCCGGAGATGCTGGAGCAGGGCCGCAAGAAGCTGGCGCGCCTGGGGTTGGAAGATCGCATTGAACTACGTATCGGCGACGCAGAACATATCGACCTGCCCGATAACAGCGTTGATGGTTGCTGCTCCGCTTTCACCGTGCGCAACCTGACCAACATCCGACAAGGCTTCAAAGAAATGCTGCGCGTCGTGCGACCCGGCGGGCGCGTCGTCTGCCTGGAAATTAGCCACCCACCGGGCAAAATCTTCGGCGCGCTATTCTACTTCTACTTCTACAAGCTCGCGCCCCTCTTCGGCACAATCCTCGGCAAAGCGTTCGAGGAGTATACCTACCTGCCTAGTTCGTTGACAACATTTCCTGATGCCCCTACTCTCAAGCAGATCATGGAAGAATGCGGTTGGAGCGATGTGCATTTCTACCGTCTCAGCAGAGGCATCGTTGCCGTACATGTCGGTACCAAACCCACGTAGGAAGGCGGCGAGGCAGGACACCTACGAAGCACTGCCCCTACAATGATACGTTGCGTTCTACACCCGTAATCATTATAGAGGCATCCCTCGCAGGTGCCTTGCCTCTTTCTTATCCTTGCGTGCGCTCTACTAATGCCTGCCAATAAAGACTACCAGGATTAATGCGATGAGAATAGCAACTGTCCAGATGGAAGCGGTTAGCCCATCATTACTTGCCGACATGGGAGGCAACTCTTCGGGAGCGGGCAACAGAAATTTGTGTTCCTCTTCCAACTCTATGCCTGCCGACACCATATTCGGCAACAGTTGTGCCACGCTATCCGTGCTCCCAGGAGAGCTTTGCAGAGATTGCGCTGTACCAGACGACCTGCTCATCGCAGACGTGCCTACGTTCGTCCCCGAAAGGGGCACGACCGAGCCATTCACCGAACGTAGCGACAATAAATCCTGACGCAATTCAGCCGGACGCTGATAGCGCTGTCCCGCGCCGGGCCGTAATCCTTTGTTCAGAATGGCATCAAATTGCGGCGAAACCATTGGATTGAACCGCTGAGCCGGGGGAACCAGTCCATCGGTCGAGGAAGGCACATTGCCGGTCACAGCATAATAGGCCGTCGCCAGAAGCGAATAGAGATCGGAGCGCATATCCAGCACACCACGCGCCATCTCCGGTGCCATATATGGAGTGAGTTTCGAGCGTTCCAGACCGCTAATAAATTGTGTTGCCCCACCTGCCAGGATCACTGAAAAATTTGTTAAAACATACTGACCATTGCGTTTCTCGACAATATGCTCAGGGCGAATCAAACCATGCACCAGCGGTGGAGATTGTTGATTGAGCAACTCAATCACATCCAGCATCTGAAGGCAACAGTTCACTACATCCTGTTCAGGCACTACGCGACCTGTACGGCGCATCCGAGCCAGCAAGGATTCGCCTTCCACTGGCTCAAAGACAAAGAAGTTTCTGCCTTGCTCACCAAAAGCATCCCAGAGCGTGGGAATACTGGGATGACGTCCAATCGAGGTCAGAGCCATCGTCGCGGCCCGCCACGTCGATTGCATAACCATCGAATTGCTATCAGGTGTCACCACTTCACAGATGACTACTGGAGCATTGTTACGCATCGCATCGAGCGCAATCCACCAGGCCTCATAGACCCCGCTCAGCCAGTCCTGGCGCTCCTGCATCTCCTGTAAGCGATAGCGTCCACCGCGCAGAAGCGTGCCTGGCAGCAGCGTGCGCATTTCTGCCTGGCCCGATGGTGGAACCGCGTTTCTCATCGCAGAACCCGGATTCGAGGGCGGTGGCCGCAAATTATCGAGAGTCGGGCGCAAAGGGTCATTTCCCGTTAAGGGGTCTGTCACCTGACGCCCGGCATAGGGATATGCCGACGACGGACGAGGTGTATTGGCAATGGGGGAATCTATGCCTGCGCCACGAGTAGCACGTGCTTCAGGTTGTCCAACGTTGGATTGGGCTGGCCCTCTACGAATCTGTGAGCTTGCTCCCATGCCCCCAGAAACGGGTATGGAAAAACCATTGCCTATCGCACTACTACTCCCCGGAAGACTATTCTGGCCACTTCCCAGATCAGGAAAACTACCGGGTACACGCGGAGTATCCAACCCTGTACCAGCACTGAAATTGTTCTCGGTCGGCTTTGGGCGTTGTGAAGAAAATACTGATGGGCTTGAAGGTGGGGGACTGGCCGTATTCATCGCATCACGCATTTGCCTCGGCCCCGGTGTCACAGGAGGCGGCACCATGCCAGCACGACTCGCATCAGGAGACACCCTATTGCTTGCCGACGGAGAGAAAGAACTGCCTGCTGATTTGACAGTAGGTAGATCACCAGACTGCTGAGACGGCTGTGGCGGTGTCTTCTGCGAAGGTGCTACGGATGAGTTACTTGTACGTGCCCCCAGTTTTCCCGGCAAACGCACCAGCAATCCGCACCGCGAACACGGACTCTTACTGACATCCCACTCGTTGCCACAACGTGGACAGGTCATAATGTATCCCTGCCTTTCAAAAAACACTCATAAATAAGACATTTTATCTTGATCGCAGCACGATACGACGAGCAGATCATAGTTTGAGACAACAAATAAATATTTGCGGTAGCCGTCGTCTCGTCGTTTCTTGCTCACACCTATACGCCATTGCGGAGCCTGCATACGCCAAGTATAGGTGAGCTTCTCCTGACAAGTCAATAGAGGTACCTATTTTGACTACTTCTGTCAATTGGGAAGACAGCAATCTCTTCTAAGGGCGTTTGCCGCCGCGATTGACCAGGGCCATCCCGCTCAAGAAAGTTTCTAACGTCCTGGCTAACTCATACAACTGAGTCGCTTCGACCACAGAAACCTCATGACCTGCGTGAGCCACCTGGTAGAGCAACTGCACCGCCGGGTGCTTCGCCGGTGCCTGCGACTCACCAACCTGGCTACCGAGCAAGGAAGCACGCATAGCATCAACGCTGGCATTCACCTGCTCTAGCTGAGCAATATCGATGAAGCTGGCAGGCTTAGGTGGTTGCTTACCGCCCTTGCCTTGCCCCTGTGCCCGGCTGGCTTCCCACTGCCGCTTTGCCTGTTTTCCGGCAGAACAATAGCAGAAGATGGGATTGTTCGAGTCAGAATTCTGCAAACCCGTATCATCACAAATTGGGCAGATCGGCATTGCCTTTCTCCTCTTCAAAATCTATCGGCATTCGATGCTCACACTTTACCACAAGGAAAGGTAGACATAAAACAAACAGGCAATGAATATGCCTTTACTACCCCTCTTTGCTAGGACAGACGCTGCACATGTGCTAAGTAGTCCTTCAACATCTGCTCACAGTCAAAGGCCATACGCCCAAATACCTCTTCGGGAGCGCGCCAGCACGGCTGGCCCTCACCTGAAGCACGTTCCTGGCCGTCTACAATCGTACCTCGATAGGCAATTGCCACTGCGCGAAAACGCGGGTCGCGCTTGAGCGATGAATAGACGCCAACCAGCGCATCGATAGAGACGCGGTAGCCCGTCTCTTCCCGCACCTCACGGAGAATACACGTTTCTACGGTTTCGCGGTAGCGCACAATCCCCCCTGGAATGGTATAGCCCAGACCATCGGCACGGTCGATGAGGAGAAACTTGCCTTCCCGTTCAATAATAAGGCACGCGCTCAAAATTGGTGAGATTTGTCCTAAGGTAAGTAGAGCAATGAAGCGGAAGACCAGCCCCGCCAGCAAGCCTTTTAACTTCTCTTTCACTATCTGCCTGCCTTCTCTTTGATTGCTGTCTCAGTTTATCATAGTGTTCAGGCTAAGCGGTAGTGTTTCCTTCGACAATACTCTGCCCATGATTATGATATGATAGAGAGAAGAGGAATCATCAGGCAGTTTTCTTTCTTTCTAAGGAACAGCAATGTCAAACGATAGATTAGACAACTTCTCTCCACCCATCTTGCAGCACGGTCAGATAGTTCCGGCTTTCGTACTTCCTGGCCCGGACGGCATGCCCCATGGCCCCTGGGATTACAAACAGCGCGAACACCTGCTCCTGCTCACCTTACAGAACCCTCACAGCAACGAGAGCCGGGGACTGCTCCGCGCCTTTGCGCAACGATATAAGGAGTTTCGTGAGGAAGAGTGCGTATTACTGGTCATTACCGCCGTTCCGGTCATTACTAACACAGAGACCCAGGCAGCCTTGCATCTACCGTTTGCGCTGCTGGCCGATCCCGACGGCAAGGTTATTGCCCAATACACCCATTGGGATGAGGCCAGTCGCACTTTTAGCCCCAGCATTACGCTGGCGGACCGCTATGGCGCGGTGTATGAGCAATGGATAGCATCACACGAGGCAACGTTGCCCTCTCTTGATGATCTGTTAGAAATATTGCGCCATCTTAACAGATTATGTACTCTCTAGTCATCCAGAAACATCTGGATGCCAAGTAGCGATCAAGAAAGGACACACCCACCAGACATGGAGCATAACGATGCACACGACATAACCGCAACCTGGTCGCTGGCAACGCAACTCGTCCATAGTGGTCGGCACCCGATATTGGCGGGCGATGCCGGTCGGCCAACCATTCCGCCCATCTATGCCAGCACGACCTACATTCACCGCAATGCCGACGCTCTTGACCAGGCTTTCAATGGCACCACAACGGCAGGAGAACCAGCGTATGTCTATGCCCGTCAGGGCAACCCCAACGCCACCGTTTTAGAAGAGGCCATGGCGCGCGCCGAGCAGGGTGTGGGGGCCGTAGCTTTTGGTTCAGGTATGGCAGCCATTCATGCCGCCCTCATGGCTGCGGGCCTGGCCCCCGGCACGAAAATTGTGGCTTCGCGCGACCTCTATGGCCCAACAGTCGGCCTGTTACAAAAAGTTTTCAGCCCGATGGGCGTAGCGGTCATACTGGCCGACCTCTGCAGCCCTGAAGTAGTCGAGTTGCTACGCCGCGAACAACCCGATGTGATCTATGTCGAAACGCTCTCTAACCCGCTCGTTAAGCTGGTGGATATCGATACCATTAGTAGCGTCGCGCGTGAAATCGGAGCCATCAGTATCGTGGATAGCACCTTTACGACGCCTTGCCTGCTCCAGCCCATCACGCATGGCATCGACCTGGTAGTACATAGCGCGACCAAGTATATTGGTGGTCATGGCGACAGCACCGGCGGGGTCGTCGTCAGTGCCAGCAATGCTCTCCTCACCCAGTTGCGCACCTACGCGACGCTGTTTGGAGCCATGCTCAGCCCATTTGAGCTGCACCTGATGGTACGCGGTCTGCGCACCATCGCCCTACGCATGGAACGTCACTGCGAAAACGCTATGCGCGTCGCACACTTTCTGCAACAGCATCCTGCGGTAGCTCGCGTCTACTACCCTGGCTTACCCGAACACCCGCAACATGCCCTGGCAACGCGCCTGTTTAAACATGAACGCTATGGCGGCCTCCTCGCCTTCGAACTGCGCCAACAAAGCCGCGAGGCCGTCTATCGCTTCATGGATCATCTCCAACTCTGCCTGCCCGCGACCACGCTGGGCGATGTTTTTACGCTGGTCAGCTACCCCCCCATGTCCTCCCATCGCACCCTGACACCTGCCGAACGAGAGGCAATGGGCATTCATGAGGGCTGTATCCGCCTCGCCGTCGGCATAGAACAGGTAGAAGATATTCTCTGCGATCTGGATCAGGCATTGCAGCAAACAATGTAGCATTATGAACTATAAGAAACAGGGCGGTCGAAAGGTCGCCCTGCTTTACCAGGCTTAGCGCGTATGACGCACGAAACGTCCCGGCACAATATCCTCCGCTTCGCCTCCCTCGGCGGGAGCCATGATGTGGAGCAATTCTGCTTTCGGATCTACGACTACATCGCTGACCACCGAACGCACACCAGGGAAATTACGCACGATCTCGCTTACCGCCGCTTTCTGCTGTTCATTATGCACCGCCCCGCTCAACCGCACGTGACCAAGACGCGGATAGACGCCGATGGGCAGATCACGGGTACGCGGATCACGCGCCAACGCCATCGCCAGATCAGCCGCCAGCTTGTCATCTCCAACCAGGTTATTTTTAATCTCCAACAGACCCTCGACGCCGGATGCCTGATCTGCAATCACATCAGCGCGCAACATGCTGGAGACATTACCATCCAGGTACAGCACACCATCCAGCACGCGCGCCGTCATACCGGGATAATCAATATGGAAGGGCGTCAGGTCATAAAGCACGGCATCTACCTCTTGCTGCAACTCCTCATCTGGCCGGTAGGGCGGCAACACACGCAGCTTTTCGGCAGGGATAGAAAGCTGGATAAGACCATTTTTTATAGCACTGACAAACTCACGCTTGAGCAGGGTATCCTGTCCAGGGCGCAGATGATGTGCGACTACATAAGCCAGCGCCCCATCAGTGGGTTGCACCGCTACCAGGAGCAAGGTACCACGCGCCGTACCCGCCTCAACCACGCTCTTGCTATCAAGCACAACCCCTGTAGCCTGACTGCTGGCGGCGGCGGCATCAGTCATGCTGATGTTGAGCGTGACGCCATCGCTGGTAGCGCCAGTTACTGCCGTAAAAGGCAAATACCCTACTTTGCTAAAGAAGCGTCCTGTTTTTACTCCGATCTGCACTAAGCGCATAGAGTCGGCATCAAAGACGACTTGCGCCAGCGAGCCGTACTCGCCATCGGAACAAACTATCTTGCGACCGAAGCGAAATTTATACATTTCTGAGATGAGTGCGGTATTTTCCATAGGCGTATTCAAACCTCGTCATAGAATATGAGAATGGATGAAGCAAAGAAATATGTGCCACATCGTTCTGAACAGAGTGTAGCACGTTCGGCTTTCTCAAGACAAGGTTTTTATTTCAACTATTCTTAATGTAGCACAAACTCATCTTTTTAAACCCCTTCAATAGCCATTTTGGTATAAGCGCAGAGGGCTTTTTCTCAATACAAAATATTGTAGTTCACACAGATTCATTTTATAATTAGAAAAAGGCACATTTTTGTCGCTTCCTATGAGAAGACTGATAGTAGATAATGAGAGGATAGTTATGTTCGATAGCAACCAGAAGCTGTACGCAGAAACCCAACAGCGCGCCTTCTACGCCTTCCAACTGTCGCTGTCCCATGATCTTTCCCAGGCACAGGAGCTGTTGCAACGCACACGCACCGAACTCAGGCGCAACAGCGGTGATCTACCGATTCTCTTCAGCACACTGGAAGGCGACAACGAGGTGGAAGCCAATAGCGCGGGCATCCGCTTCGCCACGCGCATCTTCGCCGAGGGGCGAGCCTGGGGCTGGTTAGAGCTATCCTCCGGCGTCCTCAAACTAATGCAAGACTTGCCGGGTACCGCCATGATGCACTGCACACGCGCGTGGCGCATCTGGCGACCCTGGAGTTCCTCTCTCCTACAATGCAGCGAGGATGAACGCGCTGAAGCTTACCGTGAACGCATTCGCGCACGCCTCTGGCTTGGCGAATCCTGGGCACATTTCATGAGCGACCGCTCCGAACAGGCCGCCCAGGCCATTCTACGCGCCGCCTTAAAAGATATTGCCCATTATCAAGCATATGCCTTGCTGCAAGAGACGATTCAGCAACAACGCCAATTGCCAGCAGCGCCGCGCGGCACACCTGGCCATCGCCTCGATGGGCGGCAAGAGCCGTATGTCTGTATGCTTATGCCCCCGTCCTGACTACGCATGCATGGGATATTTGCTATCCTGCTTGCGCCCAAAGATTGTCTCCAGCGCCTCCGGCGCGTAGCGCCCGACAATATCCTCGGTAATGGCATTGGCACGACAAATCTCGCCAAACATGCTGGCGCTGCGGCGCGGGAAGCGTTCTTGCGTCTGCGGGTCAAGCTCAATCAAGCCAAAGCGCGCCTGCCAGCCCTGATTCCACTCGAAATTGTCCACCAGCGTCCAGTACAGGTAGCCACGCACCGGTATCCCATCCTGAATAGCCTTATGTACCATCGCCAGGTGTTCCAGAATCGCTCGTGGGCGTCGATCATCGTCCCTATCATTGAAACCATTCTCTGTAATATAGAGCGGCTTGTTGCCCCGCGTGCGTCGATAGACCTCACGCAGCACACGATAGAGACCCTCTGGATAGATTTCCCCGAAGCTATTATGTTTATCCAGGCCGGCATCGTTACGCGGTGCGTTCGGACGGATAAAACGCCTGCCGAAGAGTTCTGAGGGCAACGACGGGTCAAAGCGCACCATCTCGCGTGTGTAGTAGTTGATGCCATGATAATCGCGCGTTCCCGCCGCGCGACGAATGGGCGCGAGCAGCAGATTCAGAGGGGCCGGAAAGCTGCCACTTTCACTGGCTTGCAGCGGTGCCCAGTTGAACATCATCTCTTGCACACCGGCGACGCTGCGATCTAAGAGCGAGAGCGCGAAAGCGGGGTCAAAAAGGCGATAGTGCAGGCAATAACCGATCTGCGCCTGGGGCTGCAACGCCCGAATGACATAAAAGGCTTCGACGTGCGCTTGCAGCAGATTGCGCAGCACCTCCAGGCTGCGCCGGACATTCTGTACACCTGGCGGGAACATGCCCAGCACATAGCCTTCTACTGCATACACATTCGGCTCATTGACCGTGATCCAGAAATCGCAGAGGTCGCGCAGCCGCTCTACCACGTAGCGGACATAGCGCGTAAAGAAGCGGAGATTGGCAAGGCTGGCAAAGCCGCCTCGTTCGGCGAACCAGATCGGCTCCGAGAAGTGGTGCAGCGTGAGTATCGGCTTGATGCGCCGTTGTCGTAGATCAAGCAGCATAGCACGATAACGCTCCAGCGCTGCCGAATCCCACTGGCCCTCCGCAGGCTCAACCCTGCTCCACTCGATGCTCAATCGGAGCGCGTTATTCTCCATCTGCTCCGCCAGCGCAAAATCCTTCTCTGCTTCCTGCCACCAGTTTGCCGCCTTGCCACATCGCTCACCGCTCAAAATATGCCCTCGTAGCTCCCACTGATGCCACTGACTATTAATGTTATCACCCTCACACTGATACGCTGCCGAAGCTGTGCCCCATAAGAAATCTCTAGGAAAGCGCAAACCACGCCGTATCGCCATGACCTGACATCGCTCCTTCAATTAAGATTGCTGTATGCAAATTGTATCACGAATTGTCGGGCAGGCAAAAGCTATTGGAGAGCATGTTCAAAGAGCGGTGAGAGCAGTTTTTCCAACCAGTTCTGCACGGTCGTCCACAACACTTCAATGCCAAAATAGGCCAGCGCGAGGCCACAGAGCAAATTAATCCAGCGGAAGAAGGAAGGGCGGATCCAACGTCGTCCCCAACGTATCAGGGCGCTGATAAAGAGAGACCAGAGCACAGCGCCAAGGAAGAAGCCAACAAAGAAAAAGACGAATTGCACACCGACAACACCCGATGCAATCACGCTGCTGCCCAGGCCCGACCAGAAAGCCAGCCCGACCGGATTTGCCAGCCCGAAGACCACACCGGTTGCAAAATCGCCACGTGTCGATGTAGTAGAAGCTGTGCCAACTTGTGGGCGCATCAACGCATTGTGTAGTGCCATCCACGCCATACGCAACAAAAAGAATCCGCCCGCAATGCCCAGCACCACCTGCGCCGCCAGATAATGCGCCAGGAACGTCACGCCAGTCAAAGCCAGCACCGCCCACAACGTATCACCGATCAGCGAACCCGTCTCCACTAGCAACGTTGAACGCGCCCCCTGCACCGCTCCTCGTCGAATCGCCTCCGTATTCACCGCCCCTGGTGCGGCGGCATACGCTATCCCCAGACCAATGGCAGTCACCGTTATTGGTAGTATCATGATCTTAGTTTCTCCTGACCTCTAAAGCTTTTTTAACTTTTTTAGTTGTTTTTATATTTCTCTGCTAATAGAACAATGATCTTCATCTAATTGCCCTCTTTAGCGAACAAAACAACTTCCTGAATTTATTATTCTTTGAAAGCTTAACACACTTTTTCCTACCTACATAAGCAAAGGATAGAGGCTTTGAGGTGGGGAACAGAACAGCCCCTAAAGCCTCACCATATTGTGAAGGTTTCCCCATATTTCAATCCCCGCCGGGGTAGCTGAGGCTGCTCCGTTTACAACTTCAGTGCAGCACAGGGAATTGCTGTTTACAATGAGAAAACCCACTACGGGGTAAGCGTCAAATTTTTGCACAAGGGACAGAGCGAGCGCAAGACCCTATCCCTACGCTGGACGCCAGGTAGCAATGGCACCGTAGCAAGGTAGGGGCGATGCCTTGCGCCCGCCCTGCAAAAAATGGCACACACCACCGCCCACTACTCCGTTGAGTAGTGGGCTTGTTTGTACATTTTAGGGCTTTTACTCACGGATGCTGCGCGCGGGTAGCGGGCGCACAAGTGGACTCATCACGGGCAGGTCTTTCTTGCCGCGTGGCAGGCGCTGACGCACCAGGTAGTTCGGCGCGTTCGCCAGGTCGTCCTTTTCGAGCGTGATATCTTCGCCGAAGCGGTTGAAGAAGGATAGCTCGAAGTTGGGCGTCTCACCCAGCGCTCCGTGCGGACAGACCTCTACGCAGTCGCCACAGAAGATGCAGCGATCAAGTGCGAAGGAGTAGCGCTTCAGATAACGCTCGGCCATCATCAGAGAGCCGGTCGGGCAGACCTGCACGCAGGCACCGCAGGACACACAGTCGGTATCGTGCAAGCTCACATTGAACGGCGTGGAAACAATAGTGTCGAAGCCCTTGCCGAACATGCCGTAGCAATCGGGACCGATCACATCATGGCAGACGCGCACACATTGCGTGCAGTTGATGCACTTGTTGGGGTCGCGCAGAATAAAGCTGTGCGACAGGTCTACATCGTAGTCATGATAATCGTCCGGCTCACCGTCATGGAAGCGATTATCCGCCAGGCCATGCTCGATACTGTAACGCTGCAAGTCGCACTGACCAGCGGCGGGACAGACGCATTGCAGACAACGAGCCGCCTCGCGCTGGGCCTGCTCCTTCAAGTAGCCAAGCTCGATCAGGCGGAAATTGCGTTTGCGCTCTTCATAAGGCAGCATCGGCATCTTGACCTTTGGCTCAACCGGCTTATAGGGCACGATGTCGAAGAGATCGGGCTTACGCTCCTCAAGCTCCAGGCGGCGTGAAACCTCGGTCATATCATCGCCTGACAGGTAGGCGTGGATGGCACGAGCGCCGAGCTTGCCTTGCGCCACACATTCGATAATGGTCTTCGCGCCCATCTGACAGTCGCCACCGGAGAACACACCTTTGCGGTCGGTCATAAAGTTGTATGGGTCGGTCTGGACAGTTGTCCATTTCGTCCATTTCACACCGGATTTCTCATCCAGCACAGATTTATCCGGCTTCTGACCATAGGCCGGAATGATCGTGTTGCAGGGGACAACATACTCGGAGCCGGGGATGGGCACAGGGCGACGGCGACCACTGGCATCAGGCTCGCCCAGTTTATTGCGCTGGAACTCCAATCCCTTAACCTTACCATCCTCAACGATGACGCGCGTGGCTTGCGCATAGTAGGTGATCTCCGCACCTTCGGCCTCGGCATCCTCGATCTCTTCCATCGTGGCAGTCATCTCAGCGCGGGAGCGGCGATAGACGGTATGCACCTTCGCGCCGAGACGCACTGAGGTGCGCGTGCAGTCGAAGGTTGTAAAACCGCCGCCGAGAACGATGACTTCGTCGCCCTCTTTGACCGGTACGGTCTTACCCTCGACCTTTTCGCCCAGGAAGGCAATGGCATTGACCACGCCCTCGGCATCCTCACCAGGGGCACCCAGAGGGTTACTGGTCCAGGCACCGATAGCGATATAGACGGCGTCAAAGCCTTGCGCGAAGAGATCATCGATGGTGAAGTCGCGTCCGAGCTTGACGTTGGTCTGGAGTTCGACACCCAGTTGCCAGACGTGGTCCAGTTCACGATCCATCATATCTTTAGGCAGGCGATACTCAGGAATGCCATAGCGCAACATGCCGCCCGGCTGAGGCTGCATCTCGAAAATCTTGCAGTAATGCCCTTTGAGCGCCAGGTAGTAGGCGCAGGTCAGGCCAGCAGGGCCGGAACCAACAATAGCGACGCGCTTGCCGGTCGGCGGATCCTGCACATAGGGAACCGGCGGATCAAGCAGGCAGGTTTCAGCAGCATGACCATGCATGCGACAAATGGCAATCTCTTCTTCAACCAGACCACGACGACACGCCTTCTGGCAAGGAGCGGGACAGGTCAGACCCAGGATGTAGGGGAAGGGCAAGACCTCTTTAACCAGGCGCGCCGCTTCTTTCATCGAGCCTTTAGCGATCAGTTCCAGGTAGCCGGGGATGTCGATATGTGTTGGACAATCAACCTGGCAGGGCGGCTGACAGTAGGCATTGTGGTCTGACAGCATCATCTCCAGGTTAGTGCGACGAATGTGGAAGAGTTCGTCTGAATTCGTCGTTACCACCATCCCTGGAACGGCGGGCGTGTTGCAGGATGGCAAGGGGCGCTCTTCACCTTCGATGTGAACGAGGCACATGCGACAGGCCGAAGTTGGCTCCAGCTTCTCATCGTTGCACAGATTAGGGATATCGGTGATTCCGTTATCATTAGCGACACTCAGGATGGTCTGGCCTTCGTAAGCCTGAACGACCTTGCCGTCAATGGTGATGGTAAAACTGGGTTGGCCCACGTCGTTGCGCACCATTGGCGCGGTTGGCTCCTGCGTGATCGAAGAAAACGTATCGCGGATTGATATAGCCATGTATTACCTCTTCCGACCGTTACGGCAGAACATGCTTCGTCACGAAACGATGAGCGCGTACCGGAATACAGGTGCCGGTGGGACACTGTAGTTCCTCAATATGCATAGTGAAATGATCGGGCCAGTAGCGTTTCGCCGTCTTGAGCGCGTTGGGAGCCTGGATGCCGAAGCCGCAGAGCGAGCCTTTCGGCACATAGTCAGCGAACTCGTCCAGCAGTGCCAGGTCGCTCTTAAGACCCAGATCACTGACAATACCTTCAAGAATACCGGTGATTCGCTTGACGCCCAGGCGGCAAGGAACACATTTGCCACAGGACTCGTGGTCGAGATAGCGGCTACGCTCCATCGCCCAATGCACCATGCACGTGTTCTCCGGCAGCACCTCAACCATGCTCGACCCGACGATGGCACCGGCTTCTTCCAGTGGATCAAAGTCGAAGGGTGTAGTCAGCAACGAGATGGGCAAGGCCCCCCCCTCAGCGCCACCAACGACTACCGCCCTCATCTCATCATCGGCATGAGTGATACCGCCGAGCTTGAGAATATCGCGTAGGGGTGTGCCAAAAGGAACTTCTATCACCTGGGGGGCACTACCAGGAACGTAGTCATAGACAGTCAGCAGCTTGGTGCCGCCGGTTGATGCGGTACCGACACTGCTAAAGGCAGTCGCGCCCTCACGGATAATGAATGGTACATTCGCCAGCGTCTCAATATTATTCGTAATGGTTGGCTTATCCCACAGGCCAAACTGAGCAGGGTAGGGCGGGCGCTGCTCAGGCATGCCACGACGGCCCTTGATAAGCGCCATCTGCACGGTTTCTTCGCCACCCATGAAGCCAATATCGGCTCCCAGCACGTTGACCGTGCAGCTAAAATCGGTACCCAGGATGTCACGCCCGGCCAGGTGCGCATCCACCGCCTCGCGCAGAGCAGCCTGAACGGCATCAATACCTTCGCGGAAGGTGCTACGCGCGAAAATATAAGCCTCAGAGGCCCCGATAGCATAGGCCGCGAGCATAAGGCCCTCGATAACCTGGTGCGGACTCTGCTCCAGCAGCGTGCGCGCCACGAGAGAACGCGGGTCGGCATCGTAGGCGTTACAGATAACGTATTTCTGATGCTCTTCAGCACGGCGCGCAATGCGCCACTTCTCACCCGTCAGGCGTCCGGCCCCACCGAGGCCGCGTAGTTTAGCATCAACCACCTGCTGGATCACCTGTGCGGGCGTCTGCTGACGAATAGCTTTTTCCAGCGCGGCATAGCCGCCATTCTGGCGATACGCGGCGAGCGAACGCATATCAGGGTCGCTTGGCCGCCGTAGAATACGATTTGAACTCTTCTCAGGCATTGGGCTGCCTCACATGATGAATATTACCCCAGACACCACGCTTATCAGGAGCCAGGCCACGCTCCGGCTGGTCATCGCGCCTGATGCCTTTGACAGCGGGGGCTGGTTTGAATTTTGGACTCATCGTGGCGATACCAAAAATGTCGCTGAGATCAACGCCACGCGCCTGTACGATGCGTTTGGCGGCCTGCAACGGCAGATAGCCGTAGATGTCCATAACGGCATCCAGTAAAGCCGGTAGCTCGCCCGCGTCATACGACCAGGTTTCCAGCAGAGCATCTACCTTACTCAGATCGATCTCCGGCTCCAGGTAATCCTTGACCGGCATGTCTACGCATGCTGGGATTGGCTTACCGGGATACTTAACAGCGTACTCTGCGATGCGCGTCTTATAGAAACCGGCTTTAGGCGACCCAGAAGCGGGCGTCAACTTACGTGTGGTAAATTTCTCCGCGCCCTCACGAATATAAGAATGATACCAGGGACGTTCCTTCCACTCGTGCAAAGGCTCATATTCGATGGTAATAGCACGCGGCGGACATACCTTCTCACACAAAAGGCATGCTTCACATATCAGATTATACTCAGTTTTGAGACCCGCTTCAGCGATCAATTGAATTAAGCCCCGACTGCGCGGCGGCAGTTTGGGTTTCTCATAGGGGTATAACCGCGTCACCTTTGGCCGAAAGAGGTGGCTAAAGGTGAGGCCCATTCCTTCCAGGATACCACGCATAATCTACCTCAAAAATTTCTCTTCGCTGCTTTATTCACCACGCACTTTCAGGCCCTGCTTGGCGATCTTCTCGCGCAGCTTCAGGATGCCCTCAATCAGTGCCTCCGGGCGTGGTGGGCAACCGGGGACATAGACGTCAACAGGAACAATCGTATCCACTCCCTGCACGGTATAGTAACTGTCATAGAACTCACCGCCGGAATTGGCACATTGCCCCATGCTAATGACCCACTTCGGATCAGGCATCTGCTCCCAGAGCAGGCGCAGGCGTGGCCCCATCTTGACCGATACGGTCCCCGCCACAATCATCAAATCGGCCTGACGCGGGCTGGAACGGAATACCTCGGAGCCAAAGCGCGAGAGGTCATAGTGCGCCTGGGCCGCCGCCATCATCTCGATAGCACAGCACGCCAGTCCATAACCCAGTGGCCACACGGACTTGGAGCGCGCCCAGTTCTGCGCCCACTGCAACATATCCGCCAGACTGGTGATCTGAACCGGCAACTCCTGATCGCCTGGGATATATTCCTGTGGCCCCTTCGCCATCGCAATTGGTACGGGCTTTCGTCTAGCAATCGGGATAGCATTTTTCCCATTTTGCTGTAGTTCGCTGCTCATAAAAAGAACTCCTTCGCAAAGGTTTAGCAGCACCTATTGCTCGGTTTACACGTGTTTTTTTAGGATGAGAGACAAGTCCAGAGGGGTGTTATGATTCACTCCACTTCGCACCTAATTATAGCACGTTTTGCCCAACCACGCTAGAAACAGCAGGCGGGGGTTATTATTGGCTCTGCGGACAGGCGCGCGTGCCCAAAGGTTCAGTTACCCACTCGTCTCAAATATGTACTATTATGATAAGGGCAACCTCGATGTTGTCACAAGTAATTTCTAAGGAGAAAACAGTGGGCAATTTTACGATTACCGTCCTGGCGGGCGATGGCATTGGGCCAGAAGTGACCGGGCAGGCAGTACGTGTGCTGCAAGCTGTCAGCGAACGCTACGGACACAATTTTACTTTTCACCAGGCGCTGGTGGGTGTGGCGGCTATCGAGGCCGAAGGAGCCGCCATCTCTGATGCCACGATGGCGCTTTGTCAGCAGAGCGATGCGATCTTATTTGGCGCGGTTGGCGGTTCACCCCGTTACGAAGGGCCGAACTCGAAGACGCAACCGGAACAGGCACTCTTCCGCCTGCGCAAAGAATTAGAGTTGTTCGCCAATTTGCGCCCTGTTCGTCCCTTCCAGGCCTTGCTCAATGCCTCGACCATCAAGGCAGAGGTGCTGCAAGGAACAGATATGCTGGTTGTGCGCGAACTGACCGGGGGCATCTATTTTGGTAAACCGAGTGAAATTCGGGAGACACCACAGGGGGCCGAGGCTATTGATACGCTGATCTACAGCGAGGCCGAGATCGAACGCATCGTGCGCACGGCCTGCGAGCTGGCACGCGGGCGTCGCAAGAAGGTTACATCTGTGGACAAAGCCAACGTGCTGAGTTCGTCGCGGCTATGGCGGCGTGTTGCCAGCCGCGTCGCGCAGGATTACCCGGATATAGAGATGGAGCATCTGCTGGTAGATGCCTGCGCAATGCACATGATTCGCCGCCCAACCAGTTTTGACGTAATTGTCACCGAGAACATGTTCGGCGATATATTGACGGATGAGGCATCAATGCTGGCCGGTTCAATGGGTATGCTGCCTTCCGCCAGCCTGGGCACACGCAGAACTGCACATGGCACTTTCGGCCTGTATGAACCTATTCACGGCTCCGCTCCCGACATCGCCGGTCAGGGTAAGGCTAACCCTATTGCGGCTATCCTCTCTGCCGCGTTACTGCTACGCTATTCGCTCGGCCTCAACACAGAGGCGGTAGCCATCGAGCGTGCCGTCGAGCAGACAATTAACGCGGGCTATCGCACGGAGGACCTGCGCGAAGAAGGTAAAATGGTGGTAGGAACAGAGGAGATGGGCACTCAGGTCGTCGCAGCGCTCTCACGCCTGCCGGTGCGATAAATTATCTTTCTGCATTGGTAAAGAACCAGGTCAGCATATCGTCATCACGCTGATATACTGATCCGGTTCTTCACCAATGCAGAAAAACTTCAAACCATTGATGATTGTGGACAAGGGCCAAGCCGGAGCAATTGCTCTCTGGCTTTTGCCAGCGCCTGCTGTAGCTCCTGCTTCACCTCCGGCTCCACTTCCTGCGCGGTCGCGGCAGAATCCACTTCCAGAGAGATCAGACGCGCGTTGAGCTGCGCTATCTGCTGCTCAATCAATTGACGCTGCGCATACCAGCGCACAACGGCTCGTTCGACGCCCATTATCTCACCGCTCTCTTCTTGCAATCACCTAGCCTACTGCTGTGCCAAAGACCAGCGCGTTCAGCTTGCTCAGCAGTTCTTCATCCTGGTAGGGCTTCACGACATAGTCGCTGGCTCCTAGCTGCACGGCACGCTGCTGATGTTTAGCGGCGGCGCGTGAGGTCAGCACAATCATCGGCAAGGTGCGGTATTGCTCCTGTGCCCGTACTGTAGCGATCAGCTCATAGCCATCCATGCGCGGCATCTCAATATCAAGCAGAACGGCAGCCGGTGTCTCATTCGTAATGATCTCTAACGCTTCAACACCGTCACGCGCCATCTGCACCTCCCAGCCATGCTGCTTCAGGAGACTGCTTACCACACGACGCACGCTAGGGCTGTCATCCACGACCAACACATATTTTCCACGCTCAGAAGTACCCGTTGGCGCAGTTGCACCGAAGGTCGGTGATGGGAGCGCGTTCCTTCGGTCTGATACCTGCCCCACCGCCTGTCGTACAGGCACAGAGGCGACCGCAACAGCGGGGGTCGGCACAGCAGGAGCCGACGGCGCTGGTGGAACCACATAGCGTGCTTGCGGCGGCTCTTCTCGTCGTGGCGGCGCAGAGATGGTTCTGGTGCGTGAAGAGAGCAACTCGCCCAGGTCAAGAATTAGCACCACCTGTCCATTGCCCAGCACCGTGCCACCCAAAACGCCATGCACGTGACGCAGATGCGGGCCTAGACTCTTCATCACAACATCCATCTTGCCCTTGATTTCATCGACAATCAAGGCCACATGCTGACCACCAGCATTGACCAGCACCACCTGTGCTCGCTCGTCAATCTGACCCACCGGCAACGAGAGATATTGGGCCAGCATATGTAACGGATACAACTCGTTACGCACCGAGATAGCCGGCTGGCCATTCTTTGTACTACGCTTGAAGGTATCCAGGCGGCTAATCGACTCGACTAACGCCGTTGGAATAGCGAATTGCTGTCCACCTACACCAATCATCATCGCACTTTGAATCGCCATACTGGTCGGGAAACGCATAGTAAAAGCCGTACCCTGGCCCGGCGTCGATTCCACCTCAATCGTACCACGTAAACGAGAGACACTATCGCGCACAACATCCAGACCCACACCACGTCCACTTTCTTCGCTCAGCACCTCAGCCGTTGAGAAACCGGGACGAAAGATCAACTCTATCAGATCGTTCTGACTGAGTGTCTGATCAGGCTGGATCAGTCCGCGCGCAATGGCCGAGTTACGCACATGTTCAGGGTCAATGCCGGTGCCATCATCACGCACCGTAATGATGATCTCATTGCCCTCATAGGAAGCAGATAGAGTGATGCGACCGGCGGGTGATTTTCCCTTCTGCATACGCACTTCTGGCGTCTCAATCGCGTGATTCACCGCATTACGCATGAGATGCAGCAAAGGGCCAGCAATCTCTTCATAGACCGTGCGATCAACCTCCGTCTCCTCACCCTCCATCACAAACTCGAACTCTTTATGTTGTTTTAGCGCCACCGAACGGGCCGCTCGATAGAGGCGTGGCTTCATAGCAGAGAGAGGCACGAGGCGCACTTTCATCAGGCGATCCTGGAAGGTTGTACTGAGGCGGGTTTCGCGCGAGAACACGTTTTCACACTCACGAATGACCGCCTCCATCTCGGCGCTCAGCGTTGTCACGTCGGAGATGCCCTCACTCAAGCCACGAGCGAGACGATGGAACTCGGTATAGCGGTCCAGTTCCAATTCGTCAAATTCGGCGAGGTGGGCCGGTTCCTGCCCATTGCGCCCATTGCCATTCAGGTGAGTATTGCGCTGCCGCTCTCCCTCGCCCGGCATGACCTGTACCGAATGGCCGCTCGGCAAGGTAGCCGCTTCAAAGTTGCTCTCCAGTTTCTGACCAACGTCGTATAAACGTGTGCTACTCAACTCCACATCTGCGACGATGTGCGCCAGACGCTGGATGCGCTCCTCCAGCACAGCACGGTTTACCAGCAGTTCTCCAAAGAGATTGATCAGTTCATCTAGTTTTTGCAGGCGCACACGCACACTTAGATCGCCAGGAGCGGTACGTTGGGTTTCATTCTCTTCCTCGAAGAGGAGATTAGCCGCAAGTTGAGCTTCGGCGGTGGCATCACCTTCCGCAACCAGTTCTGCCTCTGCCTGAGCCTGATCAGGCTCAGGCCCTTGCGTGCCGAGCAATTGCGCGTAGCGCATACGCAACGCCTGCACCTTCATCGCATCGGCTGCAGGACTCGTGCCCTTGCCCGTAATCAGCGTATCCAGTGTCTCGGCAGTATCCAGGATGATGCTCAGCACAGCGGGCGAGATGGTCGTCGTTCCCTCCATAATGCTGTCGAGCAAGTCCTCTGAGACATGGCAGAGATCGGCGATCAGGCGGAAACCCATCATACCCGCTGCACCCTTCAGGGTATGGGTAGCACGACGAATGCCCTGAATAAATTCGCGGTTCGTAGGCGATTTCTCCAGTTCCGCCACATTCATACTAATCGATTGCAGATGCTCCTCTGCCTCCAGACGGAAAATTTCGACTGCTTCTTCGCCAAAATCACTACTGGGATCAGATGCAACACTTGCGGTAGGCAGACTCTGCACCATCGGCCTCGCTGAGGAAGATGCCGACTGTGTTCCTACGGTCGTTCTCAACACAGCTTCAGTCTGCGATGCCGATGTCGTACTCGGAGAAACAGCACCTGCCGCATCGACAGCAGTGCCATTATTAGTACTATTCGTGGTAAGCGATGCCAGCACTTCCTGACGTACCTGAATCTCGATCTCACTGCGGAGGCGGGCCTCAAGTTCCTGTAACGTTTCAGAAGGCACATAGCCAGCGCGGGCCTGTTGAGATTGCTGACGCGCCTCAAACTCGCGTCGCACCTCATCGCGTATCTGCTGCTCCAGCGCCACACGTTCGGCGGAAGTCAGATAACGCGCTTCATATTCACGGCGCAGCTCATTACGCACCTGCGCCTCAACTTCAGCGCGCAGGGCCGCCAGATCGCCTTGACGCTCGAAGGTGACACGCTCGCGTATAGCACCGGTGTCATGAAAGGAGCGTTCCTCCTGCATCTCCCAGGCGCTCCAACCCGGCTCCTGCTTCAAAATGGGCACAACCTGCTCTTGCATTTGCCGGAATGCCTCAAAGCTCGACTTTAAGGAATTCTGCAATTGCTGGATCAGTATCTCGAACTGATCATCATTGGCTTGCGCACTGTCGGCAATCTGTTTGAGGACATCCTGCACCTTTTTGAGCTTCCGGTTAGAAACCCACATCACCGAAAGAGGCAGAAAACGACGCACCTGCTCAGGGCTATTACGTAGATTCAGATTCATGGCACGTCCGGCCCAGTCCTCCATCCGCTCCAGCGCATCTTTTGAGCCATCCAGGAACCCCTTAAACTCGCTGCGTTGCCCCTCTATAACCGTGATAGCCGCGCGTAACTGCATCACAAGCTGCTTGAACGAGGCCATGAGCTTTTCAAGGCTCTGTGTTTCCTCCTGCATACGAGCATACACATCCGGCACATGGGCCACTTTCGTTTCCGCGAGCGGCGCAGGCGGGGGGGCAGGAGTCGGAACTATAGAGGCATTCGCCGATGGAGATACGCCTGTAGAGTGCGTTACAGGAGGGTTACTGAACGCATTTGTCGCCGGTAGCACAGGCGTCGGCGGTGTAACTGTGGGGGTCTTGCGCGTCGAGGCCACCAGCTCATCGAGAGCACTTTGAGGTTTCTGCCCCTCTTGCACTTGAAACTGCGTTGCCGGGAGCGGGGAGACAGGAGGCATAGCACGTGCAGATGGCACAGGAGACATAGGAGAGGCAGCCCGCTCTACGGTCGCCGACTGGACATGATGGGAACTCGTCGCGCTCTCAGCTTCCTCTGGCCACGCCAGATCACGAGCCGAGTTGACGGCTGGAGCCTGGAACGATGCCAGTACCTCATCAAATGAAGGGAGAGTGGGCGATGGGGGTACCTGCTCATACGGCGAAGCAAACGCCGTCTCCTGCTGTACAGGCTTAGCTGTGTTCTTTTGCACTTCAGCAGGCACGGGGGCCGGAGACTTCTGCGCGGGGGTCGCAGAAAGATTGATCTGCTGGCGATACTGCTCATAGTCGGCATCGTCCTCGGCGACAATCGCATCGGCTTTCGCCCCTGTACGAATGCCATCCAGCAGGCGGCGTAGACGCCCTAAGGAACGTTGTAATAACCCGATGGTCGGCGCATCAAGAGGCGCGATTCCTTCTAATGCATCACCCAGAATGTCTTCCATACCATGAGCGACATGCGCAAGCCCAGGGAAGTCCATCATCGAGGCAGAACCACCAATGGTATGAGTGCGGCGATAGGCTTCTTCCAGGGCATCCATGTCGCCAGGTGACTGTGCTAGACGCTGCAGATTCGTCTCGATCTCCGGCAAATAACTATTTACCTCTTCGATAAACGAATCAAGCAGCGCGTTTTTATCAAAAGTATCCGACATGTTGCGCACACCCACTCATTCTAGCATTGGTTATGCGCCGCGTCGCTTGAATCTCGTCGTTGCGCATACACAACACTTGACATACTAGTAGCCAGATTATATTCCTATCTTTCTTGACCAAAATTCGTCTGACCTTGCGTTTGACCCTGGCCCGCCTGCCAGCGAGGTCGTGTAGGGGCAGGGTTGTTATTTGGCATGCCAGCTCCACCTTGTCCAAAAGATTGATCGGCATTGATGGATGGCATTGATGGCGTATTTCCCTGCTGCGGGAACGCCTGGTTAGGAACATCAAAAGACGGATAGGAACCAAAGCCTTGCTGCCCGTTGTTACCGAGCGCAGGCTGATTGTCAAATCTCCCATTGCCGAAGTCGGCAAAGCCAAAATCATGTTGACCACCGACATTGCCAAAATTCTGATTGGCAGGACCGGCGAAGTTCTGCCCATAATCACCCTGGCCGAAGGATGGCATGGCAGGCATCCCAAAGCCTTGCTGGTTGCCAAAGGACTGGCCGTTCCCATTGCCGAACATAGCAGCACCAGAGGCGAACTGCTGGTTGCCAGCGGGACCAAAGGCGGGCTGTTTCCAGCCAGCAGGAGTGTGATTCATCTCCCCTCTGCCCACACCGCCTGCGTTGCCCTGCGAGAATGATTGCCCAAAATCCTGTTGATTGTCAAAAGCGAACTGTCCCTGTCCTTGCCGCGAGGTTAACGCGACCAGCGAGCCGGAGTTGCCAGGCTCCGGTAACGGCGGGAAATTATCAAAGCTCTGCTGCTGATTCCAACCGTTGTTGCCACTATTCAGCGCGGGATATGGCTGGCTGCCACCGGATAACTCCGTCACAGACGTGACCGGCCCGAAAACATTCGCGTTAGCCATTTCAGTGATATGGTCAGGCAAGCGGAAGGTAGACACCGAGGCACGTAACTGTTCAGCCAGCTCGGCCAGATAACTGACGCTCACTGCCGCCTCCTGCGTACCGGCGTCCGTCTGGCGAATGATCTCGGAGATACGGGCCATCGCCGATGCCACCGCATCGGCAACCGCCGTCTGATCGTTAGCGGCGCGAGCAATACCTTCGATCATCTTGGCCTGGCGTTCTACCGCGCCATAGATGGAGTTCAGCGCGCGTCCGGCTTCATCGGCCAGTTGCGAACCTTTCACCACTTCCTGGGTGCTATCTTCCATTGCCACCACAGCTTCATAAGTATCGCCCTGAATACTCTTGACCAGCGTAGCGATACGTTTCGTTGATTCGGTCGAACGTTCTGCCAGTAAGCGAATCTCATCAGCCACGACGGCGAACCCACGTCCATGCTCACCGGCCATCGCGGACTGAATGGCCGCGTTGAGGGCGAGCAGGTTGGTCTGATCGGCTATATCATCAATGATACGCACAATCTCGCTGATTTCGTTCGAGCGCTCACCCAGGCGCTTAATCTTCTTGGAGGTCTCCTGCACGTTTTCGCGAATAGCCATCATACCTTCAATCGTCTGGCGCACCGCTTGCTGGCCTTTAGTAGCGTCTCGCAAGGCTTCCTGGGCTGTTTCCGCGCTGAGCAAGGCGTTCTGCGCGACATCCTGAATAAAGGTAGCCAGCGCCTCAACGGCCTTAGAGGTCTGCGCGATCTGTTCTACCTGAGCCTCAGAAGCCTGCGCCAGATCAGCAGAACGATCAAGAATGCGACGGGTGGCATTAGTGACCTGCACCGCCGTCGCTTGCACCCGCCCCACCACCTTTGCTAACTCTTCAATCATATAGTTAAACGAGTCGGCCAGCACACCTAGCGTATCGGGGGTCACTTCGGCCTGCACGCGCAGGTCGCCATCACCGACAGCACTGACCTCTTGTAACAACTTCTCAATCTGCGCTTGCAGTGCCGCCGCGTCACCACCCATGTTCATCGGGGCCGCGCTACTCATGCCGTTGCCTTGCGCATCAAGCACTGTATTGAGCGCCATCGCTAACATAGCAAACTCATCGTCCCCATTCACGGAGACGCGCACCGTGCGATCTCCACCGGCATAGTCACGACACACATTTACCAGACTAATCAGGCGATCCTTGATCCGGCGTTGAACAAGATAATGAGTGATAAGAATGCCAAGAACGACAACAAGCGCGCAGGCGGCAACCACCGGTAAAAACATAGTACGGGACAGACTTGTAGGTAAAAAGCCAACGATGGCAACACACACGACAGCAATCAAAACAGAAACGATCATCCCTGTTTGTAGTAATGTATTGACTGTCATTCCACCGATATTGCGGTCAGGATTCATACACCAGACCTCCTGTTGGTAAAATAAAAAATATTCAATCTTCCAAAGCTGGACAGAAACCATCCTGCGCGGATAAGGTTCCGGTTTCACGCCTCTTACAGAGAAGCGGTTTCAGAATAGATTGTTTTACACCACTCATACAACCCGCGTCGAGAGTCTCAGGACCGGTATCATCGATGCTATAGCTCATAATGTTGCATCTTCTCGGAGAAAAGGAGGCGTGCCACATCCAACAAGATGATTGCCCGGTTATTCACCGTCGCCATACCGGCGGCATACGGTGCGGCCCAGGAAGCTATGCCCACCTGTCGCATGTTCCCATACACAATGGTGGAGGGAGGAATCGCCAGCATCTCGGTAATCGCATCCACCATAAAGCAGATCACCATTTCACTCTGTTGGAGCGACAGCAGGCGTGTGCGTGCCGTGTGAGGAATTGGCTCCAGGCCCCAAAAAGCACGCAGGTCAACCACTGAGACAATTGAGCCGCGTAAATTCATCACGCCTTTCAACCAGGAAGCGACATTGGGGACAGGCGTAAGAATGCTGAGCCGTTCGACGCCCTGCACGGCATCAGCCTTCACTGCAAATTGGCAGTCAGACAATGAAAATGTCAGGTACTGATCGGCTACTGCCACAGGAACAACACCAGGAGCGGATGCGCTATCTGGCGAGAGCTGCCCACCCTGTAGCAATTGTCTTTGCAGCGCCATCGCTGCCGCCGCAGATGACGATCTATTCAATTGTTGTTGCAGCGCAGCAAGAGCATCCCCTGACAGCATCCCTTGATAGTTATTGCTCACACAACCACTCCCATTGTAAAAACCTTCATCCTCCGCGTGTTGCGAAATTAGAAGCATTAAGATCACACGCGGTACAGGGGCAACAGGCAACCACGAGGGACACAGTCTTCCACACCATGTCCCTCCCCCGACACCGCCCCCGTCCCTACTACATACATACAACTATTTATGATCCGCTCCGCGTGCCTTTAGCCTGATCCCTGCTCCTAATAGCAGAAATAAATAGCGCGCGAAGTTCGTAAGCTATGTATATCATAGGGGCGTACCTTTGTGGTCACCCATGGCCCCCATTCTGCGTCTAAACTAGACGACGTACACTGGCAACCAGCTCATCCGCATTAAACGGCTTCGTCATATATGCATCAGCCCCCTGACGCAAGCCCCAGGAACGATCAAGCGGTGTATTCTTGCTCGTCAACAAGATGATCGGAATATGCCGACTCAGTTCCGAGTTCTTAAGCTTGCGGCAGAGTTGAAAGCCATTTTGTTTGGGTAGCACCACATCCAGTACAATACAGTTCGGGCGCTCCCGGAATACTTTCTCCACCGCCTCATCCCCATCAATGGCCGTTACAACCTCAAACCCACTGTTGCGTAATGGCGTCGCAATCATCGTCAATTCTGTAATACTGTCATCGACAACTAGTACTTTTTGCCCAGGCATTCACATCTACCTTTCTGTGTGAACTACTCCCCTTACTCTCGTCCTGAGATACTTGCAGCCGTTTCCACGACTTTCGCTAGCGGCGAAGTAGCTCTTGGACCCCAGTTCGTTCAATCAAACAATGATTAGGAAATAATGGCGCGTCCACAGGTTGAACTGGACTCCTCTGTCTCGTGTGCTGAGTGCTTAGGCATTAAATGTGTAAGACCAAGCAAGACCTAGCCACGATAGCGCAGGCGGGGACGCATTCCTTCATGCTGCACCGGAACGCGCTCCTGCCAGTTGACCAGATGCTTCTTCACGGTCTGGATTAGCTCATTTGAGTCAAACGGTTTCGTCAGATACTCAGTTGAACCAGCCAGCCGACCACGCATCTTATCAAATATGCCATCCTTCCCACTCAGCATAATAATGGGAATCTGGCGAAACTGCAAGTTTTTTCGTATTATCTGGCAAATATGGTACCCATCCATGCGCGGTAACTGGATATCAAGTAAGATTAAGGCGGGCATTTCATCAGCAACTGACGTCAACGCACTGAGTCCATCACTAGCCGTAATAACCCGAATATGCTCTTTCTGTAAGGTCATCTGCACAATTTTCCGCACTGTCGGGCTATCATCGACGACCAGTACTGTCGGTTCCATCATCTCGACTAACCTGCCTTTCATAAGATCATTAACACCGCTCTTTACCTACTTTGCGTTTCTGGAGACCAGTATATGGCCCCATTGGGGCGTGAGGCCTCCCCGCCGGGACCTCCCCAGGCTCCGTTCGCTCCGTTCCAATTCGGCGCTCCTGCAGAACCTGGCGCACCCACAGGCCCGGTCGCGCCTTGTATCGTCTCGCGCCCACGCGCCTGCACGTTCCGCTGTGCGCGATACAGTTGATAGCGTTGTACTTCGTTCTCGACCTCGGAAAGAAACACCTTCCAGGCCAGATTCAATTGCCGTCCGGTATGTGAATTGCCCACTTCGTCCCGTAACATCATGTCGAACGATGCACGCAAAAACACACTCAGCCCTTGCACGGCCTCCCAATAAAATTCCTCTAACTGCCCACCCTTCACTACTTTGTTCAGGGTTAAGATATCATTGCAGTCCAGCAGACCGTTCACCATCGTGACCGTCTCCAGAATTGGATACTGCTGCCCACTCAATTGTTGGAGCAGAGGCATGAAACGTCGCTCAAGGTAGCGTATCACCTCTGACTCAGGCACCTGACCTCTTCCGCGCATACTGCGCGCATAGTGCCCGTGATGGGCAAGCAGGCCGTTGATGCAATCAGCAAAGGTGATAATCAGCCCCTGCAATAACTGCTCTGGATTAGAGGTCTGACGGTGACGCACTAATGTATGCTGACTCTTGATAATGATATTCGAGAGATCGCGTTGGAGTTCCGCTTCCAACGCCATATCCACCACCTCGACCAGCCGGAGTTCCAGTAAGCGCATCATGATACGCGCCACGCGCGCTTCCGGGGTCATCAGCACTAGCGAAATAGCCTGTAGCGGGATTTCACCATTCGAGAGGCACAACACCTCGATACATTCCTGGCTCAGCCCCAGGTTACGTACATCTCTGTTCACCTCCGGCAGCCAGCGCGCCACCGTATTCCGTGTAATATTCGAGATGCCTTCCGCAACAACCTCTTCCCACTCGTCCGCTTGCCGCAACGCCTCTAGTAGCGTCGAATCGACATCTAGCGGGCGCATCTTGCCCCCCATCGGGATCATCTGCCGATGAAAGGCAAAACGTCCATTGACCCAACGCAGCGCATGACTGATGGATTGCGTGACTGCAAATTCCAGGCGGCGCTGCATCTCTTCCATGCTCATCCACCCGCGCTCCACCATCATCTGTAACGTGGCCTGGATATCGCCTTGCGCTAAATCACGCAGCATCTGAGCATTGGGCGGTGTGAGTCTGCCAAGCAGGCAAAGCATCCCTGGCAGATCAATACGGCTTCCCCCCTCCTCATGCAACGCCACTATCTGCCCTTTATGTAAACTAATCGAAAGTGTCTCCGGGCCAGAATGCACAAATAACTTGCCTGTTTTTCCACTCAGGGCCAGCATTTTTAAGATGGACTGCAACCCCAGGGTTTGCAGGTCTCCATCCATGATACGCTCTTGCTGCTCCATCGTTTTTCCTTTATCCGCTTCTCTGCTCAGCCAACGCGGCTTTAATCCTTGTAAGAGAGTGTACAGCACCTCAGCTATTTTTGGTATAAAAATTTTGCCAAAGATATTAAGATTTTATTAAAATTTTTTATGTCTCCTCCCGCGTGCGAAACATGTAGCCAATTCCCGGTTCCGTCAGAATATATTGTGGCCGCGATGGCTCTTTCTCTATCTTGCGCCTTAACTGACGAACATAGACACGCAGATAATCCGCCTCCTCCCCATACTCCGGCCCCCAGATAGCTTGCAATAAAGCACGATGCGTCAGCACCTTTCCGGCCTTCTGCATAAGCTGCCGCAACAACTCAAATTCGGTAGGCGTCAAACGCACTTCCTGTTCACCAGCACGCACCGTTCGTTGCTCGACATTCATCCGAATATAGCCATCATCGCTGATCAGCGTCGTCGGTTGATTTTCCATCGCCACCTCGGCAGGATTTGAACGCCGCAGGCAGGCTCGCACACGCGCCAGCAATTCATCACTGCCAAAGGGCTTGGTCAAATAATCATCGGCCCCCAGGTCAAGCGCCCGCACTTTCTGTTTCTCATTCGCCAGTGCCGATAACACAATAATGGGGGCACTGGTGATCTTTCGGGCCTCCACACACACATCCAACCCATCCAGATAGCCTGGAAGGCAGAGGTCTAACAGAATCAGGTCTGGATGATGCTGCTGCACCATCTCAATGGCCTGCCTTCCTTCACCGGCTACCAACACTTCATACCCACTCATCAGCAGATTCTGGCGCAGAATACGCTGAATACTCAACTCATCATCTACAACAAGAATACGCTTGCCTTTGGCCTTCATGCATTATTCCTCCTCGGCCCGTGCAGTCTCCCGTGTGCTGCGACGCATCACCGTATCCTCGTCTGCCTCCAGGCTACGATAAGTATGTGCCGGTAACACTAATACAAAACATGTTCCTGCTCCTTGCGCCTGCTCCAGTGCGATAACCTTGCCCTCAATAGATATCTCCGTAGGCGCTGCCTCAACCCATATGTAGCCTTGATGCGCCTCCACAATTCCCTTGCAAATAGCCAGCCTTAATTCATTGCCGTCCGCATGACTACTATAAAAACGCTGAAATACCTCTTCCCACGCCGACTGCGGGATACCCTCTCCCTGATCCACCACGCGCACACGCACCCATTGCGATAACGCCGCCTTATGCTCAACCGCGAATTGACGCTTCATTGGTGCACGTGCCAGTACCTCATCTGTTACCAGATCCAGGATGAGGCTAACGGTACTTTGTGGGGGACTGGAGCGCGTTGCATTCTCAATCAGGCCGACAAGCACGCGCTCGATCTGCCCAAAATCAACAAAGATAGGCGGGAGAGGTCGCTGCGCATACAAACGAACGGCACATTCGAGGCGGCTACGTCGGCTACGTTCAACCGCGCTACTGGCCACCTCGATCAGGTCACACCACTCTTTCTCCAACACCAGAGCGCCCATTTCGATGCGCGAAAGATCAACCAGGTCATTGACCAGCACAGTCAAATGGTCGGTTTCGGCATCGATATCGGCCAGAATTGCTTGCCGATCCTGCGCATCCCACTCAATCCCCTCCTGCAACAAGCCTGTTACCGCCGTTTTAATCGTCGTCAAGGGTGTGCGCAGGTCATGCGAAACAACGGAAAGCAGCGCGGAACGGTGCAACTCCTCCCGCACCTGCTCCGTCACGTCGCTGACACGGAGCGCTCGCCCTACCTGTTGCCCTTGCCGATCACACAACGGATAACACATCAGATGATAATAGCGATCAGTGGGATTCTCTTGCTGACGCAATAAACGACGCCGACGCGCGTTGGGCGCATGAGTAGATACTCCCTGCATATGCTCGCAATGTCCCGCCTCGCGCTCTATCACACCCTGGCCGGTTTGCTCTTCCGCAAGCGGCTGCTCCGCCAGCACACAGCGCAATACCTGCTGATACGTTTCGCCACTCGCTACATTGCGCACATACTGGCGTACCACTTCGGCATTGCGCATACGCGGAAATAATTCCGCAAAGACCCGTTCCAGGGTCAGTGATTGATTATCTTCGACCCGACTCATCGTGAGGCCGGAAAAGCTTTCAGCGGCAGGATTCATATAGACAAAGTTGCCGTCCAGGTCCGTCACGAACCAGGCATCTTTCACGCCGCCGGTCGATTCGGTGAGCTGAATCAGCAACTCGCTTAGTTCGCTGAGCATACCCGCGCGACGCAGGGCACCCTCGGTACGACGCGCCAGCCGGGAGAGTGTATCATTTAAGGCTGTTGGCACATCAACCAGCTTCTGTATCTCGCCCACATAATCACCGCCGACCACACTCTGCTCTCCCGCCACGCCGTTCGTGAATGACATCTCCATCACTGTGCGCTCACTCTGCGTCAACAGATAGCGACTGACCAGACCCAACAGAGAACTGAAACTCACTCCAAAGAGACGCTGCGCCTCACTCTGGGCCTGCTGCAAGAGCGCCAATAGCTCTGCGGGCGTCGGCTCAATCAGTTTCTCCTTTTCAGCCGTCCGCTCCAGACGCTCGATGATCTCCTGAAAATTTCTGCGCTGACGCAATGTATCGAGCAGCAGGCTATTATGAAATGCAATCGTTGCCTGATTGGCAAACAGGGAGAGAATATCAACCTTGAGCGGCGTAAACCCGCCCGTATCCGGCGAGCAGATCAGGAGAACGCCGTAAATTACCGCTCCAGAGACGAGGGGATAGCAATAAATAGAACTGGCACCCAGCTTAGAGAAGAAAACAGCACTGGCCGGGAAACGCTTATCATGCGCAATATCCAACGAAGAACTCGGCTGCCGGGTGATAAAGGTACTACCAATGATACAACCACCATGTACCGGATAGCAATCATACAAAATCTGCGCCAGTACAGCGGCAGGCAACCCTTCCTGTGCCGCCAGATGCATGTGTCCATCCGCCTCCATCGTTACGATGGCCGAAGACACACTCAGCGACTGCGCAATACCCACCACTATCTGACGCAAAATAGCATCCCGATCTACCACATTCTGTGTCAGAGCCGTAGAAACATTCTTGAGCGCCTGACGCTGCCGATCCTGTATCTTAACATTCCCACCAGACTGCGCCCCCTCTATCGCGGTCGCAATCACCGGCGCTACCGCCTGCACCAGCCGTTGCAGCTTCTTAGGGGCATAAAGCCCTATTTCAACCCCTCCAAGCTCCAGCGTTCCCAGCACGCGCTCCTCTACCTTGAGCGGCGCAATTAAAATAGAGCGCAGCTGGGGGAATCCACTCAATGCATCACCACATTCATTGGGCAAGCCGTTGACACCTTCAGGGTAATTCCGAATCACCAGCTTCGGCTTACGCAGCATTTGATACAGCATTGAGTCTTCTAACGGATGCTGATGATAGCTCGTATGCCAGTGAGCGGCACGCCCGTTGATCTCACTTCCCATTCTGGGCATCTCACCCATACCCTGGGGATAGACCAGCGTGCGCGAACACACAACGACACGCACTGCCTGACGATCATGGCGCAGCAACACAATGCCAAACACATCAAACGGTATGGCCTGCTCTAGCTCTGCCGCCAGGCGCGTATAATCCGGCTTTGTCCCACGTACACTGGCAACAATACGTGCTACCCGTTCAACGATAGCCGATTCATCCAGCGTATCCGGCGAATTCTTACGATTGTGTACCGTAGAAACGCTCACTTCCATGCTCTATATCGTATCCCCCTCACCCTCTCCGGCGAAGAGAACGGCATCATCAGCATTACAAATCGCAGCAAAATATACAACAACTTCTGTAAAAAGTAAATACAAAATTCATACAAAGTAGGCTTGACATATACAGTTCCACCAAACCGCAACCAAGTATACCACAAGGTAATATGTATTCGTCAATAACAATTGCTGAGCTATATGCAGCGCAACGTCGCTATCACTAGTATATTCGACCGCACTTCTATGCCGGATTAGTTTCTTTTTACACAAGCAACTGCCGTGTAACGCCACACACAACAAGCATCAAGATAGTATACATAACAAGAAGCGAGCTTTTTTTCTGCCCCAATACTCTTTTTCACTGCATTGCTCCGGTACAAGATGGCTTTGTCTTCTGTAAGTCTTCTCTAAGATATTGCCACTGAGAAGTAAACACCCAATCAGGCGGGGAGACTGAGGCAGGAGATAGTGGGAAGCATATGACATAGGAAAAAAGGGGGATAGAACGACGAGAGAGCAGACAGAGCAGACCGCACTCAGGGTACCCACCAGGGGCAGCCTGGGAGCGGTTGCCTTACTGCTCTGCTTGCTATTGCCTATCGAGTCTCTTATTCTGCATGCTATTGCGCGTTGGGTGCGTAACCGGTCAATTCAACATAGCCCTGGCCCTGCACCACCAGCCCGTTGACCTGCCCCTGAATGCTCACCGCACCTTCCCAATAGCTATTGCCGGTCGATTGATAGACCACCAGTTCCTGGTCTTTGAGTTGAGGCAACAGCGTCAAAGTGGTATGAAGCTGTGGAGCATTCACAACTAACTGCCAGCCGGAAGGATAGACGGCGTGCGTGACCGGACTCATCCAGTGATTGAGGACGGTGACGTGCAAGGCGCTGGCAGCAATCAGGTGATCGCGCGCCTGCGTATCGATATAGCCGATGTACGTTGAGATCGTCTTGCCAGAAGCGTCACGGATAAAGTAGAGCATCATTTCGGTGTTGTTATTCAATTGCACGCTAAACCAGTCCCAGCCACTGCCTGCCAGTGTCAGGAAATTGCCCCACTGATGATCCATCCACGCCAGCCCTGTGACCGTCAACGGCTGGTGGTGATCGATAATCGTGCCGCTCACCGCCATGCGTGGCCGCGAATAATAGTACGAGAAACCGGCCAGCCCATAGGTAATCAGTCCGTTGCCATTATGCAAAATCGGCGGCGTCAAACTGTCCAGTTGTAGATTAATCGCGTAATCAGGCATAGAGGCAATAAGATGGTCGTGTCCATTCAAGCCAGTAATCGACCAGTCACCGACATGCTCGTTGATCCCTGCTGTCGAAGTACCGTTGGGAATCACGGCATTCGGCTCCGTTTCACGCTGCTGCGCGTAGTGAAACTGACCGCGTGTGATGTCGCTGATGGCGAAGTGCGCAGCGTATACCGGCGCGAGGTCACTACGTAATGCCTGAAAGATCACTAGCTCAAAACCATAGTGATGCAACTGGCCATCCGGCTCAACGGCGTTGAGATGGCCGGTATAGTACCACCACTCGGTCAGGTCGTCGTGTGCCGCCTCATCCTGCGGAAAGCGAATGGGCGGCAAACTGGTTGTCTGTGGCGTTGTCTGACTCACCTGGGGCAACTGCGCCGACGATGTAACCAGGCCAGGGAAGCTGCATGAGGCCAGCAGGCCGAGTAAGGCTAGCAGTCCAGCCACAGAAAGTAATCGTTTCTTCATGACTCTCTCCCAACTCTGGCATGCTCATCAGCCTCAGAGGCTATTGCCGATGTCGGCCCGCCCTCTAGCAGATTCTCGGTTAGCGCGGGCGGATGACGCTGAATGCCTGCAAATGGCAGCCACCAGTTCCAGTCGCCGATCAGGCGCATAGTGGCAGGCACAAGCAGGCCACGTACCAGCGTGGCATCGATAGTGACCGCCAGCGCCATGCCCAGACCCAGCGCCTTTACCAGAATCACGTCCGCCGTCGCAAAACACAGGCTCACCACCACTACAATGATTGCCGCGCTGGTAATAATACCACCACTGCGCTGCAAACCGAGCGCGACCGAGGCCGTGTTATCGCCCGTCTGCCAGAACGCCTCCTGCACACGCGAAAGCAGGAAAACCTCATAGTCCATCGACAGGCCAAAGAGCGAACAGAAGAGCAGAATGGGACTGGTGGCCTCGACAAAGCCCAGCGGCGTGAAATTCAACAGTTGGTGCAGGAAGCCATCCTGGAAGATGACGACCAGCGCGCCATAGCTGGCCAGAATAGAGAGCGTATTCATGATAATCGCCTTGAGCGGCAAGACTACCGAGCGGAAGAGCAGCAGCAAGACGATATAGGTGGTAATCGCCACCATCAGCACCGCCAGCGGGAAGTCGTCATAGATTGAGTTGACATAATCTATATCAGCCGCCGTCCCACCCGTCACCATCACTTTGATGTTGTGACCCGGATTCGTGTTACGAATAGCCTCTACCAGTTCCTGTGAGCGAGGATCAATCATGCCATACTTGCTAATCACCTGAATGGAGAGGGTATTACCAGACACGGTCGATTGGAGCAGCGCTTGCAGGTAGGGATCGCTAATTAACTGTGGATGAGTATACAGCAGTTCGTACTGCTCCAACGTCAGGCGCGGGTCAGCACTCACAATGCTGTCCACGCGCTTCGTATAGGGGTCGGCCTCTATGCGCTTGACATAATAGTACAGATAGCGGATATTATCCGGCGTTAACACATTGCCCTGCGTCTGCACAGCGAGAATAATCGGCGTTGTCTCGCTGGAGTCGAAACGCTGCGCGATCAGGTCATAAGCCTGACGTGAGGGAACACTCTTCGGCAGAATAGAAGCATCCGGCGCGGAGAAACGCACATCCAGAAAAGGCGCGCCAAAGGCCAGCAACAACAGTAAGACAGGGAAAAAGACCTGTAAAGGATAGCGCATCACAAAATTGGACAGCCGATACCAGAAACCATGCTGTACATGATCGCTGGCCTGCTCCTCATGCGCCCGATCTCGCGTCATGCTGCGTTTTATGGTCGGCAAACGCACCGGTAGAGCGTTGATGTGCAGACCGATAATCGTCAGCAGAGCGGGCAACAGTGTAATCGCCGCCAGCACGGCCAGCAGCACTACCAGTACGCCACCCAGGCCCACCGAACGCAACATGTCGATATGGAACAGCGTCAGGCCAAACAGGCCGATAGAGACGGTCAAGCCGGAGAAGGTTACTGCACGCCCAGCCGTTGCCACCGTGACCGTCACCGCCTCAGAGACGCTGCGTCCACGCCACAATTCTTCGCGGAAACGGCTCACAATGAAGAGCGAGTAATCGACGCCCAACCCCAGACCGAAGAGCGTGGTAATGTTCAGCACAAAGATCGAGAGTGGTATGACATGGCCGATGACAAACACCAGCGCCAGCGCCACGACGACTGCGAAGCCCCCCACCAGGGTGGGCAAAATGGCAGCGACCACCGAACGGAAGACCAGCAGCAACGCGATAATAGCGAACGGAAAGGCCAGTATCTCAGCACGCCGTAGATCATTTTCGCTGACGATCTGAATATCCTGATAGAAAACAGCGCCACCGCCAATGCTGGTCTTTAAGTCCGGTACCGGCTTCAATCGCTGCTGTAGTCCAGGTAAGAATGAAGCGACATTGTTCGAATCGGCGTTAATCACCACATTAACATAGGCCGCGTGTCGGTCGGTTGAAATCTGGCGCGGGTTATCAGTAAACGAGATAATCTGTGCCACCTTCGACCAGTGTTGCAGGCCGGACAGAGCCTGCTGCGATTCCGCCACAAATTGCGGGTCATACGCCGTATAACGCTGGCTCGTGAAGATGACCTGCACAATATTAGTATTAAGATGCAGTTTCTGTGCCAGCAGATCGAGCGCGCGCGAGGACTCGGCATCAGGGCTGATAAAGCCGCCCGGCTGCAAGACCTGGCTGGCCTGCGGTGCAAAGGGGAGCGCGACGGCTACCGCCACCATCCACAATCCCACAATCAACCAGCGATAGCGGGCGGCAAATTTGCCCAGATGGTAGAACATAGAACAACCTTTCTTCAGACAGGCAGATGTGATGTACTATGCATTCATAAAATAGCTCACTCATATGTTACATCACAGTGCCAGGAGACGCCTTTCTGCACTATGACGTTCCCTCACAGCATGTGGGGTAAGCGTTATGCGAATGAGATAGAGGGCGTGCGGCTACCTTGCCACGTGCCCGCTCTGTCACCTTTCCCGCTTGCCTGCATATACTATACTGGTATTATGCATTTTATGGGCTACACCCTGCTCGTCACAGAGCAGTGTTCCTGTTGCCAGCGAGAGAATAACAGACGCATGTCTCTATGCCAGAGTAGGGGCAGAATAGCGGGATACCACGCACTCGCCCCGGCTTGCAATTGAGATGGCAACAGATACACGTCCTTACCAGGAGAGATAAGGAGTATGCATTATGGCAAAGGCCAGGAAGCAAGAGCAGCAGAAGGCTGCACCACAGCATGAAGCAATTAAAGTCATCACGGTCAATCGGCAGGCGTACCACGATTATTTTGTGGAGCGCACCATCGAGGCCGGTATCGCATTGGTCGGCACCGAGATTAAATCTATCCGCGAGGGGCGGGTCAACCTGCGCGGCTCGTATGCCATCGTGCGCAACGGCGAACTGTGGCTGGAGAATGCCCACATCGCCGCTTATGAGCATGGCAACCGCTTCAATCACGACCCACTGCGCAACCGCAAGCTGCTCTTACATCGCCGCGAGATCGACCAGTTGCTCGGCAAAGTCGCCACAAAGGGTATGACACTTGTCCCGCTCAAGCTTTATCTGAAAGGTGGACGCGCGAAGATCGAGCTAGGTCTGTGTCGTGGCAAAAAGCTTTACGACAAGCGCGAGGCTATCGCAGAACGCGAAACGAAGCGCGAGATCGAACGTATCGTGCGAGGAAGGTAAATCACGGCATGGCATCATCAGAGGAAACTCAGGCTATCCCCAGTCAGGAAGAGATTATTCAGCGCGTCGCAGAGTTTGGGTACGCCCAATTGATCGGCATGCAGATTGTACAGGCTCAGGATGGAC
Organism: Ktedonobacteraceae bacterium; assembly: GCA_034436045.1. GTDB lineage: Bacteria > Chloroflexota > Ktedonobacteria > Ktedonobacterales > Ktedonobacteraceae > H111-94. The sequence goes on along the minus strand of DAOTVZ010000084.1, from coordinate 860 downwards.
AGGGCAGCGTCCGTATCAAAGTGGATGGTCGCCTGATGCATCCCCAACAGATCGTGCATGGCGGCGTGATCTTCACGCTGGCCGACACGGCCATGTCAATGGCGCTCCTCTCCATACTACCGGCAGGCACACGCTTCAGCACCGTCGAGGCCAAGATCAACTACCTGGCCCCGGTGCGCGCGGGCGAGATAGTTGCTGAGGCCACCATTCTGCAACAGGGGCGCACCATTGCGGTACTGGAGTCCACTATCTACAATATCGATGGGGAAAACCGCCGCCTCGTTGGCAAAGTCCTGGGCACCTTCCACATCGCATCCAACCGCTAAGCAGCAAAAAGACAACAGGTACTCCTAGATGAGCACATCGACCATCTCTTCCAAAAGACGATGCGGATCTTCCGCGTCCTCGATGATGGCAATGACAATGATATTGTAGAGGAAAGTGCGCGCAATAGCATGAATATTGCGCAAGGGGGTGTATTGTCCTAGTTGCAGCGAGCGACGCAGGCAGGAGCCGATCAATTCGATATGCTCCTCGCGTAATGTGTGGAACTGCCGCGCGATCTCTGGATAGGAGCGGAATTCGCGTAAGAGGATACGCGCCAACTCTTCATGCTGCTTCAAGATAGCCAGGTAGCGTTGACCGAGCGCAATCAACATCGCGCGTGGCTCAGGGCTGATGACGGTTTCGGCCGTGGCGCTCAACTCCTCAAGAATATTGCGCTCGCTGACGACTGCCTCTAATAGCGCTTTTTTGCTGGGAAAATAGTAAAAGATCAGGCCACCGGGTACCTCGGCCTTTTCCGCGATAGCCTTCGTTGTCGTGGCGCTAAATCCATGCTTGGCAAATAGATGCTGTGC
>DAOTVZ010000083.1:0-2997 GCA_034436045.1 Ktedonobacteraceae bacterium | reverse complement strand
GCGCGTCTATCGAGTCGCTTACTGGGCGTAATGATGAATCTTCACGCCCGAAACTGGGCATCGCTCCCGTAGGGGCGTCATTCATGACGCCCAGCGCGCCCGTCGAGCCGCCCCGCGTGCGTATCGAGCACGCCCGTCGAGCCGCCCCCAGGGCGTGATGAATCCCATCCCTGCGTGCGTATCGAACGCGCCCGTCGAGCCGCCCCCAGGGCGTGATGAATCCCATCCCTGCGTGCGTATCGAGCACGCCCGTCGAGCCGCCCCCAGGGCGTGATGAATCACGCCCCTACGGGAGTGAGATGTGATATTATGATATGGTTGTTTTTTCGATAATCATGCGCATGCCGTGTTTCGGGCGCAGGGTGACGAGGGGCAGCAGTTCGACCTTGAAGCCGGGTACCAGACGCGGCGTGTAATGTTGCAGAATGGTAGCGAGCAGCAGTCTGGCCTCCATCTGCGCGAACGGCATACCGATACAGATGCGTGGACCACCGCCGAACGGGAAGTAGGCCCACTGCGGTGGCAACTCGTTGTTCTCTGGATTCCAGCGTTCGGGCCGGAAATTCTCGGCGTCACCCCATAATTCGGGCATGCGATGTAGCACCCACTGGCTCATCATAAAGGTGGTGCCCGCCGGGAAATGATAACCGTCAAGCTCGAAAGCGTTGATGGCGCGTCTCCCAATCACCCACGCTGGCGGGTAGAGCCGCATGGACTCGTTCAGCACCCACTCGGTATAGGGCAGGCTGGGCAGGTCATTGACCCCTGGCGCGCGTCCGTTTAGCACGCTATGCAGTTCGGCGATTAGTTTTCGGCAGACTTCTGGATGCTGCGCCAGCAGGTAAAATGTCCAGGTCAGCGCGTTGGCGGTCGTTTCATGACCGGCGGCCACGAAGGTCATCACGTGGTCGCGTACCTGCTGGTCGGAGAGGTGCATTTCGCCTTCCTGCGCGGCAAGGAGCATGGAGAGGACATCACCCATGTCTTTGCCGGACGCACGTCGCTCGGCAATCAGTTGATAGATAAAGTGGTCAATATGGCGTTTGCCGTCCATGCGTTTGCCATAGCCGGTGAAAGGCAGATTGATTTTGAGATCAAAGAGGCGCTCCAGTATGCTTGCGCGACTCTCAATCACGCGCGTGAATTGCTTGCCAAGCTCGTTAATCAGCTCGGCCCGCTCGATATTGAAGAGGCTCTTGCCCACGATGCGTAGCGTGAGCGTCTGCATAGCGCGGGCTATATCCAGTTCTTCGCCTGCGTGCCATGTATCAAGCATCTCCAGCGTGTAGCGCACCATATCGTCGGCGTAACCCTCGACGCGCTTGCGATGAAAGGCCGGTTGCACCAGACGGCGCTGCTGGCGATGTGCCTCACCCTCAATGGTCAACAGACCCTCGCCTAACGTCTCTTTCAAACCTCTATCGCGGCTCTGAATCGAGGTGAAGTTGCGTGGGTTCTCGGTCAGCAGATAGCGCACATACTCCGGGCGAAAGAGCAGCACGACGGGGGCTTTGCCGATATGGATAGTGGCCATCTTGCCATAAGCACGTTGCATCCGTTGCAGGTAAAGCGGCTGATTGCGCGTGAACTCCAGCAGGTTGCCGAAGAGCGGTTTGGGCTTCGGCCCCGCTGGATAAGACGGTAATGGTTGTGTAGTTGGTGTGCCGACAGCAGTAGCCATCGCTCGCTCCTTATTGCGTAAATGAATCAATCTTCATAACTGAAGGATAATTCATTTTCGGGGGAATGTCAAGGGGCCTGTATGAGCGAAGTAAGGCTGTTGCAGAGTTGGTTTGGCTTCAGTCACTTAAACGATCACTTGCAGTGCCAATGAAAGAAACTGACTCAAATCCTGTAGGCGTAGTTTGATCCGATACGCAATTGTGCGAACACTATCTCGCCCTGCTCATTTAACAAGTATGTCGATTATCAGCATGGTAGCTAGACATACTGCCGACTCCGGCAGTCACGATGATCAGAAAGAATCTGTAAACGAGTAGAGAGTTCATCGAGATCAAAAACCGGAGTCGATACAGTAGTGATTTCTTACCCATCAGTGTCGCACATCCTTGTGCGACCAGTGCACTTATCCTTCCTGTAACCTCTTTATAAGAGCAAGAAGACGTGATGTCCTACCGCATGACAGATTAATATCTGTGCTACTTACATGTCATTGTAGACTGGACAAGTCAGGGAAAAAACAGACTGCTCTTCAGTCGTGTTGTTCGCTTTCGTGATCCCAGTCCATCAAAGGTTCCCTATCTGGGGAAAGCTCCAGAAAGAGTGTATGCTGATAGCCAAGCTCACGCTTGAACGCTCCGAGCTTCTCGTAATCGTGGTTTCTACCTCGACGATTACTCGCTTTTTTGATTTCAATCGCAAGGAGATTTTCTCTAGAGCCACGCTTATGTACGATAATATCAGGGTAGACGGTAGTTGCCTGGGTGTCTGTAGGCATCACCGTTGTTGAGGCGAGAGAAAGTTGCATCAACACTTTGGGATTGTCATAGTCACGATTGTATTCGCAGTCCACATGCCATGTATTATCCCACTCTTCTATCTCCTGCTGAAGGTAGCAGGCAAGCTTATGTGAAAGCGTGCGTTCATTTACATCATGTGCTAGAAGATAGAAATCCTTCTCATAGAGTTGCTCGATAGCCTTTGTGACAGCGTTTTTGAGTATGGAAAGTTGCTTGCTTTGTTGTTCCATCAGGTATCGCTCCTTTTTATCCGTTTCTTTGGAAAGCTCGCTTCTTCAGGAGGGAGTTTTCCCTTAACAGTATACGAATGTCACAAAACTCGTCCGATTGCTAATCCCTCGTTTTGTTGTACCTGGCGATATGCAAGTAACTGGAACGGAGATTGTTAAGTGGAAATGTTCCTCATCCGTGTCTAGCATTCCCATTAGCTGTCGATGCATCCCCTTTCATAATATTCTGCATATTCTGTGGAACCCCCATTAGGTATCTTTCCAAACTTGCAACAGCTTTGATAGGT